>CAMKQH010000004.1 GCA_946414885.1 uncultured Lachnospiraceae bacterium
ACGAAAAGAAGGAAGAGCCCAAGGCAAAGGACGAAAAGAAGGAAGCACCCAAGGCTAAGGAAGTAAAGCCGGAAGAACCAAAGGCTAAGGAAGTAAAGCCGGAAGAACCAAAGGCTAAGAAAGTAAAGCCGGAAGAACCAAAGGTTGAGGAAGTAAAGCCGGAAGAGCCAAAGGTTGAAGAAGTAAAGCTGGAAGCACCTAAGGCTGAGGAAGTAAAGAAAGAAGATCCTAAACCTGAAGAGAAGAAGAAACAAGAGCTTACGTTCGAAGAGATAAAGAAAGAAGCTCTGCGTGACGAGGCAAAAGAGGAAACGCAACCCGTTCAGGAGAAGACGATCCGTCAGATCAAGGAAGAGGCCCTGAGAAAACGTTTGCAGGAAAAAGAAAGGAAGGGGGAGAAGAAAGATGAATAACGTAAAAGATCTTTTAATCTTAATGATTAGCTCCTCCTTAGTGAGCAACGTTGTCCTAAGTCAGTTTTTGGGTCTGTGTCCGTTCCTGGGCGTTTCAAAGAAGGTAAAGACGGCCTCAAGCATGGGCGTGGCGGTTATCTTTGTCATCACGCTTGCAAGCGCCGTGGCTGGCGTGATCTACAAGTTTTTGCTTGTTCCGCTAAAGATTGAATACCTTCAGACCATCGTCTTTATTCTGGTCATTGCGGCATTGGTTCAGTTCGTGGAGATGTTCTTAAAAAAGAATTCGCCGGGTCTTTATCAGGCGCTTGGCGTATACCTTCCGCTGATCACCACAAACTGTGCAGTGCTTGGCGTTGCGCTTACGAACGTGCAGAAGGAATATGGGATTTTGAAGGGGATAGTGAATGGCTTTGCAACGGCACTTGGATTTACCATTGCCATCATTATTCTTGCCGGAATCCGTGAAAAGACGGCGTACAATGACGTGCCGGAAAGCTTTAAGGGAATGCCCATGGTGCTGCTTACTGCCGGACTGATGGCAATTGCCTTCTGTGGTTTTTCGGGGTTATTGTAGGCGGTAATGATGGTTAAAAAATCCGGATGAGATCCTGGAGGAATGGATATGAACGTTACCAGTATTTTGATTGCCGCCGTGATCGTTGCTGCGGTTGGTGTCTTTATAGGATTATTTTTAGGTTTTGCCGGCATCCGATTTCACGTTGAGGTAGATGAAAAGGAAGAGGCCGTAAGGGCTGCGTTGCCGGGCAATAACTGCGGTGGCTGCGGATTTGCCGGATGTGACGGCCTGGCCGCCGCCATTGCAAAGGGAGAAGCACCCGTGAATGCCTGTCCCGTTGGCGGCGAACCTGTTGCAAAGGAAATCGGAAAGATCATGGGAGTATCTGCAGATGCGGGAAAGCGGATGGTTGCTTTTGTGCATTGCCAGGGAGACTGTGATAAGGCGAAAACGCAATATGAATATACGGGAGCTGAGGATTGCCGAATGATGAGCTTTGTACCCGCGGGAGGCCCCAAGGCATGCTCGCAGGGGTGTCTTGGATATGGTACCTGCGTAAAGGAATGTCCCTTTGACGCAATCCACGTGAAAAACGGAATTGCCGTTGTGGACAGGGAGGCATGTAAGGCATGCGGAAAATGTGTTGCCATATGTCCGAAGCATCTGATCACGCTAATCCCTTATGACGCAAAGGTTGCCGTGGCTTGTAAGAATAAGGATCGCGGTCCCGTGGTCATGAAGGAGTGTGACGCTGGCTGCATTGGCTGCGGCATTTGCGTAAAGAATTGTGCCGTTGGTGCCGTAAAGGTAGAAAGCTTCTGCGCTGAGATCGATCAGGAGAAATGCGTGGGATGCGGCGCCTGCGTCGAGAAATGTCCGAAAAAAGCAATAGTGCGCATTAAAAAATAAAAAGGCTGTCATAAAAACAGACCTGTCCGCATAAGGTATCCTAGGGCTTGTACCGAAAGACGCCGCAGGAAGGAGGGTCTGTTTTTTGTATCCTAAAATGATGAAAGCATTGGTGATCATCTATTTCTTTACCTTTGCGGCGTTCCTTTTTCTGATCCTTTTGGGGAAAGGATCTAAGAAGGCGGAAGAGAAAACGGTTGTCAACCTGCCAAAAGAAATAAGGATCGATGAGAAAGTAACCTTATGCAGTTATGAAGATAAAATCCACGCCTGCGTCGATAAAAAAATAAGTCAAGATACCAGTGAAATCAACCTGGAACCTGTGAATGAGACGGTGAACCAAAATGAGGAAGTAATGTCTGCGTCGGCATTTTCCGAAGCTGAGGTGTCCGTATTGGAAAGGATCGTTGAGGCTGAGGCCGGAGGAGAGGATGCAGACGGGAAGCTGTTAGTGGCAAACGTTGTTTTAAATCGGGTCCGTGATGAAGCCTTTCCGGATACGATCACAGAAGTGGTATTTCAGAGAACGGGAGGAGTGACGCAGTTTTCACCCGTGGCAAACGGAAGATATGATGCCGTGACAATCAGTGAGGAATCGAAAGAAGCCGTGGAGAGGGCGCTTTTGGGGGAAGACATTTCTGACGGGGCGCTGTATTTTGTGGCAAGGAAACATGCCGATCAATCTAACGTCCGATGGTTTGATGAAAACTTGACACTGCTTTTTCAACATGGAGGGCATGAATTCTTTAAGTAGTAACTGAGTTTAAACGAAAAAACGGGAGCCTGTTGTGGGCTCCCGTTTTTAGGCACGACTACAGTACATACCTTAACATAATACCAAGAAAAAGTCTAGTATTTTTTTTATTTTTTTACTATAATCATCTTTGCCGGCAAAAAGAAACCATGAAACCTAAGTGACGCAGGAGGTACGAATGAGTCAAATACCAGGCATTTCAAGGAAAGAGGAAGAACGCAAGCTCGAGGAAATCATTGAGATCGCACAAGCCAAGCTTGATGGCGTGAAAGCGGACGTCAAGAATCTGGAGAACGAACTCCGTGCAATGCAGCAGGAGTTCGATGAGAGTGACAAGGAACAGCAGGCATTATGGCACAACACGGATGCAAGATTCAAGGGTGCGAACAGAGAACTGCGAAGGGCAGCGCAGGCAAGAAAAAAACCTTACTTCGGAAGGATTGATTTTGTTGACGACGCACTAAAGAAAGAGGAATCTTACTACATTGGAAGATCCGTGATCGCAAAGGATCCGGCACATCCAGAGGTGATCGACTGGCGAGCGCCGATCGCAAGCGTGTATTATGATGCTTCCGTTGGCAAGGCAAGTTACTCAGTCAAGGGTGAAGGAAAATTCACGATTGACTTAAAAAGAAAACGTACCTATGAGATCGAGAATGACAAGCTAAAGGACTTCTATGACAGCAATGTGGTCGCAAACGACGAGCTTCTGACCAAGTACCTTGCAAAGAATAAGCGTGCCGTACTCGGAGAGATCATCGCAACCATTCAGCAGGAACAAAATGAAGTCATCCGGAAAAAGCCGCAACATAACGTGATCATCCAAGGTGCGGCGGGATCAGGTAAAACGACGGTTGCCATGCACAGGATTTCCTACATCCTCTACAATTATGATCTGGAATTTAAGCCTGAGGATTTTTACGTCATAGGCAGCAATCAAGTGCTCTTGAATTACATTACGGGCGTGCTCCCGGAACTGAACGTTTACGGTGTTTCACAGATGACGATGGAGCAACTGTTTGTAAGACTCCTGTATGAAGACTGGGATCCGAAAAAGTATTCCGTAAAGCCCGTTGTCAGGGGCGTGACGGAACCGGTCAAGGGAACAAGAAAATGGTTCCAAAGCCTCGAAAAGTTTGCAAGGGAATATGAATGGACTCTCTTCCCGAGAGAGGACGTGTACCTTGAGAAGAATCACGTGCGGATCATGAGCAGTGAGATGATCGAAAGCCTCCTGACACAGTTCGACAAACTTTCCAGGGCAGATAAGGTTTCCCTCCTTACGGAAAGGCTGCTGGGAAAACTCGAAAATGAAATCTGCGGAAAATATTATTCCTACTCCGAGGAGGAGAAAAAAAGACTCAGAAGAACCTACGGATTATATTTTGGAAGAAGGGAATGGAAGGGTTCCATCTTTGAATTATATGATTCTTTCCTGGATCAGCAGGTACTGGACGGCATTACCGTAAAGCATCCGGAAGGCGGCTTTGACGTATATGATCTTGCCGCACTTGCCTATCTGTATAAGCGTCTGAAGGAGACGGAGATCATTCGTGAAGCGGGACACGTAGTGATAGATGAAGCACAGGACTTTGGCATGATGGCCTATTGCGCATTGAAATATTGTTTGAGTACCTGCACCTATACCATCATGGGAGACGTATCACAGAACATCTTCCTGGATTATGGATTAAATGACTGGCAGGAACTTCGGGAACTGATGCTTCCCGACGAATTTGACTATTTCGGATTGCTTCGGAAGAGTTATCGTAATACCGTGGAAATCTCGGAATACGCGACAAACGTACTGCATCACGGAAGCTTTCAGGTATATCCGGTACAGCCAATCATCCGGCATGGGGAAGAGGTCATGACGGAAGGCGCGGAAGATGAAGAGGAACTGATCCAAAAGACGGAACTCCAGATCAAGGAATGGCAGAAAAAGGGGTATGAAACCATTGCGGTCGTTTGCCCGGACAGTGAGACTGCGGACAGCGTAAACGAAAAGCTTTCGAAGAAAATGGAACTGCTGCCAAACAGCGGTGATCAAGTGGAATTTGGGAATGGCGTACTGGTACTTCCCTTGGAATTTGTAAAAGGCCTGGAATTTGACGCAGTGTTGATCTATGACTGCTCTGAGAAGAATTATCCTGAGGGTGACGCCTTTGTAAAACGCCTCTACGTGGCAGTCACAAGAGCGCTTCACGAACTAACCGTACTCTATCAGGGGAAGCTTACGCAGCTGATCGCAAGGCCCGTAACGGAGGAAGAAAAGAAAAAGGCGATCGTTGAGAGTGATAAGCCCAAAAGGAAACCGCTGCCTCCCAAGGAGGAGAAAACCCATGCGGAGAAGGCGAAGGAGCGCGCTGAGTGGGGCGAAGTCTTGATCCAGGAAAGGAATTACGTTGGCCCCAGAAGAATAGAGATCAGTGATGCGCAGAAGATACCAAAGCAATCCAAAAACACGGGGCACAAGCTGACTTATCTGGACGAGGAAGGGAAATTGCCATCCTACTACGAGGAAAAGATGGCCCAGGGGGCAAGCGCGCAAAAGAAGCAGGAAACCTTTGTGAATCCAAGGCTTGACCGGGAATTTGGATCCATGCCGGAGCAAAAGGACTTAAGGCCTCTGGGACATTCAAGGATCGATTGCAGCGTAAAAATGGTCTTGAAAGAAAAAACGGCCATTCAGTTTATCAGCTCTTACGGAGTATTAAGATTGGAAGCCGTACCGAAGGATGCGGTCAGGGTTTGCTTCCAAAAGGGTCAGGGAAAGGCCTTCCCTAAGCCTGAAAAAGAGTTTGCGGGTCAGGGTAAGGGAATGGTCCGGGAAGCAAGGGATTACGTGGAATTGGTTACGTCAAAGGTGACGGCGAGAGTCATGAAAAAGACCGGAGAGGTATCTTTCTTTGACGCAAAGGGGAAGGCGCTTCTGACGGAAAGGGTCAGGGAGCCAAGACAGACTGAGACGGCGCTTAGCTACGTTTACTTTGAGTTTACCAAAAAGGAAGAATTATACGCGAAGCCATTGGACGGACAGTTTCCCTTGAAGATTGGACAGTCGGCAAAAACGTTTTCCTTTGGCCCTGGGATCAGTGAGATGCCAGGGATTCATTCTTCCAGTGGATATGAAATCCTTTTCCCTTCAGGCAGGAAAACGACTTGCTGTAACATTCCGGCATATGGTCCTTACGTCTCACAGGAGGGCGAAGGAATTGAGTATTATTTCCTTTCGGGAAGAGTGTAAAGAAAAAATACTTGACAGCCATATAATTCTATAGTATGATATGCGAGGTGTCCTTTGGGACGCCTCGTGTTGTTTTTGTTGAAAAGGTATGATTCAATGGAAAAGATTTTTGAACAGGCACTCCTTTATGATTTTTACGGTGATCTTTTGACGGATCATCAAAAACAGGTGTATGAATCCGCAGTGTTCAATGACATGTCTCTTGGAGAGATTGCTGCTGAACAGGGGATTAGCAGGCAGGGCGTGCATGATCTGATCAAAAGATGCGATAAGATATTGCAGGATTATGAATCAAAGCTTCACCTGGTAGAACGGTTTGAAAAAGCGAAGGAAAAGATCGCACGGATCGAGGCACTTACGGATCCGGCGGACGGCGTGAAGGAAGAGAACAAATTGACGGAGATCCGTAAGCTTGCGGGGGACCTGCTGGATACCCTGTAAATCGCTTAGGAGCTAAAAAAGGAGCATGGCGTGGCATTTGAGAGCTTAACCGATAAACTTCAAAATATATTCAAGAATCTTCGCGGCAAGGGCAAGCTTACCGAGGAAGACGTAAAGACTGCCTTAAAGGAAGTAAAGATGGCGCTTCTGGAAGCGGACGTTAACTTTAAGGTCGTAAAGCAGTTCGTGAAATCCGTGGAAGAAAGAGCTATTGGTCAGGACGTCATGAACGGACTGAATCCCGGACAGATGGTGATCAAGATCGTTAACGAGGAAATGATCGCCCTGATGGGAAGCGAGACCACGGAAGTGCAGTTCCAGCCCGGCAAGGCCATTACCGTCATTTTGATGGCAGGTCTTCAGGGTGCAGGTAAGACCACTGCCACCGCAAAACTTGCGGGAAAGTTCCGCCAGAAGGGAAAGAAGTGCCTGCTGGTTGCCTGTGACGTTTATCGTCCCGCCGCAGTGGAACAGCTCCACGTAAACGGAAATAAGATCGGCATCGACGTATTTGACATGGGAACTGACGTAAAGCCCGTGGAGATTGCGAAAGAAGCCTTGAAATTTGCCGAGAAAAACGGTCACAACGTTGTGATCCTCGATACCGCCGGACGTCTTCACGTTGATGAGGACATGATGGCTGAGTTGCAGGAGATCAAGGAGAACGTTACCGTTCATCAGACCTTATTGGTTGTTGATGCCATGACCGGTCAGGATGCAGTTAATGTAGCAAATGAGTTCAATCAGAAGGTTGGCGTTGACGGCGTCATCCTTTCCAAGATGGACGGCGACACCCGAGGCGGTGCCGCACTTTCCATTAAAGCCGTTACGGGAAAGCCCATCCTCTACGTCAGCATGGGTGAGAAGCTCACCGACATGGAGCAGTTCTATCCCGACAGAATGGCGAACCGCATTCTTGGCATGGGCGACGTGCTCACTCTGATCGAGAAGGCACAGGAAGCCATTGACTTAGATGAAGACAAGCAGCGCCAGATGGCAGATCACGTAAAGAAGGGTAAGTTCGATTTCGAGGACTATCTCGAGAGCATGAAGCAGATGCGCAACATGGGCGGTCTTGCCAGCATTCTTGGCATGCTTCCCGGACTTGGCGTTAAGGCGTCTGAACTTGAGGGTATGATCGATGAGAAGCAGATGCGCCAGATGGAGGCGATCGTTCTTTCCATGACCATTCAGGAGAGAAGAAATCCCAAGATCTTAAATCCCCAGAGAAAGTTCAGGATCGCGAAGGGCGCCGGTGTTGACGTGGCGATCGTAAATAAGTTTATCAAGCAGTTCGAGCAGAGCCAAAAGATGATGAAGCAGTTTGGCGGCATGGGCGGCAAGAGAAAGGGCTTTGGTTTCCCTGGTGGGATGAAGGGTGGAAGATTCCCGTTTTAACTAAGAAAGCCCAGGTATTATTCACTTGACGAAAAAATCATGATGAGGATGAACCGAAAGTGATTTTTGAGTATAAATCATATTTTATTTATCTAAATGGAGGAAAAAGAAATGGCAGTAAAAATCAGATTGAGAAGAATGGGACAGAAGAAGGCACCTTTTTATAGAATTATCGTTGCTGACTCCCGTTCCCCCAGAGACGGCAGATTCATCGAGGAGATCGGTACCTATGATCCTTCCACCGATCCTTCCACCTTTAAGATCAACGAGGAGCTTGCTAAGAAGTGGCTTGCGAACGGCGCTCAGCCTACCGAGGTTGTAGGAAAGCTGTTTAAGGCTGCCGGCATCGAGAAGTAATTGAATCTTGTTGGAGGTGGATTTATGAAGGAATTGGTAGAAGTAGTAGCGAAAGCTCTCGTCGAAAATCCCGATGAAGTAGTGGTTACCGAGAAGGTTGAAGGGAAGAACGTATATATTGAGCTTCACGTGGCTGCCTCCGATATGGGTAAAGTAATTGGAAAGCAGGGAAGGATTGCGAAGGCTATCCGTACCGTTGTTAAGGCAGCTTCTTTTAAGGACAACACAAGAGTTGACGTTGAGATCGTTTAAGATCTTGCGAAAAGGAGAGACCGCTAGAAAGCTGGCGGTCTCTCATGCTATTCATAAAAGAATGAGGATACCAAATGGAAACAAGATTTCAGGTTGGCGTGATCACGTCGCCTCACGGCATTGCCGGAGAGGTAAACGTTTTTCCGACGACGGATGATCCCAAGCGCTTCCGGCGTCTAAAGGAAGTGATCCTGGTCAAGGGGAAAACGGAAAGCACGGTAGAAATTGAAAACATTAAGTTTTTTAAGCAAATGGTGATATTAAAGCTAAAGGGTTATGATGACCGTGACAGCGTAGAGAAGCTCCGTCAGTGCAGCCTCTTGGTTCCCAGGGAAAATGCAGTAAGGTTACAGAAGGACGAGTACTTTATCGCGGACCTGATCGGGCTGAAGGTATTAGATGCCGATCAAAGTGACGCGGAAATTGGCATCTTGGAGGACGTGATGTCCACGGGAGCCAATGACGTCTACGTGATCCGTAAGACAAGCGGAGAAGAGTTATTGCTTCCCGCGATCAAACAATGCGTATTAGAGGTGAACGTCATGGACGGCTTTGTCAAGGTTCATCTTTTGGAAGGACTATGATCATATGGAATTTCAAGTGTTGACGTTGTTTCCCGAGATGATCTTGGAGGGCTGTAATAATTCCATTCTAAAACGGGCAACGGAAAAAGGGCTCATCCAGGTAGAAGCGATCAACATACGCGATTTTTCCCTGGATAAGCACGGAAAAGTTGATGATTACACGTATGGAGGCGGCGCGGGCATGCTCATGCAGGCACAGCCCGTTTATGATGCCTGGATCCACGCGGTAAACGAAAAAACGAATGCCATAGAGGACAATACCGTAAAGACGGCAGAAGCTTCTAGGGTGCGCACAATCTACGTAACGCCCCAGGGGCGGCCATTTACGCAGGAGATGGCTAAGGAATTTGCGAAGGAAGAACGACTGATCTTTCTTTGCGGGCACTATGAAGGCATTGACGAACGCGTTTTGGAAGAAATTGTCACGGATCAGGTTTCCATCGGGGACTACGTGCTTACTGGAGGAGAATTGCCGGCACTGGTAATGATCGATGCCATATCCAGGCTGATCCCGGGCGTGCTGGGAAGTGATGAATCCGCGCAGACGGAGAGCTTCGAGAATGATCTCTTGGAGTATCCGCAGTATTCCCGACCGGAAGTCTGGCATGACAAGGCGGTTCCGGAGGTCCTGTTGTCCGGGGATCACAAAAAGATTGAGCTCTGGAGAAAGGAAAAGGCAAAGGAACGAACGAAGAAATGGCGTCCGGACCTGTTTGAAAAGTACGCAGAGCGTGAAAAGACGATCGAACGCCTCATGAAGCATAAAAAGGAAAACGCCTACATGATCGATTCCCTGCTGACTGGAAAGGCAAGGCTGCTCCATGCGGAGGGAGATGCCGCCGTCGCGGTCTCGGTTGCGGGAAATGCTTATCAGATCTGTTGTGAAACTGCGGAACAGGGAAAGATGCTGTTAAAGTACGTGCCGAAGGAAGCAAGACTTATTCTGCATAACTGCGAGGCATTAAATGAAATCCTGCAGGAAGAATACGGACTGAAGGTTGGGGATGAGTGCTATCAGAGCGTATACACACAGCACGTTTCCATGCCCATTGCCCATAAGGACATACGGCCTTATCCCATGGAGGCCATTGATTATGCCGTGGAGAATTATGGCGGGGAAAGGGAACGGGAGTATCTGACCAACAGAATTCAAAACGGAGAATTCTTTGCAGCCTATGAGGGAGAAGAAATCGCGGGCTTTTGCGGGGTGCATGCCGGAGGCAGTCTTGGCCTTTTGTACGTGGATCCCAAATATCGAAGGACAAGCATTGGTTCGTCCCTTGCCTCTTATCTGGTGAATCTGTCCCTAAGCCGCGGAGGGCTTCCCTATGCGCACATCCGCATCGCTAACGTTGCATCAATAAAAATGCAGGAAAAAATGGGACTTTATGTTGGAAATCGCACGGTTTTCTGGACTTATCGGAAGGAAAATGCATAATTTCAAAAAAATGCTTGCAAAGAATTGCGTTTCATGTTAATATATCAGAGTTGCTAAGAAGAGATGGTCCTCTGTTACCGGAATGGTATTAAGAACGTCAAATTTCAAAACAAGGAGGCACAAAAATGAGTGCATATGACATTATCAAGGAAATTGAAGACGCACAGCTGAAGGCGTCTGTTGACGAGTTCAACGTTGGTGATACCGTAAGAGTATACGGTAAGATCAAAGAGGGTAACCGTGAAAGAGTACAGGTTTTCGAAGGCGTAGTCCTGAAGAGACAGGGCGGAAGCAGCAGAGAGACCTTCACCGTTAGAAAGACTTCTAATGGCGTAGGCGTTGAGAAGACTTGGCCCCTTCATTCTCCCAACGTAGAGAAGATCGAAGTGATCCGTCGCGGTAAGGTTAGACGTGCAAAGCTGAACTACCTCAGAGACCGCGTTGGTAAGAAGGCTAAGGTTAAAGAGCTTGTAAAATAATTTCCATGAGAAAAAAGGACGTTTACTTACGTAAACGTCCTTTTCTATTTTACGGTAATATGGTATAATAATGCAGAAATGTTTGCTTACGAGCTTATTTTATTTGGTTAGGATGGTATTACATGAAAAAAAAGAGGGCAGGTCTTAGCTTTTACGAGCCAGAGAAAAAGAAGCGCAAGCCGTTTCTGTCTGAAATACTGACGTGTCTGATCTTAATGGTAATTGCCTCGTTTATGGCGCTTGTTTGCGTGTATTTCTTTGGAACGAGATGCAGGATCGTCGGTTCTTCCATGGAACCTGGTCTTTCCAACGGGCAAGAGGTTTTGATCAATAAGTTTGCATACGTGCTGTTTGTTCCAAAGAAGGGGGACGTGGTGGTATTTTTGCCGCATGGAAACGAACATTCTCATTATTACGTGAAAAGGGTTGTTGCCAGCCCGGGGGATAAGGTTCAGATCAAGGACGGCAAGCTTTACGTGAATGAAAAACCTTCCGAATGGATCACGGAGACGATCACGGATCCAGGGATCGCTGAGGAAGTCATAACGCTTCAAAATGGTCAGTTTTTCTGTATCGGAGACAAACCGGATGACGGGGAAGACAGCAGACAGGCCAACATTGGGCCAGTTGATAAAAAGGACATCATCGGTAAGGCATGGTGGCACATGGCAAGGGAAGAAGAGAAAATGGGCGTGATCCATTAGAGAATTCAGGGGGTAACGGGAATGAAGTTTTTTGAAGCCTTGAAATTTTGGGATAAAAAGGAACAGATCACGGGTTTTGCGGCAATTGATTCGCTTGGGAAAGCGCATTTAATGGTGGACAAGGGAATGCTGGAGCCAATCTATTTAAAGCCCGTGCGCTTTGGCGGCGCGGAGATCCCGGACAATCGCATATACGTGCCCATTGGCATTGGAAGGATCAAGGAAAAGCATGACCTTGAAATCGAAAAGTTAATGGAGACGCGAGAGGATCTGAACTACGTGTGTCTTCCGAAGTATCGCGGATCAAGCAGGATACCATATGAATTGATGGTTCGCGCGTTAACGCCGGAGCCGGAGAAAGAAGTAGTGTATTCAGAGACCATTTCCATCTGGTAATCTGAGGTAAGGAACGTGACGGAATGAGTGAAAATCAGATGAACGTTAACTGGTATCCGGGACACATGACGAAGGCCCGGCGCATGATGCAGGAAAACATGGTGCTGATCGATCTGGTGATCGAGGTTTTGGATGCAAGAATTCCGATGAGCAGCCGTAATCCTGACATTGACGAGCTTGCAAAGAACAAAAGCAGGATTGTCTTGTTAAATAAGTCGGATCTTGCAGATCCCAAGGCGAATCAAAAATGGATGAAGTATTTTGAGAGTCAGGGCGCACACGCATTGGAGATCAACGCAAAGACGGGTGCGGGAGTAAAGGGAATCCGGGGATTGGTGGAAAAGGCTTGCAAGGAAAAGATCGAAAGAGACCGGAAGAGAGGCATTGTTAACCGCCCCATCCGTGCAATGGTGGTCGGAATCCCCAACGTGGGAAAGTCCACTTTCATCAATGCATTTGCCGGAAAGGCATGCACAAAGACGGGAAATAAACCAGGCGTAACCAAAGGAAAACAGTGGATCCGCATGGGGAAGAGCCTGGAACTGCTTGACACGCCTGGAATCCTGTGGCCCAAGTTTGAGGACCGCACGGTGGGCATTCACCTCGCTTTTATAGGATCCGTCAATGATGAGATCCTCGTGCTGGAAGAACTTGCGACTTCGCTTTTGGGAACCATTAGGGATCGCTATCCTGGACTTTTGGAGAAGCGATATGAGATCAGTGAGGAAGGATCGGAAAACATGCTCTTAGAGCGCATTGCGGAAAGCAGAAAGTGCTATGCGAAGGGCGAGGTCTTGGATCTGAAAAAAGCTGCCGGCATTTTGATCGATGATTTTAGGAATGGCAGGATCGGCAGAATGACTTTGGAGGATTGACTAAAATGCAAAATGAATTAGTAACCATACCGCAGGAAAACAAAAAGAATGAGGTCCTAAAGGAGATCATTAGCACGGTGCTTTATTTTCTAGGTGTTTTGCTGGCGGCTTTTTTGATCGTAAAGTTTGTAGTTCAGAGAACTGAGGTGGAAGGGCAATCCATGGAACCTACGCTTTATAACGGGGAAAATCTCATGGTAGACAAGATTACCTATCGTTTTCGCGAGCCAAAGAGGTTTGAGGTCATTGTGCTCCAACCCTTTGAAAATGACTCCCAGACCCTTTACATTAAAAGGGTGATCGCGCTTCCCGGAGAGACCATTCAAATCCTGGAAGACGGCTCCATCATGGTCAATGACGAAAAGCTGGAAGAGAGCTACGGCAAAGAGGTTATTAAGCCCAATACCAGGCTGCGTGCAAAAGATAAGATCACTCTGGGGGAAGATGAATATTTTGTGCTTGGCGACAACCGGAATAACAGTGGAGACAGCAGAGAGCCGAGGGTTGGAAACATCAATAAGAGTCAGATCATTGGAAAAGCTTGGATCAGAATCTGGCCGTTGTCGAAGTTTGGAGCCATCGAGAGGAAAAAGTGAGGACGGTAAGTTGGGGAAAGCAGAGAAGGAAGCAGAACGCTTAAAGAAAAAAATGGAAGCACTGGAAAAGGAAAAAGAGCGTATGTACGCGCTTTTTTCCTATGAGAGGGAATATTCGGATTATCAGATGATCTGTGGAATTGACGAGGCCGGAAGAGGCCCGTGGGTGGGCCCCGTGGTTGCGGGAGCGGTCATTCTTCCCAAAGATTGCGACATCTTATATATCAACGATTCGAAGAAGCTTTCTGAATCCAAAAGAGAAGAGCTTTATGAGGTGATCAAGGAAAAGGCTGTTGCATGGGCCGTAGGCATAGTATCCGAAAAAAGGATTGACGAGATCAACATTTTACAAGCGACTTATGAAGCCATGCGGGAAGCCATTTCAAAATTGAAGGTTCAGCCGGATCTTTTGTTGAACGATGCCGTGATCATTCCAAAGGTGGACCTGCCTCAGGTGAAGATCATCAAGGGCGACGCAAAGAGCGCTTCCATCGGGGCGGCGAGCATTATGGCAAAGGTTACGAGAGACCGCATGCTCATAGAGTATGACAAGCTCTATCCTGAGTTTAAGTTCGCAAAGAATAAGGGATATGGCACGAAGGATCACATTGAAGCGCTTCAAAAATATGGCCCCACGCCAATTCACAGAAGGAGCTTTATTAAGAATTACGTATAACAAAAGTAATCATGGTATTGGAAAGGGGAAAAACGAACGGAAAGGGAAGGGTTCAATAAGCGAAAGCTCGGTGCCGGCAAAGAGGAATTGGCGGCACGTTATCTGGAGATGCGAGGCGTTAGGATTTTGGAACGTAACTTCAGGTCTAGACAGGGAGAGATCGACTTAATTGCAAGGCATGGGGAATACTTGGTTTTCTGTGAAGTGAAATATCGTCGGAACAATGATAAGGGGACGCCGCAGGATGCCGTTGGCTATGCCAAGCAAAGGAGAATCTGTAAGGTCGCGGATTATTACCGCGTGCTACACGGGCTTGGAAATTCCGTGAGCGTACGATACGACGTCATAGCCATCCAAGATGATCAGATCGAGTGGATACCCAATGCTTTTCCGCACGTTTATGCCAAGGGATGAATTTGGAATTTGTAAGGGATCAGAGAATAAAACCCGTCATGACGTTAAACGCTAAAAACGACATTCCGTATCTTACGTTTCCCAAGTTAGAGGCCTGTGAGGCCGTGGAACACCTTTTTACGACAAGAGAGGGCGGCGTAAGTGACGGTCAGTTCCGTTCCATGAATTTTAGCGTAAACTTAGGTGACAAAAGAGAAAACGTTTTTGAAAATTATAAAAGAATTGCAAGCATTTTCGGAGCTGGCCCTGAGAACGTGGTTGGGACGGTTCAGACTCATACGACAAACATTCTTCGCGTTAGCGGCAAGGATGCGGGAAAAGTGGCATGCGTGCCGCCGGATTACGGCGACGTGGATGGCCTGATCACAAACGAAAGAGGGCTTATTCTTGCAGCATTTGTGGCAGACTGTGTTCCAATCTTTTTTGTGGATCCTGTCAACAAAGCCATTGGCCTTGCGCATTCCGGATGGCGCGGAACGGTTGCAAACATGGCAGGTAAGATGGTGGCCGCCATGCAAAGGGAATTTGAAACGCGACCGTCAGATCTGATCGTTGCCATCGGACCATCCATCTGCCAAAAGTGTTATGAAGTGGATGAAACCGTTGCGGCTGCATTCCGGGAAGCACTTGGCGAGGCGCAGGAGGAGCGTCTTGAGATCCAAAAAGTGGGGAATTATCCCATGGATGGAAAGAACGGACTTCGGTGCATTCTGGAGCCGGGAAAAGAATCTGGAAAATATCAGTTAGACCTGTGGCTGGCCAATCTGATCTGGCTCCTTCGCGCAGGCGTATCGCCTGCGCAGGTTGACGTGACGGATCTTTGTACGGTGGAGAATCCGGAGCTTTTGTTTTCGCACCGCGCAAGTCACGGTAAGCGCGGGAATCTTGGCGCTTTTTTGAAATTGAAATAGTTTAGGCATGGACTAGGAAAGGATGAGCGTATGACCCAGATTTTGGTATGTGATGATGACAAGGAAATCGTAGATGCCATAGAGATTTATCTGAGCCAGGAGGGATATCAGATATTAAAGGCATATGACGGAGAACAGGCGCTGGAGCTTCTTGGACATAATGACGTGCAGCTTTTGATCATGGACGTCATGATGCCCAAGCTTGACGGAATCCGTGCAACGCTAAAGATCCGTGAATACAGCAGCATTCCCATCATTATTTTGTCTGCAAAATCAGAGGATTCCGACAAAATTCTTGGACTGAACGTCGGGGCGGACGATTACGTGACGAAACCGTTCAATCCGTTGGAATTGGTTGCCAGGGTAAAATCCAACCTTAGAAGGTATACCTCCCTTGGGGCCATGAACGGCGACAGTAAGTTGCAGTATCAGGTCGGAGGCCTTACCATCAATGACGAGAACAAGCAGGTCTTTGTAGACGGAGAGGCAGTGAAACTGACGCCGATCGAATACAGCATACTTTTACTTCTTGTAAAGAATCTTGGCAAGGTCTTTTCCATCAATGAAATATACGAAAACATTTGGAATGAGGAAGCCATTGGCGTTGACAACACCGTGGCGGTCCACATTCGTCACATCCGGGAAAAGATTGAGATCAATCCCCGTGAGCCCAGATATCTGAAGGTTGTCTGGGGGGTTGGATATAAGATTGACGCGGAACAATAAGCATTCGTGAGGTTAAGGCGTGAAAAAAGGCAAAAGCATCTCCGTATTTAGAAGATTGGGATTAGGGCTGGTACAGCATATTGTAGCAGCCATTGTTATGGTGCTGATCGCCAGCGTGCTTTTCAATTCCTTCCTTACCGTGACGACAATGAACGGCTCCAAGATTTACTCCCTTGATCCGCTCAATCAAAAATCGTCCTTTGAAGATTCTGAGGTTTTCCGCGATTTGTTTCAAACGGCCGTAAACGACGTGATCCGGCTTGGAATTATCCGTGAGCAGATGGAGACAAACCATAAATTTGACGCATCGAAGGTGATTGACGTTACGGCATTTATGAATCGATATGGAACTGCCGGCAGAAATTACGGTGAGGCCACGGCTAAATTTAAGATGGAGGATCTGATCATCTGGGTAAGATATGGGCTGGAATATAAAAACAGAACCATGAGCCTTTCCGAATTTGTGGATTATTATCAGGAGGCTTGCATTCCAGAGAATTTTACGGTAGATAATTATGGAAATCTGACTTTTTCGGGATATCATGAACCGGAAGTGCAGGATGAACAATATGCGCAAAAATACGAAGCCATCTTAAACAAAATGGCAGAATACTCCGAGATGCAGCTTGAGGACATGGCGTTTTCTTACGTTATGAGCAAGACTTCGGAAGGAATTGCGCTGAATAAAGAAGATGACGGAAACCTGACGGTCTACATTAATTCCTTGGTATTCCGGTATGCAACCACGGACCATCAAACGCAGCTGTATGATCTTGTAGAAAGTTGGCCGGAGTTTATCCAGCTTCAAAAAAACATTGTAGATGCAAGCAATACGCTTGCTGAGAATTATGAATTATACCAGAACTGTGCAAAGCTTTACGCAGAGGGTAAAAGTAATCTGAAATACGTTATCCGCATGAGGAATGCCAATGGTGAAAAAGACATCTTCTCCAACATTCCCGACCTGGCGGAATTAGATGATGAAAAACTGACCGAAGTGTTTGAAGAAAACAGCAAATACTTGATTTATTACCCTAACAGTCTGGAAATCATGGGAAATGAGGATTTTACGGAAGGCAACGTATATGAACTCCTTCGTGCGGCACATTATCCGTTCCTGGAAGACGTTTACATCTGGATTTCCTTAGACACTAGCTATGAGGTGAAAGACGATGCGTTTTGCATTGCTTCGGAAATGTACGAACGCATTGTACCGAATACGGTTGGCATTCTCACGATCTTGATCGCGCTGTTGATCGTTTGGGTGGGAATATTCCTGTATCTGACTGTGACGGCTGGCTCCGTTTATGCGGAAGACGGTAGCATTAAGCATTATCTGAATGCATTTGATAAGATTTGGACGGAAGTATTTTTATGCGCAATAGCCGGTTTTGGCTATGGGATTTATCGCATTATATTGTATTTAAGGCAGATGACAATGACGGTCTATGAGACCCGAATGAGTCTTGGAAACAGTGCAAAGAACGTTCTGCTCACGCAATATGGTTTATATGCCGCCGTCGGTTTTTGGTTTAGCGTGCTTCTTTGCCTTTTGTGGTACAGCCTTGTCAGAAGATTGAAATCACTAAACGTTTATAAGAATAGCTTATTGAGACTTGCCATAAATGCTACCTACGGTGCTTTTGAGACCGTCATGGCGCATCAAAGCTCTCTGATCAGCGTGCTGTTGCCATACATGATCTTTTTGATGTTGAACTTTGTCTCCGTGATTGGCATCATATTGTTCCAGGATCCCTTGAAGCGCGCGGTGTTGTTGGTATTTATATTGATCGTGGACGTGTCCGTTGGAATACGGCTCTTTAAGAAGAACGCGGAATTTAATGACATCATCGACGGAATTAACAGGATACGGTCCGGTGAGGTGGAGTATAAACTGGACACGGGAAAGCTTCACGGAATGAATAAGTTTTTGTCGGATGCAGTTAATAACATCGGCGAAGGCATTGACAATGCCGTAAAAACGAGCGTTAAAGATGAGAGATTAAAGACGGATCTGATCACGAACGTGTCACATGACTTAAAGACGCCACTGACCTCCATCATCAACTACGTGGACCTCTTAAAGCGTACCAACATTCAAGACCCGCAGGCGAAGAACTACGTTGAGATCCTGGAGAATAAATCCCAGAGACTAAAGGATTTGACGGATGACCTGGTTGAAGCTTCCAAGATTTCCTCCGGAAACATCACGTTAAATCTTGAGGTGTTGGATCTGGGTGAACTGTTACAACAAACCATCGGAGAACTGTCTGAAAAATTAGAGGCAGCGAAGCTGAGTGTTGTCGCGGAGATTGACGAGAAACCGTCGCTGATCTACGCGGACAGCCGCAGAATGTGGCGCGTGATGGAAAACTTGTTCAATAACATATGCAAGTACGCCATGGAAGGCACGCGAGTATATGCGGAAGTCAAGGTGACGGATAACGCAAGGGTTCTGTTGCAGATCAAGAATGTTTCAAAGGCGCAGATGAACATTCACGCGGATGAACTGACGGAAAGATTTATCCGGGGAGACAGTTCGAGAAGTACCGAGGGAAGCGGTCTTGGTTTATACATTGCGAAAAGTCTTACGAACGTATTGGGCGGGAATTTTGAGATTCAATTAGATGCCGATCTGTTCAAGGTAAATATCGATTTCCCTTTATATCAGCAGGAGAAGAAAGAATAAAAAACTACGGGGACGTGTCAGCAGACGCGTCCCCGTAAAATATGAAATCAAAACTATTCGATGATGTCCATGTTGGAACGATTGTTATAGCTTTCCAGGATCGAATGGATCTTGTCCGTGGTGGCCATGACGCCTGCAAGTGAGAGGTCATGGTTCATGAAGTCAATGATGGAAGCAATGAACTTGCTCATGTCGGCTTCAACGAAGTAAGGTCTGGTGTAAAGCTCGGGAGGAAGATAGGTGAGGTCCGTAGTGATCACCTTATCGAAATATCCCTTTTCGTAAGCTTTGTCAAAGGCCGCAAGCCCATCCGTAAACAGGCCGAACGTAGTGCAGATAAAGACTCTTCGCGCATTCATGCCCTTGAGCTGCTTCGCGGTATCCAGCATGCTTCCGCCGGAGGAGATCATGTCGTCAATGATGATGATGTCCTTACCGTCGATGTTGTCACCGAGGAATTCATGAGCAACAATGGGGTTCTTGCCGTTTACGATCGTGGAATAATCACGGCGCTTATAGAACATGCCAGTGTCAACTCCGAGAACGCTTGCAAAGTAAATGGCGCGATCCAATGCGCCTTCGTCAGGGCTGATGACCAGGAGATGATCCTTATCCACCAACAGATCGATCTCGGCATTCAAAAGAGCCTTGATGAACTGATAAGGGGGCAGGAAATTGTCAAAACCCGCAAGTGGCGTGGCATTCTGTACGCGGGGATCGTGAGCGTCAAACGTTATGAGATTGCTGACTCCCATGTCTCGAAGCTCGGTAAGTGCATAAGCGCAATCGAGGGATTCGCGTCCGTTTCTCTTGTGCTGGCGTCCTTCGTAGAGAAAGGGCATGATCACGTTGATTCTTCTGGCCTTTCCGTTGCAGGCTGCGATCACGCGTTTTAAGTCCTGGTAATGATCATCCGGAGACATGTGATTGGTATAGCCGTTCATTTGGTAGGTAATGCTGTGATTGCATACGTCGACAAGAATAAAAAGATCCTTGCCGCGGATGGATTCATTAAATACGGCTTTGCCTTCGCCGCTTCCAAACCGGGGAGTGTCACAGCTTACCAAGTAATTTTTTTCAAAGTAACCGTGAAACGCGGGATCGTTTTTCACTTTGTCGTTGTGAACGCTTTTCCGGAATTCCACCATGTAATTGTTGATGCGTTTGCCAAGTTTCTGGGTGGAAGACAGGGCGACAATCTTCAGCGGGGCGACAGGCATTGCGTTCTCTAATTCTTTTAAGTCAGGCATGTTTGATCTCCTCTAAAAGAAAAGAATTTCTATCATAAAAACCATAATTATTTATAACATTCCCCTATCGACACGTCAAGAGATTTCGGGTATACTAGATATGTTGGCATTAAGATAAAACACTTAGGATCACGGGTGAAGTCATGGCTGAAAAGGAACCAAAATATAAAAAGCATATCGTGAAAACCGTTGAGGCGGGGAGCATAGCCGAGGAGATGGAAATCGAGCCCGGTGATGCGATTCTGGCCATTGACAACACGCCAATCGAAGACATCTTTGATTATCAGTTTTTGGTACAGGATGAATACATAGAGGTCTTGGTGGAAAAGCCGGACGGGGAACAATGGCTGCTGGAAGTGGACAAGGAATTTGACGAAGACCTGGGTCTTACCTTTGAAAACGGACTGATGGATGATTACCGCCATTGCTGTAACAAATGTATCTTTTGTTTTATCGACCAGATGCCAAAGGGAATGCGTGAAACGCTGTATTTTAAGGATGACGATTCCAGATTATCCTTCCTGCAGGGCAATTACGTGACGCTTACCAATATGTCGGAAAAGGACGTGGACCGCATTTGCAGATATCACTTAAGCCCGATCAACATTTCCTTTCAGACCATGAATCCGGCTCTTCGATGCAAAATGTTAAATAACCGGTTTGCCGGTGACGCGCTGAAGAAGGTTGACCGCTTTTTCGAGGCGGATATCACCATGAATGGCCAGATCGTGTTATGTAAAGGGGTCAATGACGGCAAGGAACTGGAATTCTCCATCAAGGAAATGATGAAGTATATTCCGAACCTGCAGAGCGTCTCCGTCGTTCCGGTGGGCCTTTCCAAGTACCGCGAGGGCCTGTATCCCTTGGAACCCTTTGAAAAAGAGGACGCCATCGAAACCCTGGATCTGATCCACCGCTACCAAAAGCTTTGCTTTGAAAAATATGGGATACATTTTATCCATGCCAGTGACGAGTGGTATATTCTGGCGGGGCAAGAAGTGCCGGAAGAAGATCGTTATGACGGATATCTTCAGCTGGAGAATGGCGTTGGGATGGTCAGGCTTCTTCTCAATGAGTTTCATGAGGAGCTGGACCGCAGGAAAAAGGAAGGCTTGCTTCCTGATCATGAGTTAAAGGCGGAATATTCCCTTGCCACGGGAAGGCTGATCTTCCCCTACATAGAGAAAATGGCGCAGGAACTGATGCAGTATTGTCCGGGCTTAAAGCTTCACGTGTATGCAATCCGGAATGATTTCTTTGGAGAGCGCATTACCGTCTCAGGATTGTTGACCGGACAGGACATTCTGGCGCAGATGAAGGAGAAAGAGAAGGGAAGCCGTTTATATCTGCCCTGCAACGTTCTTAGAAGCGGCGAGGACGTGTTTTTGGACGATCTTCACGTGGGAGATTTGGAAAAGGCTTTACAAGTGCCAATTTATATTGTAAAATCAAGCGGACGCGAATTTGTGGAAGCTTTTTTGGATGACTGATGCCATTGGGAAAAGTGGATCAGTATCATTTTGAATTTTAGAAAGGTAAGGTGTTTACGTGAGCAAAAGCAGAAAGCCGATCGTGGCAGTGGTTGGAAGGCCGAACGTCGGTAAATCCACGCTGTTTAACGCATTGGCAGGAGAAAACATATCTATCGTAAAGGATACGCCCGGCATTACCAGGGACAGGATCTATACGGACGTTACTTGGCTGGATCGCACTTTTACGCTGATCGATACCGGCGGAATTGAGCCAGATTCGAAGGACGTCATTCTGTCCCAGATGCGTGAACAGGCGCAGATTGCCATTGACACGGCGGACGTGATCATTTTCCTGGTGGACGTGAAGCAGGGACTTCAGGATGCGGATTCCAAGGTCGCTGACATCCTCAGAAGGTCTCAAAAGCCCGTGGTTTTGGTTGTCAACAAGGTGGATTCCGTCAATAAATTCATGGCGGACGTGTATGAGTTTTATAATCTTGGCATTGGAGATCCCATTCCGGTTTCTGCGGCAAACCGCACAGGACTTGGAGACATGTTGGAAGCGATCAGCGCGCATTTTCCTGAAGATCTCGGACCGCAGGAAGAGGATGATAGGCCCAGGATCGCTATCATTGGTAAGCCCAACGTTGGAAAGTCCTCCATCATTAATAAGCTTCTGGGAGAGAACCGCCTGATTGTCTCAGACGTGGCGGGCACGACCAGGGACGCTGTTGACACGGAGGTGAAGTATCGAGGGAAGGAATACGTCTTTATCGATACGGCAGGACTTCGACGGAAGAACAAAATTAAAGAAGAACTGGAACACTTTATGATCGTCCGGACCGTGAGCGCCGTGGAACGTGCAGACGTGGCCGTTCTGGTCATTGATGCCCAGGAAGGCGTGACGGAGCAGGACGCAAAGATCGCCGGCATTGCCCATGACCGCGGAAAGGCCGTGATCATTGCCGTGAACAAGTGGGATGCCGTGGAAAAGAATGACAAGACGATTTACCGCTTTTCGGAGAAGGTTCGCGACATCCTTAGCTTTATGCCTTACGCAGAGTTATTGTTCATCTCGGCAAAGACCGGTCAGCGCATGAATAAGCTGTTTGAGACAATCGACGTTGTGAGCGAGAATCATTCCATGCGCGTGCAGACTGGCGTTTTGAATGAGATCATGGCGGAAGCCGTTGCCATGCAACAGCCTCCCACGGATAAGGGTAAGCGCTTAAAACTGTACTATATTACCCAGGTTGCCGTGAAACCGCCCACGTTTGTGATCTTTGTCAATGACAAGGAATTAATGCATTTTTCTTATACGAGATACATTGAAAACCAGATTCGCGAAACCTTTGGATTCCGCGGCACGCCTCTTCACTTTATCATTCGTGAGAGAAACGAAGAAAAGTAAGCAGTACGAAATCGAAGAAGAGAGAGGAAGGAAACATGGTACGCGTTTTCGCAATTTTGATCGGGTACGTATTCGGTCTGTTTCAGACGGCATTTTTTTATGGAAAGATGCATGGAATTGACATTAGGGAGCATGGAAGCGGAAATTCGGGCACCACGAATGCCCTCAGGGTTCTTGGCACAAAGGCTGGCCTGATCGTTTTCCTGGGTGACTGCATAAAATGTATCTTGGCCATCGTGCTGGTCCGGGTTTTGTTTGGCGAGAGCCATCAGGACATGATCCAGTTGCTTTGTCTGTATTCCGGCGCGGGAGCGATCCTGGGACACAATTATCCATTTTACATGAATTTTAAGGGCGGAAAGGGAATTGCCGCAACGGCAGGCATGGTGATCGCTTTTGATCCCTTGTTTATGGTTGTGGGCATTGCAACATTCTTTGGCAATTTCTTCCTTACGCATCTGGTTTCCCTATGCTCGCTTTTGACTTATACCGTTTTGATGATCATGCTGGTGGTTTGCGGACAGTTGGGATACTTTTCTAACATGACGCAGCCGGCGCTTATTGAGGCGTATGTTGTTTTTGCATTGCTCACCGCATTGGCGTTTTGGAAGCATCGGGAGAACATTAAAAGACTCCTTAGCGGAACAGAAAGAAAGACCTATCTAAGCAAGAAAAATAAAGTGGATTGATCAGGAGGGGCGTATGGCAAAAGTAGGCATTTTGGGAGCGGGAACCTGGGGAATTGCCCTGGCAGTACTCCTTTGCAAAAATGGTCATGAGGTTACGGTTTGGTCAAAGCTTGAGAAGGAAATTGACATGCTCCGTGAAAAGCATGAGCACAACATGCTTCCGGGAGTAGAGATCCCACTGAGCATGAAATTTACTTTGAATGCGGAAGAAGCGATCAAGGATCAAAACATTGTTGTCATGGCAGTTGCCAGCAAGTTTACCAGGGCAACGGCGCATGACGTAAAAGAGTTTGTGGCTCCGGGACAGATTATCGTGAACGTGGCAAAGGGCATTGAGGAAGCAACGATGATGACCCTGACGCAGGTCATCGAAGAGGAAATTCCCAATGCGGACGTGGCCGTATTGTCCGGTCCTTCGCATGCGGAGGAGGTCGGAAGGGGACTTCCCACGACGGTTGTTGTGGGAGCAAAGAGCCAGCAGACCGCAGAATACGTTCAGAATGTGTTTATGAGCCCCGTATTTCGCGTTTACACGAGTCCTGACGTGCTTGGCATAGAACTTGGCAGCTCCTTAAAAAACGTGGTTGCGCTTGCCGCAGGAATCGCTGACGGGCTAGGGTACGGAGACAATGCAAAGGCAGCATTGATCACCAGAGGCATCATGGAGATTTCCAGACTTGGCACGGCTATGGGCGGAAAGGCAGAGACCTTTAGTGGCCTTACGGGAATTGGCGATTTGATAGTTACCTGTGCCAGCATGCACTCCAGAAACCGCCGCGCCGGTATCTTGATCGGACAGGGAAAGAGCTATCAGGAGGCCATGGACGAAGTGCAGCAGGTGGTTGAAGGCGTGTATTCCGCGAAGGCGGCCATGAAGCTTGCTGAAAAGTATCAGGTGCAGCTCCCCATCATCACACAAGTAAATCAGGTGCTGTTTGAAGGAAAGAGTGCTGCAGAGGCAGTGAAGGAATTGATGCTTCGGGATAAGAAGAGTGAGTTGTCCGTTGCAAGCTGGACTTGATGAATAAGAACGTAAAATGAAAAAGCCGGAAAGTTGCCCTGCGGCATGCTTTCCGGCTATATTTTTGCCATCAGATGAATGTATTATGCCGTTATTTGAACATAAATACCTGACGAAGGAGCGGAAGCTTTTCCGGGAACCAATGGGTGTAATTGTAATCGTCCGGGAAGAGCAGGAACAATGCGCTGAAAAACATAACCTGAAGACATAACAGGCAAAGCAGGAAGCCATAAAAGGACTGCTTTTGTTCAGGAAGATTTTTCATAAGTGCTCCGATCACAATAAATGCGAGAAGCGTGATCAGATAGTAAATATCCATGCGGTAACGCTCCGCAGAACCGTTTCCGGGAGCCCATGCAATCTGCATAACCGTGGTAACCAGAGGCGCAATAAAGAGGAATGCGATGAGCAGACGCATTTTCGTCTGCTTTGCAAATGCGCGGCCTTTTTCGGTGAATGCGCCAAAGATCATTAACAAAATTGGGAAATTAACAAAGGTACTGTTGTAATATACAAAGGGAAATTCTCCAATGATAGGCGTAAAGCCAATGAAATTATAGAGAATTCCGTTTACGGTACGGACTGTGCTAAATTCTTCGAAAAAGCTGCCGTATTTGCTCTGGTCACAGACGGTAAGCTGATAGGATTGTCCAAACTCCGTAGGGGTTCCAAAACGAACGTAATTATAATACATCAGCAAAAGACCAATGATCAGATAAGGAAGACCGATGACACAGATCCGTCCGATCAATTTCAAAACATAGGATTTTTCCGTTTTGTTTGCAAGTACTTCCGTGCGGAGATATTCAAAGAAAAAGGGAATCACCAGCAAAAAAGCTCCGAGCGCACCAGAGGGACGGCATCCAAAGGCGGCAGCGCCAAATAAAGAACCAAGGGAGGCGAGAAGAACGCGCTTCCATCGAGCTTTCGCTTCCGTGAGGAAAACGCCGGAAGTGAAGAAATAGATGCTCCAAATGGAAAGACAGGCGGCCGACGTAGTTGCCGTACAATACAAAGCGGGCGTTCCGACGCTAAAGTAAACGCAGATCGTCGCAAATGCGGTCGTAAGTGAAAGAAACAGCAAAAAGGACATGGAAGGGAAATATTTTTTCGCCAGTTTTCGGAAGAGAAGGAAAACACCAAGGATCGCAAATGCCGCAAAAAACTGGGTGGCATGGTAAGTGGTGAGATCCTGACCCGTGATCAAAAGATAGGGCAGGAACAGTAAAATCGCTGGAACAACGCCAAAATACATGTAGTATTTGCCATTATAGAAGGCGTGATCAGAATAGTAATCCACTTCCGCGGCAACGCGTTCGGAAGGCTCATAGGGATTGATCTCAAGAAGCCTTGGATCCACGGGAAGATCAAGCCATACGTGACCTTCCTTTAAGGAATGTGCCAGAACCTCATACTGATTGCGGTGCTGGGGGAATTCTCCGTTGTAGGCGGGTGCAAGACCCATGGGAAGAATACATGCCAGGATCAAGGCGAGACAAACGATAGCCGTAATGACGTCATGCTTCCTGGATACTTTTCCGTCAGAAGACGCGTAAGGCTGTTGATGATATTTTGAAAAGGGTTGGATCAGATACAGATATGCGAAAACCGAGCCCCACAAAACGCATCCGGCAGCGCGGTAATATTGGGCTTTGATGATAAAAACAATAAATAAAAGTGCCCACAAAATCTCGATAACGTAAAATACTGGGCGGATCGCTTTGGATGCTTTTTTCATTGTGTTAAGGCTCCTTTGGATTAGTGTTCCTTCAAGTTATTTTATTATAAGCAATAGAACTTGTAAAGGTCATTTAAGTAAAGTGGGATTGATTTTTCACCTAAAATCCCATATAATATTTGTGTTTACTTAGAATGAAAAGGCCATCAGGCAGAAGTGAGAGGAAAACATGGAAAATCAAAGCTTTCAGGGAACTCAGGAATATGTTGCAAGCCAGGAATTGATGGCGAGCGTAAACATAGCGATCGCGCTGAAAAAACCTTTATTGATCAAGGGAGAGCCGGGTACGGGCAAGACCATGCTGGCGGAAGCGGTTGCAAAGAATCTTGGAAAAAGACTAATCATTTGGAACATTAAGTCAACCACAAAGGCCCAGGAAGGTCTTTACGTTTATGATACCATTCAGCGCCTGTATGACGGTCAGTTTGGCGTTGAAGGCGTGGATGACATTGCGAGATACATTAAGCTTGGTAAGCTGGGTGAGGCCTTCGACAGCGAGGATCAGGTGGTGCTTTTGATCGATGAGATCGATAAGGCAGATTTGGAATTCCCCAACGATCTTCTTTGGGAATTAGATCAGATGGAGTTCTATATCAATGAGACAAAGCGTACCGTAAAGGCGAAGCATCGCCCTATCGTGATCATCACTTCCAACGCGGAGAAGGAATTGCCTGACGCATTCCTTAGAAGATGTATATTCCATTACATTGATTTCCCCGACAAGGAATTGATGGAAGAGATCGTAAAGGTGCATTTCCCTCAGGTGGAAGAGAATCTCTTAAAGCAGGCCATGGACGCTTTCTATGAGATCCGCGCGATCCATGACATCCGCAAGAAGCCCAGCACTTCAGAGTTGATCGATTGGGTGAACGCTCTGCAGATCGGCGGCATTTCTGCTGACAGGATCAAGGCAGAGCTTCCGTTCGTTGGAGTTGTCGTAAAGAAGGATGAGGATCTGGAACTCGTAAAGCACGGTAATCATTAAATAACTCGGGGATTGGGCCTATATGGTATTTCTCGTAACCATTCGACCGAGAAATGCCATATAGGCCATCCCCTCGGGATAACGAGAATTCTCGTGGTGGAAAACGAGTTCAAGGATTTACGATGAGGAGTGAGCGGATCAGGTGTTTACAAAATTCTTTGAAAGTTTAAGAAGTAAGGGACTTCACGTGACGCTCGGAGAGTTCCTGACTTTGCAGGAGGCTCTGGATAAGGGGCTTTGTGGCAGTTCGCTGACACAGTTTTATTTCGTGTCCCGCATGATCTTGGTAAAGAGCGAAACGGATTACGATAAGTTTGACATGGCGTTTGACGAGTGCTTTAAGCCGGCCCAGAAGGAGACGGAGGTTGGCGCGCAGATGCTCAGGTGGCTGGATAAGTCTGACATGCTGGAATTGGCACATGAGGAAGCCAGGGCACACTTGAACCAGATGGAAGACATCCAGGTTGACAAAGAGATGGTGGAAGAGACCTTTAAGCAGCGACTTCGTGACCAGAATGAAGAACACAATGGCGGAAGCTTTTGGATCGGAACCATGGGAAAGACCTCTTTTGGTAACATGGGTGGTAACGTTGGCGGCGTACGCGTTGGAGGACAGACGGGCTACCAGTCGGCGTTTTCCGTTGTGGGCGCTAGAAAATACAGGGATTTCAGGGATGACAGAGTATTGGACAATCGTCAGTTCCAATTGGCATTCCGGAAACTCAGGCAGTTTTCGTCAAGGCTGGACATTCCAGAGACCGAGCTTGACATTGATGGCACTGTAGATAAGACCTGCAACAATGGCGGATGCCTGCAGATCGTCATGAAAAAGCCCAGAAAAAACGCCGTGAAGCTGCTGCTTTTGATGGACTCCGGTGGTACCATGATCCCTTTTAGCAGTTTGTTGAATGACTTGTTTCAGGCGGTACACAAATCCAATCATTACAAGGACGTAAAGACCTATTATTTTCATAACTGCATCTACAGCAAGGTCTATAAAACCCCGGAATGCGAAAACGGTGACTGGGTTGACACGGAGTGGATGTTCCGCAACGTGGACAGTGATTACAAGGTGATCATCGTTGGTGATGCAGCGATGGCGCCGGAGGAATTGTATTCTGATACGGGAAATTACAGGGGACCGAATGGCGGTCTTTCCGGATGGCAGTGGCTGAATCAGATCAAGCGCCATTACAAGAAAGTTGTGTGGCTAAATCCTAAGATGGCACCAGGCAGGGCGCCTTGGAGAGAGGCGGAAACGGCGATCAAGGAACTGTTCCCGATGTACAAGCTGACCGTGGACGGCTTAAATCAGGCGATGGTAAAACTCATGGTCAATCGATAAGACAGTTTATTTCAAAGGTTAAGGAGCAATGAAACGTTCATCCAAACGGACGAAATTCATTGCTCTTTTTTCAAAAGCTTTGAGTGTGGATAAGGACGAAGTTTTTGCAAAAACAACGTAATAGTGGAACTGATGATCAAAAACGTAAGTGGCGGTAAAGGATGACGCATAACGGGATGCAAATTTCATGCAATCTTCCTTACTGAGACATAAGGAATTAAAGATGGCGATGGAATCTCCGGCCATTAAGGAACTTATGGAATTTACGAAATCCATGGACGTGATCTGCGGGCAATTATTGTCAGCGAGGAACAAATCGACGTAGATCAATTGAAATTGCTCCGTGGTCTTGTGAACGTAAGAAAATGCGTCGTCGTGAAGCAGAAGAAAATAATGATATATGGGATCGTCAATGAAGTATTTCTTTGCGATTTTGATCATGGTTTCAGAGTATTCCACTCCGGTGATCTTACAATCCTTGGAGGAAAGCGCAAGAAAGCGTGGAATGGAACAACCGGCGCATCCAAGGACCAACGCGCTTCCCAAGGAAGAAAGCTTTGGAAAAAAGCTTTCCGTAAGGCGCTGGACGGCAAAGTAGATTGGTTGCAGGCGAAGATGCTTATTTAAATAGATGGCAGAATAACTGTAGGAAGAACCACGCTGAAACTCAAGGCGTCTTACGTCAAACAGCGGCAGAAAAGGGATTTTGCGGTCGACTACTTCGAAAGTAACGGAAGAATCGAGATCATCCTGAAAGGATTCCACCAGGGTTGCCTTTTGTAATTTTGAAAATTGAGATGCCAGAAAATCGAGGAAACTCATAATTGTCCTCCGCGGAAAGCATTTAAGCATGCGTAAGCATATTTGTAATTCTATTTTATCATGTTTTCTTAAAACTGAAAAAAATTTTTTGATTATACGTTTTCCCTTTTTGAATCGTAATATCAGTAGAATGCATTCAAGGAGATCATTAACCAATGAAAAATGAGCAGTTGGAAGAGATCTACCGGAGAAGAGCCGGGGATATAAAAATATTTGAGCTTCTGGATTCATTCTCTTTAGATTTGGAATGAAATCAAAAATAGCTTGACAAAGTGGCTCGTATGATTTACTATCACAATATCATATTTGAATGCGATGAAGAGAAAGAGTACCAAGAGGAAGCTTTTGACAGAGAGTTGCCGGCAGGTGAGAGGCGCGGAAAGTCTTTTGGGAATACGTCTCGGAGCAGCAAACCCAAACCTGATCGCAGGGAGTAGGCTTTGACGGTAGTCCCCGATATCGGACAAGAGTATTGATGGATACTCGCTGAGCCGTGCGTTGTGAGGCGTGCGGGAACGAAGGTGGTAACGTGAGTGAGGGCTCACCCTTTTGAAAGAGGGTGAGCTTTATTTGTTTTAAAACTCTCCCTTGTAATCCTTCAAAGCATGGACGGTGGAATAACCGTCAAATAGTAGCCGAAGGGCGGAAAGAGAGGAAAAGAAATGACGATTTTTGATGAACTCAAAGCCAGAGGACTTTTGGCACAGCTCACGGATGAAGAAGAGATCAAGGAGCTGATCAACAATGGAAAGGCCGTGTTTTACATTGGCTTTGACCCGACTGCAGATAGTCTGCACGTGGGACATTTTATGGCACTTTGCCTGATGAAGAGGCTTCAGATGGCCGGGAACCGTCCCATCGCCCTGATTGGCGGCGGTACCGCAATGATCGGCGATCCTTCCGGAAGAAGTGACATGCGCACGATGATGACCGTGGAGCAGATCGATCACAACTGTGAATGCTTTAAGAAGCAAATGAGCCGTTTTATCGAGTTTGGCGAAGGCAAGGCCATGATGGTAAACAACGCCGATTGGCTCAGAGGCTTGAACTACATTGAGTTTTTGCGCGAGGTAGGCGCTCATTTCTCTGTCAACAGAATGCTGACGGCTGAGTGCTACAAGCAGAGAATGGAGAAGGGATTGAGCTTCCTTGAATTCAATTACATGATCATGCAGAGCTATGATTTCCTGGAGCTTTACAAGCGTTACGGCTGTAACATGCAGTTCGGTGGCGATGATCAGTGGAGCAACATGCTTGGCGGTACGGAACTGATCCGCAGAAAGCTTGGAAAAAATGCCTGCGCCATGACCATCACGCTGCTCTTGAATTCCGAGGGTAAGAAGATGGGCAAGACCCAGAAGGGCGCCGTATGGCTGGATCCCGAGAAGACTTCCCCATTCGAGTTTTACCAGTACTGGAGAAATGTTGGCGATGCCGACGTGCTTAAGTGTCTGCGCATGCTGACCTTCCTTCCCCTAGAGCAGATCGACGAGATGGATCATTGGGAGGGCAGCCAGCTCAATCAGGCAAAGGAAATTTTGGCATTTGAACTGACCAAGCTTGTTCACGGTGAGGAAGAAGCCGTGAAGGCGCAGGAAAGCGCCAAGGCTTTATTTGCAGGCGGCGGAGATGACGCTAACATGCCGACCTACGAACTGAAGGATGAAGATTTCCTGAACGGAAAGATTGATATCCTTGGAGTTCTTGCAAGCGCGGGGCTTTGCGCATCCAGAAGTGAGGCAAGACGTGCCGTTGAGCAGGGCGGCGTTACCGTTGACGGGGAAAAAGTTACGGACGTGAAGCTGAGCTTTGATCCCGGGCAGTTTGCAGGCGATGGAATCGTCGTAAAACGCGGTAAAAAGAGCTTTAAGCGCATTGTTAGATAAAATAGCTAAAAGTATTAGGAAAGGCCGAATCCGGGAGGATTCGGCCTTTTAACGTGTCATGGGGGCGTTTCCGTCATCTCGTTTTTTTACATAAAATACTTGTAGCCTGCATATGTTTGTAACAGCAATTGCGGGAGGATGATAAAAAGATGGCAGAAATTCAAAAGGCATATGATCTGTATCGTGACATTAAAGAAAGATGTAATGGGGAAATCTACATAGGCGTTTTGGGACCGGTCCGTACGGGAAAATCAACGTTTATCAGCAGATTCATGGAAGAAATGGTATTTCCAAACATGGAAGACGGAGCGGAAAAGATCAGGGCCACGGACGAATTGCCACAAAGCGCGGCAGGGAAAACCATTACGACGACGGAACCAAAGTTTGTGCCAAAGGAGGCGGCAACCATTCGGCTCGGGGATGACGTTACGGCAAAGGTTAGGCTGATCGATTGCGTCGGATACATGGTGGACGGTGCTGCCGGACATTTGGAGAATGACGAGGAACGGATGGTAAAAACACCGTGGTTTGATGATCCCATTCCATTTAGCAAAGCGGCTGAGATTGGTACGGATAAGGTTATGAAAGACCACTCGACAATCGGCTTAGTGATCACGACGGACGGAAGCATCGGTGAATTGCCGAGAGACGCTTATTTGGAAGCGGAAGAAAAGACGATAACGGCGCTTAAGGAAACGGGAAAGCCTTTTTTGGTGCTCGTGAACAGCAGAAAACCTTATTCTGAAGAGGCAAAAAACGTTGCGTCAAGGATAGCAGATGCCTATGGCGTTATGACCATGACGGTCAATTGTGAGCAACTGAGGAAAGATGACGTTACGAGGGTCTTGGAGCAGATTTTGTACGAATTTCCAGTATCTTCCGTGGAGTTCTATTGCCCTGGGTGGATGAGATCGCTGGATGATCAGGATGACATGAACGTTGACTTGATTGGTAAAATCAAAGAACTGGGAGACAAATCTGTAAAAATAAGGGACGTGGCTGAAAACATTGACGTTATGGTGAGCGATTACCTTAGAAGATATAGAATTGAAAGCCTGGGATTATCCGATGGAGTCATTAAAATTGAACTTGAGCCAAAGGAAGAATGTTTTTACAATGCATTGACCAATGCGGTTGGCGAATCGGTCGAAGACTCAGATCAGCTGATGATCCGGTTAAAGCAATATGGTGAGATGAAAGAGGAATATGACAAAATAAAAGATGCCCTGGACAGCGTAAAGGCCGGCGGGTATGGAGTGGTAATTCCTCAAAGAGAGGACATTACTTTGGAAGAGCCGGAAATCATTCATCAGGGAAATAAGTTTGGCGTAAAAATTAAAGCAATCAGTCCATCGATTCACATGATCAGGACGAACGTGGTGACGGAGATTGCGCCCATTGTTGGAACAAGGGAACAGGCAGAGGATTTGATCGCGTTTATCAAAAATTCGAGCACGGCGGAAGGCATGTGGGGAACTAACGTATTTGGAAAATCCGTGGAGCAGATGGTGAACGACGGTATAAATGCCAAGATTTCGGGAATCGGGCCGGAGAGCCAGGAAAAACTACAGGATTGCATGCAAAAGATCGTAAATGAATCAAATGGCGGCATGGTTTGCATCATTATATAAAACATACAAAATTTATTGTAAAAGAATTGATTTTACGTGAAAATTTCTGTATACTTTACTACTGTAGGACAAATTGAATAAAAACAAAGGAGCATCTTTTGAATGGCAACGAAAACGGAACTGAAACTGGAAAAAGCAGTGTTACAAGTGAAGGAAAGAACGAAATTTCAGCCTCTGGTTGCATTGGTATTGGGCTCTGGACTTGGTGATTTTGCAAAGAATTTACGGGTTGAATGCACGATTCCCTATTCTGAAATTGAAGGTTTTCCCGTTTCGACTGTGGCGGGGCATGATGGCAGGTTCATTTTTGGCTGGCTTGATCAAGTTCCCGTTGTTTGCATGAAGGGACGGGTTCATTTCTATGAAGGTTATGAAGTGAGCGACGTGGTCATGCCCATCCGCCTGATGAAGCGTCTGGGAGCTAAGTTTCTGTTCTTGACGAATGCGGCAGGTGGCTTAAATGAGAAATTTCAGCCAGGCGACCTGATGATGATCCGCGATCATATTTCATTTTTTGTGCCCAATCCGTTAATTGGTCCCAATCCGGAATCCCTGGGAACGAGATTTCCTGACATGTCCAACGTCTATGACCGGGATCTGCAGGACGTGATCTGGGAGGTTGCTTCCCAAGAGGGCATCAGAATACAAAAGGGCGTATATACGCAACTGACGGGACCTTCTTACGAATCCCCCGCTGAGATCAAGGCACTTAGGGCACTGGGAACGGATGCGGTTGGAATGAGCACGGTTGTTGAGGCCATTGCCGCAAATCACGCCGGCATGAAAATCTGTGGCATCTCCTGCATCAGTAATCTGGCCGCAGGTATGTCAATAGTGGCACTGAACCACAAAGAGGTACAGGAAACCGCAGATCGCGCTGCGGCGAAGTTTACGGCGCTTGTTTCTGGCGTAATCCGTAAGATGGGAGAGATCGAGGGAATATGATAAAAATGGATTTTGACGTACAAAAGCTGATCCTGCAGGCGCTTGGAGCACGGACCAAAGCATATGCGCCTTATTCCGGTTACAACGTTGGGGCAGCTCTTCTTTCCGAACAGGGAAGGGCATATCCGGGGTGCAACGTGGAAAACGCATCCTATGGCGCAACAATCTGCGCGGAGAGGGTTGCCTTTCTCCGGGCCGTTCAGGAGGGAGAACGTGATTTTAAGGCGATTGCGATCGTAGGCGGCAAGGCGAATCAGAAACCAGATTCCTATGCATTCCCGTGCGGCCTTTGCAGACAGGTGATGAGCGAATTTTGCAAGGAAGATTTTGTGATCATCGCGGCAAAGACTCTGGAAGATTATAAGGTTTGTACGCTGGGTGAATTGTTGCCGCAAAGTTTTGGAAGTGCGCAGTTAAAGTAATGGGATGTAATTTGCCTAGAGCAAATTCATCATAAGAAAGGTTCTCTAATCAAAATAATACTTTAGGAGGAAAGAACATGTTAGAGAAAGTCTTCAAGCTCAAGGAAAACGGCACTACGGTAAGAACTGAGATCATCGCCGGTCTCACAACTTTCATGACGATGGCTTACATCATCGCATTGAATCCAAATCTTTTAACCGGATTTGGAGCGGAAGGGCAGGCTCTTTGGAACGGCGTATTTTTGGCAACTTGTATTGCATCGGCCGTCGGCATGTTTATCATGGCCTTTGCAGCAAACAAACCATTTGCAATGGCACCCGGAATGGGGCTCAACAGTTTCTTTGCACTGGTTGTTGCCAATTTGGCCAGCATTACGGGAATGAGTTACGTGGAATCTTATCAGTCGGCTTTGGTGATCGTTTTGATTGAAGGCATTATCTTTATATGTCTGTCCGTTCTCAGCGTTCGCGAAAAGATCGTGGAAGCCATTCCTTTGGGCGTTCGTCTGGGCATTGCGCCTTCCATCGGCATTATGCTGATGAACATTGGACTTGGTTCTAACGCAGGCGTTTATTCCGAGACGGGTGGACCTTTCTACATGATGCGTGACTTCTTTGGCGCGCTTACGGCAGGTCAGGCAAAGACGGCCATGGGTTCCGGATATTCTCAGATGGTTCTGAGCGTTGTTACGGCGTTTGTAGGACTCTTTTTGATCATTATCCTTGCACAGAAAAAGGTTAAGGCAGCCGTAATCATTGGCATGCTTTTCGCAAGCGTCGTTTATTGGGCTGGCGAAGCCATTTTCCTTGGCACTAATCCGTTTGCTTCCCTTGCAACGGCATCGTTCCTTCCGCCTTTCGCAGACATGGCAAACACCACATTGTTTAAGTTTAATTTTGAAGGATTTATGAAAATCGGATCCTTTACGATCGTTACACTGATCGTAACCTTCTGCATCATTGACATGTTTGATACCATTGGTACGCTCGTTGGTACTGCAAGCCGCGCAGGCATGCTTGACAAGAATGGCAAAATGCCAAAGATGAAGGAAGCGCTTCTTGCAGACGCCATTGGTACCGTGGCTGGTTCCGCAACCGGTACTTCTACCGTAACCACGTTTATCGAATCCGCATCCGGTGTAGAGGCAGGCGGAAGAACCGGACTGACCGCGCTGACGACTGGAGTTATTTTCCTGGCATGCATGTTTATTGCGCCCATTGCCGGAATCATTCCTCCTGCAGCAACCTCCGCTGCATTGATCTACGTTGGTATCTTAATGCTTAGCGGATTAAAGAACATTAATTTTGATGACGTTTACCAGACGGTTCCCGTTGGACTTATGCTTCTTGCAATGCCCATTTCCTCATCCATTGGACATGCAATCGGCATTGGACTGATCTCTTATACCGTATTAAAGATTTTCTGTGGAAAGGCAAAAGACGTTTCCGTACTTACCGCCATTTTGAGTTTGATCTTCCTGGTGAAATTCTTCCTGGCAGTCTAAAACTCTAAAATTTCGATTTATGCAATTAAGACGTGATTAAAATATAATGAATTGGCGGTAAATAAATCATTAAATCGTCTAAAATAAAGGGCGCCGGGCTTCGGCGCCCTTGACTTTTGCCTCTTTACGTTTTATCGTAGTAGCGTATAAAATCGCAGGATGGTATGGATATGGAATATGCAATTTTTGGGGCGTTGGTCGTAGTATTTTTTGTGGCGATCATAGTGAAGGACATTTTTAACGACAGAAAAAAAAGAAGGCTGTTTGAAAAAGAACTGCGGCAAAATTATGGCGTTCTTCGCAAACGAGAGGAAAAGATCGAACGGTTTCTTCGGATTGACCGCTATTTCGGGAAACATAAGGAGGAAGGTCAGGTAGACGACGTCACCTGGAATGACCTTGGAATGGATGACGTTTTCCGCAGCATGAATCACACGTACTCGGCAACGGGCGAGGAGTATTTATATCACGTGCTCAGGAGTGCCGGAAAAACGAAGGAAGAGCTTGAGGAATTTGAAACGCTGGTGAATCATTTCGTAAAAGAGGAAGATCAGCGGATTTACGTGCAGGTATTAATGGCGAAACTGGGCTACATGGGTAAGTTTTCGCTGTATGATTACTTGGATAATCTGGATTATTTGGGCGAGAGAAATAATAAAAGAGCCATTTTACTGGATCTGGCATTCATTCCCTGCATTGCGATCATGCCATTTTTCTTTAGTTATGGATTGATCGCCCTCGTGGCTCTGATGATTTTTAACGTTACGACGTACTTTAAGGAGAAGAACGAAATAGAACCTTATATCGTAAGCTTTCAATACGTGCTAAAGCTATTGGACGCTGCGGAACGGCTGGATAAGCTCCCAATGAAAGAGAAGGAAGAAACGCTTGAGAAAATCCTGGAAGACGTGCGAAAGACTTGTAAGGAGCTGGCACCGCTTCGAAGAGGCTCTTTTTGGGTTGTTTCAGGGAACGGATCCCTGGGAGGGAGCAATCCCGCCGATCTTTTGGTGGATTACGTAAAGATGACTTTCCACGTTGATCTGATGCAGTTCAACAAAATGCTTAATTTCCTTCGCGGGAACATTGATAAGGTGGATGCCGTAAACACGCAGCTTGGTAAAATAGAAGCGAGCATTGCCGTTGGCGCATGGAGAACGGGCCTTCGGAAAAATGGAGCGGATTATTGTATTCCGAAACTGTGGGAAGGAATGGCGGATTCGCTTAAGATCACGGATGCCTGGCATCCGCTATTGCAGGATCCCGTAAAAAATTCCCTGGAGACGGAAAAGGGCGTTCTGATCACGGGTTCCAATGCGTCTGGTAAATCCACGTTCTTAAAAACGGTTGCCATAAATGCTTTATTGGCACAGACGATCCATACCTGTACGGCATCTTCCTATGAGGCTCCATATTTTAGGATCTATTCCTCCATGGCGCTTCAGGATGACTTGGAGGGCGGAGACAGCTATTACGTTGTTGAAATCAAGGCTTTAAAGCGTATTTTGGATGCGGAAAAAGAGACTGGAAGACCCGTTCTTTGCTTTGTGGATGAAGTGCTCAGGGGAACCAACACCGTGGAAAGAATAGCGGCATCGACGCAAATCCTAAAAAGCCTACACAAAAAAAGCGTTCTTTGTTTTGCTGCCACCCATGACATAGAACTGACGGAGCTTTTGAAGCAGGATTTCAATAACTATCATTTCGAGGAAGAGATTGTTGACGGCGACGTAATCTTCCAATACAAGCTTCTTCCCGGAAAAGCAACGACGAGAAATGCCATTCAGTTGTTGGAAATCATTGGCTATGACGGTGACGTTATCGCTAATGCAAGGGGAATGGCAGAGCACTTTGTGGAATCTGGCCAGTGGAGCATGCAATAGCAGAAAATGACGGGCTTGACGAAGAAGTCCGCAATTGATATACTTGACGTTGAGAGAAGTTTATGGGACTTTTATTATGTGTAGAATCGCTGTCAGTCAGTGATCTGGAAATGGAGTGACGAAGTATGGAATTTTTAAATGCTTTGGCTAGTTACGGACTTTTATTACTTTGTTTTGTTGCCGTAGGCGTGGCTGCCGTATTTTTTGGAATCTTTATGAGAAAACGTAAGGATGCTGCTCTCGAGAGGGAAGCGGCCGCTAACGCTGATCAACAGGAAAATGCCTAAACCTCAAAAGGAGTAAGGGATGCCAAAATCTTCGGGACAAAAATTAAAGCTTTTATATTTGATCCAATTGCTTGAGGAGGAAAGCTGCGAAGCTTTTCCCGTCAGCACGAACCGCATCATCGAATACCTTGATTCAAAGGGGATTCATGCGGAGCGGAAAAGCATTTATGACGACGTGGAAAGGCTTAGGGAATTTGGTTTTGACGTATTACAAAACAGCAGCCGGAACGGCGGAGGGTATTTTCTCGGAGAGCGGGAATTTGAATTGCCCGAGTTGAAGCTTTTGGTGGATGCGGTGGAATCCTCCAGGTTTATCACGGCAAAAAAATCCCGGGAACTGATCGCCAAGCTGGAACGGTTTGCGGGAAAGCATGACGCAGGGAAGCTGCAGAGACAGGTCCACGTGCTTGGACGCGTAAAAACGGATAATGAAAGTATCTATTACAGCATCGACAACGTGCATCGCGCCATCCAGGAAAACAAAAAGATTTCTTTCCAGTACATGGATTGGAACATTGAGAAGGAAATGGTACCCAGAAAGCAGGAAGAGCGAGTTGTAAGTCCGTGGGCACTTCTTTGGCAGAATGAAAACTATTATCTGGTCGCCTTTGATGACGAAGCACAGGCCATACGACATTTCCGCGTGGACAAGATGGGGAAGGTAAAGGTTCTTACGGTTTCCAGGGACGGTGCCAAACAATTTGACAAAATTGATCTTGCAGCATATTCAAATCAAACGTTTGGAATGTATGGCGGTACGGAGGAAATCGTGATCCTGAGTTTCCCGGAATCCCTGCTTGGCGTGGCGGTTGACCGCTTTGGTAAAGACATTGGACTCCGAAAGGAAAAAAACGGCAGGATCCGCATCAGAGTAAAGCTTACGGTGTCACCGCAGTTTTTTGGATGGATGGCAGGATTGGGCAAAGAGACGAAAATCGTCAGCCCGGACTGGGTCCGTGAAAAATATATGGATCATCTTCGCAGTATCGTGGAAAATGGTCTTGACCAAGTTGAATAGCAAGGCGATTTGCCGTACAACGATGCTAATTATCAGTAAATTGATTTGTCAATCCCTTTTTCTAAAAAGGTTCCTAAAATTTTGGGAGCCTTTTTTTGTTGAGTTTTTACGTTGACAGAAAGCGGAAATTCCTTTTATACTTGATACGCTGGCACAATATATTGGGAAAGCCCTTGTTTTTCGATCAATATATTGTATCGATAATCAGCCTTTAATAAAGAAATGGGGGAGCGTCATGAGTAGTAATTTTGATCACGCACAGCAAAATGATGAAGTGAATTATGGGGAGGAATATCGCCCTTCCAAACAGGTCTTTGTCATTAAGAAGGACGGAAGCAAAGAGGCTTTTAACGTTCAAAAGGTGATCAATGCCGTTGGCAAGAGTGCGTACCGCGCGCTGACGAAGTTCACGGAAGCAGAAAAGCGCAGCATCTGCCAGCACGTAATCGATAAGATCGATGAATTTGAAAGCAATGAGATTCCCATCGCGATCATGCATAACGTGGTGGAATCCGCATTGGAGGAAGTAAAACCCATCGTTGCGAAGAGTTACCGCGATTACAGAAATTACAAGCAGGATTTTGTCAGAATGATGGATGACGTCTACAAAAAGAGCCAGTCCATCATGTATATCGGAGACAAGGAGAATGCCAATACGGATTCCGCTTTGGTTTCCACCAAGAGAAGTCTTGTATTTAATCAGTTTAACAAGGAATTATACCAGAAGTTCTTTATGACGACCGAGGAGATCCAGGCCTGCCGTGACGGATACATCTACGTGCATGACATGTCCGCAAGGCGTGATACCATGAACTGCTGTCTCTTTAACGTGAAGGAAGTGCTTTCCGGCGGATTTGAGATGGGAAACATTTGGTATAATGAGCCGAAAACCTTGGATACGGCTTTTGACGTGATCGGAGACATCGTTCTTTCCGCAGCTAGCCAGCAGTACGGCGGATTTACCGTACCGGAAGTGGACAAGATATTAGAGCCCTATGCGGAGAAATCCTACAAGAAGTACGTTGACAAGTACGTTGGCCTTGGCATCGCCCAAGAAAAGGCGGAAGAGGTTGCACTCGCCGACGTGACGAGAGATTTTGAACAGGGATTTCAGGGATGGGAATATAAGTTTAACACCGTTGCCTCCAGCAGAGGTGACTATCCCTTCATTACCGTGACGGCAGGCATTGGCACGGGAAGATTTGCGCGTCTTGCCACGATCCAGATGCTGAACGTCAGAAAGAAAGGACAGGGCAAGGCGAACTGCAAGAAGCCCGTGTTATTCCCGAAGATCGTATTTTTGTATGACGAAAACCTTCACGGCCCCGGAAAGGAAATGGAGGACGTGTTCAATGCGGGCGTGGAATGCTCTGCAAAGACCATGTATCCGGATTGGCTGAGCCTGACCGGAAAGGGCTACGTTGCAAGCATGTACAAGCAATACGGCAGGGTTGTTTCGCCGATGGGCTGCCGCGCGTTCCTTTCTCCTTGGTATGAGAGAGGCGGCATGCATCCCGCAGACGATGATGACAAGCCGATCTTTGTAGGACGCTTTAACATTGGCGCGGTTTCGCTTCACCTTCCCATGATCCTGGAGAAGTCCAGGAAGGAAAGCCGTGATTTTTATGAGGTTCTTGATTACTACCTGAACCTGATCCGTCAGCTCCATATCAGAACCTACGCATATCTTGGAGAAATGCGTGCTTCAACGAACCCGCTGGCTTACTGCGAGGGCGGATTCCTTGGCGGACACTTAAAGCTCACCGATAAGATCAAGCCGCTTCTGAAGGCTGCAACCGCTAGCTTTGGAATCACGGCACTGAACGAGCTGCAGGAGCTTTACAACGGCAAGTCCCTCGTTGAGGACGGAGCCTTTGCCTTAGAGGTGATGGAGCACATCAACAAAAAGATTGCCGAATTCAAGGAAGCTGACGGCAACCTCTATGCAATCTACGGAACGCCTGCAGAGAGCCTTTGCGGTCTCCAGGTAAAGCAGTTTAGAAAGAAATACGGAATCATTGAAGGCGTTTCCGATAGGGAATACGTCAGCAATTCCTTCCACTGCCACGTGACCGAGAACATCACGCCCATTCAGAAACAGGATCTCGAAAACCGATTTTGGGATCTGGCAAACGGCGGAAAGATCCAGTACGTAAAATATCCGATCGATTACAACATCGAGGCCGTTAAGTCGTTGATCTACAGGGCCATGGAAATGGGATTTTACGAGGGCGTAAATCTGTCCCTGGCATATTGTGACGATTGCGGTCATCAGGAGTTGGAAATGGACGTTTGTCCGAAGTGCGGAAGCAGAAACCTTACGAAGATCGACCGCATGAACGGTTATCTGTCTTACTCGAGAGTACATGGCGACAGCCGCCTGAATGACGCGAAGATGGCTGAGATCAAGGAAAGAGTGTCCATGTAAATCCCGGAAATCGTGGGAAGTAATTGAGATTGGAGTGTTTAAGGCATTATGCGTTATCATAATATCACCAAGGACGACATGCTAAACGGAGACGGACTTCGCGTTGTCCTTTGGGTTGCTGGTTGTAATCATTGCTGCAAGGATTGCCAAAATCCCATCACCTGGGATCCGGACGGCGGACTTCTCTTTGATGAAAACGCAAGGCAGGAGATCTTTGATCAGCTTGACAAGTCCTATATTTCCGGAATCACGTTTTCCGGCGGAGATCCCCTGCATCCCGCAAACCGCGCGGACGTAAGGAATCTCATGGAAGAGATCAAGGAGAAATATCCGAAAAAAACAATCTGGCTCTATACCGGTGACGTTTGGGAGAACATTTGGCAGTATCCCATGATGAAATTCGTGGACGTACTCGTGGACGGTGAATTTCACGTGGAGGAAAAGGATAATCAGCTTCTTTGGAAGGGGAGTAAGAATCAACGCGTGATCAAGGTGCAGGAGAGCTTAAAGCAAGAAAATCCCTTGATTCCCGTCCTGCATTGCGGTGATTATTCCAGGGAGCCGGTTAGTGCGCCGCAGACGCTAAAGGATGCACCCGTGACGTCCTGCCTGCTATAAAACAACTGAGAGAACGGCATATATAACACGTTTAGGGGCTTGTTGTAAAAGAAAAAATTTTATATAATACTGTTTGACTTGAGCAAACGAGGTGCTGCAAGGCGTCAAGTTTGCTCATGTTAGTTTTGGGAGAATGAGGAGGAGTTATAATGAGACGGATTGCCCAGTTTTTCAAAGTAAGCAAGGAACAATTTACGAATGCGCTGAGAGAAGAGTTTCCGCAGTATTCCGAAAAAGATCTTGAAGAGATCTATGAAGAGATTAAGCTTCCCAAAAGAGCGACAAAGGGCAGTGCGGGATATGATTTTTATGCTCCCTTTTCCTTTAGCCTTACGCCCGGGTCCACGATCAAGATTCCTACGGGAATCCGCGTAAAGATGGAAGAGGACTGGGTATTGAAGATTTATCCCAGGAGCGGGCTTGGTTTTAAATATCGCCTGCAAATGAACAATACCGTTGGTATTATTGACAGTGATTATTATTATTCCGACAATGAAGGGCATATCTTTATCAAAATGACGAACTGCTCAAACGAAGGCAGAACCGTTGAGGTTTCCGCTGGGAGCGGATTTGCGCAGGGAATCTTTTTGGAATATGGCATTACCGTTGACGATGACGCAGACGGAATCCGCAACGGTGGCTTTGGAAGTACGACGAAATAAAAGTAAGCAGAACGGGACAGGGGGACGTGTCTATAGACACGTCCCCCTGTCCCGTTCATCTGATTCGGTTCGGGCTCTGGTTTTGTAACCAAATGTAAGAGACGGCATATGAATAAAATATAAAAACAGAAAGGATCATAGGCTCGAATGACGGATTATCAGGATTATGCAGGCGTTAGCGCGTGGAAGAATCGTCCACTGGCCATGGCGTACGTTGAAATACAGCGCTTTGACAAGGTGTATGATGACTTGGAAAAGGCATATCGCATCGGAACGATCTTTCCCGACTTAAACAAGCCCTTCACCGGGAGGAGGTGCGAGGCATGAATGGAAAGGATCAGCTCCTCTTTAACATTGGCGTGGTAGATTTTACGATGGTGGATCTTGGACTGTTCCTGGATACGCACCCCACGGATCAAAAAGCGCTTGAGTATTATCAGCATTATGTGCAGATCAAAAAGCAACTGTGCAGGGAATTTGGAAAGAAATATTATCCGCTCACCATGGCTGAAGCGGATTCTGGCAAGAAGTGGAGCTGGGGAGACGCGCCTCTTCCCTGGGAAGGAGGATGCGCATAATGTGGAACTATGAAAAAAGACTGCAATTTCCGGTGAATATCAAGGAACCCAACGCAAAACTGGCACAGATCATTATCTCTCAGTATGGCGGACCGGACGGAGAGATGGGAGCCAGCATGCGTTATCTTTCCCAGAGATATGCCATGCCCTACAGGGAAATTGGCGGCCTTCTTACGGATATTGGAACCGAGGAACTTGCACATCTGGAAATGGTGGCAACGATCATCCATCAGCTGACGCGAAATCTTTCGATGGAAGAGATTGAGCGAAGCGGCTTTGACAAATATTACGTGGATCATACCCTTGGCATCTGGCCCCAGGCGGCTGGCGGAGTGCCCTTTAATGCCTGTGAGTTTCAGAGTAAGGGTGACGTGATCACGGACCTGAGCGAAGACATGGCTGCGGAACAAAAAGCCAGAACCACTTACGATAACATCTTGCGACTGATCAAAGAGCCAGACGTCTGTGAACCCATCAAATTCCTGAGGGAAAGAGAAATTGTTCATTACCAGCGCTTTGGAGAGGCACTCCGAATGGCCTCGGATAAGCTGAATGAAAAGAATTTCTACGCCTTCAATCCTGGCTTTGACCAGTGCGAAAACGCCAACGGATAGTTCTAAAAGAACGACGGATTCATAAGATAAATCCATAGAACCGCATGGAGGCGTGCTTATGATGGCCGGCTGGATCAAAGAAATAAGAGACGTTGTATGGGGGCCGTGGCTTCTTATCTTTCTTCTGGGAACGGGAGTTTATTTATGCATTTTGCTTCGGGGACTTCCCATAAGAAAACTGTTCCGGGCCGTGAAAATGGCTCTTGGGCCGACGGAAGCGGATCAAAAAGATGGCATCTCTTCCTTTTCGAGTCTGGCTACGGAACTTGCGGCAACCATTGGAACCGGAAACGTGGTTGGCGTAGCCATGGCCATGACTGCCGGCGGACCGGGTGCGCTTCTTTGGATGATGATATCGGCACTGATCGGACTTTCCACAAAACTGACGGAGAGTACGCTTAGCGTAAAATACAGGGTAAAGGACGGATCAGGGCTCCCGAAGGGAGGGCCCATGATCACGCTTTCCAAGGCATTTCCCCTGCCAAAGACTGGAAAAGTATTGGCGGGGTGTTATGCCTTTTTTGCGGTACTCTGTTCCCTGGGGATGGGGAATGCGGTACAAGCCAGCTCCATCGCTTCCTCCTTTCACGCGGCGTTCGGCTGGAAGGAAAAAAGCGTTGGAATGATTCTTGCAATGCTTACTTTGTTTGCGGTTAAGGGAGGAATGAAGCGAATCTCTAAGATATCAACGTATCTGGTCCCTGCCATGGGTGCGATCTACGTGGCGGGTTGTCTTGGGATCGTGGTGCTTCATTGGCAAAACCTGATTCCTGGATTGAAATGCATTTTCGTAGGTGCCTTTTCGCCTAGGGCAGTGTCGGGAGGCTTGTTTGGAGCGATAACGGCCTCCTGGATCAGAAGCCTAAATGCCGGAGTATCCTGCGGGGTATTTTCCAATGAGGCAGGACTTGGCGCAGGCGGAATCAGTGCTGCGGCGTCATCGGAAGAAGATCCGGTAAGGCAAGGCTGGATCAGTACTTCTGCGGTGTTTTTTGATACCTTGGTCATCTGTGTGATCACGGGAATTGCATATGCCTGCAGCGGAGTGGCCAGCGCGGCGCAGGAGGGTGAATTGCTCATGAAGAGTGGCTTGAAAGCAGATTCGTCAAATGGCGCTGAACTTATGATCGCTGCGTTCGAAACCACATTTGGAAGATATGGAGGGGCCGTGCTTGGTACTTGCATTGCATTGTTCGCATTTGCGACCATACTTGGCTGGGCGGCGCAGGGACAGATTGCGTTTGCTTATCTTTTTGGAGAAAAAAGAACTTGGTTATATCAAGCCGTCTATTCCTTTTTTACTTTTGTTGGAGCCACCGCCGGTTTGGGGATCCTGTGGATGTTGTCCGACGTGGCAAACGGGCTTTTGGCCATCCCGAATCTAATCTGTCTTTGGGTTATGGGACCAAAGGTCTGCAGGGAAATCCTTGCGTGGGAGAAAACGCAGGGGAGGCATTCCGATCCTCCAAAACGGTTCTTTCGAAATCATGGTTGAAATAATGATTTTCCTAAGGTATACTTTGGAGTAGTATTTTCAGAAAGAGGAAGCAAAATGTACGATTTTATCGATTTGGACCGGATTGACTTAAGCACGGAAGCTCCATCCAAGGAGCCGGAGCGTCAATATTATTTCATGGCAAAGCTTAGAGAGTTTGTGGCCAAGGAGGGAAAGCGCCTTGGACGGAGTCTTACTGCCTGCGTGGTGACCTTCGGTTGTCAGATGAATGCAAAGGACTCCGAAAAGCTTTCCGGAATCTTAAAAAAGACAGGGTACTTACTGACGGATGACGAAAATGCGGATTTTGTCATTTATAATACCTGTACGGTCAGGGATAACGCGAATCAAAAGGTTTACGGAAGGCTTGGGGTCTTAAACGGATTTAAGAAAAAGAATCCGGCGATGAAGATCGCGCTCTGTGGCTGCATGACCCAGGAGAAAACGGTGATCGAAAAATTACGCGAGAGCTATCCCTTTGTTGACCTGGTGTTTGGAACCCATAATCTGTTTGCGTTTGCGGAACTGGCATACAGAGCCAATCTGGAAAAGAATATGGTGGTCGACGTTTGGAAGGGAACCGATCAAATCGTGGAGGACCTTCCGTCAGACAGAAAATATCCCTTTAAGTCCGGCGTAAACATTATGTTTGGCTGTAATAATTTCTGCAGCTACTGCATTGTGCCCTACGTAAGGGGCAGGGAGCGGAGCCGCGACGCGAAGGAAATCCTCAGAGAGATTGAAAAGCTTGTGGACGACGGCGTTGTCGAAGTCATGCTGCTTGGACAAAACGTGAATTCCTACGGAAAGAATTTGGAAGACGGCATCACCTTTGCGCAGCTTTTAAGGGAAGTGGAAAAGATCGAAGGCTTAAAGCGAATCCGTTTTATGACCTCGCATCCAAAGGATTTATCGGACGAGCTGATCCAGGTCATGAAGGAATCAAAGAAGATCTGCAGACACCTTCATCTGCCGCTGCAATCCGGATCCACGAAGATCCTGCAGGCCATGAACAGAAGATATACCAAGGAACAGTATCTGGCATTGGCTGAAAAGATCAGAAGAGAAATCCCTGACGTGTCGCTCACGACGGATATCATTGTGGGATTCCCGGGAGAAACAAGGGAGGACGTGCAGGATACCATCGACGTCATCCAAAAAGTGCAGTATGACAACGCCTTTACGTTCATTTATTCCAAGAGAACGGGAACGCCCGCCGCAGCCATGGAACAGGTGCCGGAGGATCAGGTTCACGAAGAGTTTGACAAAGTATTAAAGTGTGTTCAGGATACGGCGAGAATGCGCGTTAAACGATATGAAGGGCAAGTGATGGAAGCCCTTGTGGAAGAAATCAATGACGGCAGTAATTCGGCGGAAGCGTTAAAGGAATTAAATGCCGGGCCGGACGAGATTCTTCTTACGGGCAGGCTCTCTAACAATACCATTGTCCATTTCCCGGGCAAGGCTGAGCAGGTGGGAACGCTGGTGATGGTGAAGCTTGACGAATGCAGGGGATTTTATTATCTTGGAAGGATCGTAAGCGGGGAATAATTTTCGATGCATTTAAAAAAGTGCTTGCATTTCTAAAAACTTCGCATTAGAATGTGTCGTGGTTTTGAAAAGTTGTTGAATTAGGAGTGCATACAAATGAATTATCTGAAACCAAAGCTTTTTTCCGTGATGAAAACCTATACGCCGCAGCAGTTCGGCAAGGACGTGGTGGCAGGCGTGATCGTTGCAATCATAGCGCTTCCCTTGTCCATCGCGCTGGCGATCGCTTCCGGCGTTGGTCCTGAGGCAGGCATTTATACGGCGATCATCGCTGGATTCCTGGTATCTTTCCTGGGTGGAAGCCGCGTACAGATTGCGGGACCAACTGCAGCGTTTGCGACGATTGTTGCCGGAATTGTCATGAAGGACGGCATGGACGGCCTCATCATTGCAACGATCATGGCTGGATTTCTTTTGATTTTCATGGGATTTTTTAAATTCGGAAATCTACTGAAATTCATACCGTTTACGATCACCACCGGATTTACGGCAGGCATTGCCGTGACGCTGTTTATTGGTCAGATCAAGGATTTTGCCGGAATCGTATACGAACATGGCGAAAAACCCATTGAGACGGCTGAAAAGGTGGAAGCGATCATTGCAAACCTTGGAACGATCAATTGGATGGGCGTGCTCATCGGAGCAATCGCTCTTGCAATTCTGATCATCTGGCCTAAGTTTGTAAAAAAGATCCCAGGCTCTTTGGTTGCCGTGATCGTGACCGCTACGCTGGTAGAGTGCTTAAAACTCGACGTGAATACCATTGGCAAGGCATTTACTAACATCCGGACGGGTTTACCGGGATTTTCGCTTAGTATGTCCCTGCTCGACATAAATCTTATGCGCGAACAGCTCCCGAACGCCGCGACCATTGCCATTTTGGCAGGCATTGAATCCCTGCTTTCCGCGGTTGTCGCTGACAGCATGATCGGATCCAAGCATTTGCCCAATATGGAGCTTGTGGCACAGGGCGTTGCAAACATTGGATCGGTATGCTTTGGAGGAATTCCGGCAACCGGCGCCATTGCAAGAACCGCAGCAAACATTAAAAACGGCGGACGCACGCCCATTTCCGGAATGGTGCATTCCTTAACTCTCGTGATCGTCGTATTGTTTTTGATGCCTCTTGCTAAGCTGATTCCCATGCCCTGCATTGCAGCGATTTTGTTCCAGGTGGCTTACAACATGAGTGGATGGAGGAATTTTGTGAAGCTTTGCAAGGCTTCACCCATGAGTGACGTACTGGTGCTTGTGACCACTTTTGCGTTGACCGTGATCTTTGACCTGGTAGTGGCCATTGAGGTTGGCATTGTGCTTGCCGCGATCCTGTTCATGAAGAGAATGAGCGACGTGGCACAGGTGCAAGGCTGGAAGGAAGTGGATGATGAAAATGATCCTGAAAGCATCAATCTCCGCACCATTCCCGATCACGTGATGGTTTATGAGATCTCGGGTCCCATGTTCTTTGCGGCAGCCGGAAAAATCCTGGATATTTCCTACAAGGAAGACACGAAGGTTCTGGTTCTTAGAATGAGAAGCGTTACCGCCCTTGACGCGACGGCGCTGCGCAATCTGGAACAGCTGTATGATGATTGCAAGGAGAAGGGGATCCAAATGGTATTCTCTCACGTGAATGAGCAGCCCATGAAGGTGTTCCAAAAAGCGAAATTTGATCAAAAGGTCGGGAAAGAATTCTTTGCCCCTCACATTGACGATGCACTGGCACGGGCAAAGGAGCTGGCTAAGGGCTAAACTTGAGAAAAGTGATCGTTATTTAGAGAGAAAAAAGTATACAGAAACAAAATGTTGTGGTAAAATATTGGCGGAGCGCAATTTCTAGTGTGCCCCGCCAATTTCTTTTTGGGAATCAATGCAAGGAAGCGAGTGGAAAAACAATGGGCGAAATGACCCCGATGATGACAAAATACATGGAGACCAAGCAGGAATACAAGGACTGTATCCTGTTCTACAGGCTTGGGGATTTCTATGAAATGTTTTTTGACGATGCCCTGGTTGCCTCGAAGGAATTAGAAATCACCCTGACTGGAAAAGACTGCGGCATGGAAGAGCGGGCGCCCATGTGCGGCGTGCCTTATCATGCAGTTGAAGGGTATCTGACAAAGCTTGTGAGTAGGGGTTATAAGGTGGCCATCTGTGAACAGGTGGAGGATCCTAAGCTTGCCAAGGGCTTGGTAAAGCGGGAAGTGATCCGTGTGGTGACACCTGGAACCAACCTAAACATGCAGTCCCTCGAGGAGTCCAAGAACAATTACTTGGTCTGCGTTGCCTATACTTCCAACAAGATCGGGCTTTCCGTTGCTGACGTAACGACGGGAGATTATTATCTGACCGAAGTGGAAGACCTCAAAAAGCTCTCGGATGAACTCATGAAGTATGAACCCACGGAGATCATCTGTAATGACGCCTTTTTAGTGAGCGGCATCGACGTAGGCGAGCTGCGGAACAGACTGCATGCGGTGATCAATCCCCTTGAGGCGCATGCTTTTGATGACGAAAGCTGCAAGAAGCTTCTTAGAAAACATTTTAAGGTGAACACGCTGATCGGACTGGGAATCGAGGATTTCCCCGTGGGCCTTGTGGCCGCAGGCGCCCTGCTGTCTTATCTCTACGAGACCCAAAAGACGGACCTTAGTCATTTTAGACATTTATACCCTTATCTGACCAACAAATTCATGCTTCTGGACAGTTCCACAAGACGGAACTTAGAACTCACGGAGACGCTTCGGGAAAAGCAAAAGCGGGGGTCCCTTCTCTGGGTGCTGGACAAGACAAAGACGGCAATGGGAGCTAGAATGCTCCGCGGCTGGCTGGAACAGCCCCTGATCGACAAACAGGCGATGGAAGAGCGTCTTGACGCCGTGGAAGAGCTTTGCAAAAACAGCGTATCCAGAGACGAGATCCGGGAATATCTGAATGCCGTTTATGACCTTGAGCGCCTGCTGGCTAGGGTCACTTATAAAACTGCGAATCCGAGGGATCTTCTTGCTTTTAGAAACTCTTTGGAGATGTTGCCTCACGTTAAAACCGTTCTTGGGGAATTTCATTGCAAGGAGCTCTCGGAATGCCATGAAGAATTAGACGGACTTGAGGATATTTATCAGCTGATCCTGCAGGCCATCGATGAGGACGCGCCCATCACCATTCGCGAGGGCGGAATGATCCGCGACGGATTTGACGAGAACGTGGACCGCCTAAGGAGCGCGAAAAGAGATGGGAAACAATGGCTTGCGGAGCTGGAGGAACAGGACCGCGAAAGAACTGGCATTAAAGGATTAAAGATAAAATATAACAAAGTTTTTGGGTATTATTTTGAGGTGACGAATTCCTATAAGGATCTTGTGCCGGAAGATTATATCCGTAAGCAGACGTTGGCTAACGCAGAGCGTTATACGACGCCGCGGTTAAAGGAACTTGAGGATACGATCCTCAATGCGGAGGATAAGCTGCAGACCTTGGAATATGACATTTTCTGCCAGATCCGGGACAGCATTGCCATGGAGATCGACCGCATTCAGAGAACTGCGAAGGCCATAGCGAAATTGGACGTATTTTGTTCGTTGTCATTGGTTGCAGAGAGAAAACGCTACGTACGTCCGAAGTTAAACGAAAAGGGCGTGATCGACGTAAAGGACGGCCGGCATCCCGTTGTGGAACAGATGCTTTCCGGGGATCTGTTCGTTGCAAACGACACTTATCTTGACAACAATAAACATTGCATCAGCATTATTACCGGACCGAACATGGCCGGTAAGTCTACCTACATGCGTCAGAGTGCCCTGATCGTACTCATGGCTCAGATCGGATGCTTTGTTCCCGCACGAAGCGCGGACATAGGCATCGTTGACAGGATCTTTACCAGAGTCGGCGCATCAGATGACCTGGCCAGCGGACAATCCACGTTCATGGTGGAGATGAACGAAGTGGCAAACATCTTGCGGAATGCCACGCCTAACAGCTTGCTGATCCTGGATGAGATCGGAAGGGGAACGTCGACCTTTGACGGACTCTCCATTGCATGGGCCGTGATCGAGCACGTGAGCAACAAAAAGCTCCTTGGAGCAAAGACGCTTTTTGCAACCCATTATCACGAGCTGACGGAACTGGAAGACAAGATGCATAACGTTAACAATTATTGCATCGCCGTGAAGGAAAGCGGTGACGACATCGTCTTTCTGAGAAAGATCATCAAGGGCGGTGCCGACAGAAGTTATGGAATCCAGGTGGCGAAGCTTGCGGGCGTTCCTGACATGGTGATCGACCGCGCCAAGGAAATCGCCGAGCAGCTTTCTGACAATGACATTACGCAGAAGGTGCAAAGCATCGCGGTGGATACCAAGGCGGAAGGAAAGGCGAAAAAGCCCGTCACTTATGATGAGATCGATCTCGGTCAGATGTCTTTATTCGACACCGTGAAGGATGAGGACGTGCTCAAGGAACTGATGGAAGTGGAAGTGACGACTTTGACTCCCCTGGATGCACTCAATACCTTGTACCGCCTGCAAAATAAGCTGAAAAATCGTTGGACGGGGAATTAATCGTCTAAATGGGAGGAAGCGGAAATGCCCGAGATTCACGTTTTAGATTCTGAGACAATCGATAAGATCGCTGCGGGTGAAGTCGTTGAGCGCCCATCAAGCGTTGTGAAGGAGCTTGTGGAAAACGCACTGGATGCAGGCGCGGATGCCATCACCGTTGAGATCCGGGACGGGGGGATCAGCCTGATCCGCGTTACGGACAATGGCTGCGGCATGGAGAAGGATCAGGTGGAGAAAGCCTTCCTCCGGCACGCGACCAGCAAGATCGAAAAGGCTGAGGATCTTTCGAAAATACACAGCCTTGGATTTCGGGGTGAGGCTCTTTCCAGCATCGCGGCCGTATCCCAGGTGGAAATGATCACGAAAACCGCAGGAACGCTTACGGGCGTACGTTTTTGCATGGAGGGCGGCGTTGCGAATGATTTGCAGGAGGTTGGCGCGCCTGAGGGCACGACGTTTCTGGTACGGAATTTGTTTTATAACGTTCCCGTAAGAAAGAAATTCTTAAAACAGCCGCCGACGGAGGGTGGTTATGTTACGGATCTGATGGAGCATTTGGCACTGTCCAGGCCAGACGTGTCCTTCCAGTTTGTCATTGGCAGTCAAACAAGATTTCACACGTCAGGAAACGGTGACCTGAGGGAAGTGATCTATCGCATTTACGGCAGGGAGATCGCCAATGCCCTAGTTCCCATCCAGCATGAAGAGGGCGGCCTAAAGGTGGAAGGTTATCTCGGGAAGCCAATCCTGGTGAGGTCAAACAGGAATTTTGAAATCTACTACGTCAATGGCCGCTTTATCAGAAGTACTATTGTCGCTAAAGCAATCGAAGAAGGATATAAAGAGTATTTAATGCAGCATAAGTTTCCGTTCTGCGTGCTGCATTTTACCATGGACGTGGAAAGCGTTGACGTCAACGTTCATCCGACAAAAATGGACATAAGATTTTCGGATAATTTCATGATCACGGATTTCATCGCAGCCTCCGTGAAGGACGTGCTTGTGCACAAGGAAATGATCCCTCGGGACCGGCTGACTGATGAGAAAGAGATCATGAAGGAGGACCGGAATCACAGGGACCAAATGAATAAAACTCCTATTGCGGAACCCTTTGAGCGCGTCCGGAAGAAAGAGGATTTCGTCCGGGAGGAAACAGAGTACCTAAAGGAGAAACCGAAGAGGGATTCCTTCCAAAACAGTCCCGTTTGGGAGCGGTTAAAATCCGTTGTTACGCCTGCAAAACAAACGGTACAAGATGATTTCTTTACGGAGACTTCGGAGATTCAGGCAGAGGAGAAAAAAACGCCGGAAGCGGAATTTCAGAAGCAAGAAATTGCGCCGTTAGAAAAATTGCAAAAGCAAGATAACGCAAAACCTAAGCAATTGGACTTGTTTGAGGAGAAGATCCTAACGGCAAGCAAGAAATCCGAGTATCAGTTGATCGGGCAGGTGTTTGACACCTATTGGATGTTCCAATATCAAGACAAGCTTTGCATTCTGGATCAGCATGCCGCTCATGAGAAAGTGAAATATGAGCGTTTCATGAAGCGGTATCATGAAAAAGACGTACTGTCGCAGATTTTGTTTCCGCCGGTGATCGTAAGCCTTTCCGGACAGGAAGAGGTTGTTTTAAAGGAGTGCCTTGGCACGTTTGAACGAATGGGCTTTGAGATTGAAGAATTTGGCGGAAATGAGTATGCACTCAGAAGTGTTCCGGTAGATCTCTATGGTTGCGGGGAGAGGGAGATGTTCCTTGCCATCCTGGATGAACTGGAAGCCGGCGTCAGCAAGCAGAGTCCTCAGGTGGTTGAGGAAAGAATCGCCACAATGGCATGCAAAGCTGCGGTCAAGGGAAACAACCGGCTTAGCTTTGAAGAGGCGGATCAGTTGATCGAAGAGCTTCTCACCTTGGACAATCCCTATAATTGTCCTCACGGCAGGCCCACGATCATTACGATCTCAAAATACGAGATGGAAAAGAAATTTAAGAGAATTGTTTAGGGAGTTTGCATGGATCAGATGATTTCGGAAATGCAAAAACCAGAGGGCAGGGAGCTCCCGCCCATGGTCATATTGTCCGGCCCTACGGGTGTTGGCAAGACAAAGCTGTCCATAAAGCTTGCCAAGGCGATTGACGGAGAGATCATCTCGGCAGATTCCGCGCAGGTCTATGAATACATGGACGTTGGCTCGGCAAAGATCATGCCGGAGGAGATGCAGGGCATTCCGCATCACCTGATCAACGTTCTGAAACCCTGGGAAGACTTTAACGTGGTTACGTTTCAAAAGCTCTGCAAGGACGCACTTCGTGGGATTTATGACCGCGGAAAGATTCCCATCGTTGTCGGGGGGACGGGCTTCTACGTACAGGCGCTGCTTCGCGACATTGATTTTACTGAGAATGAAGAGAATGGTGAATACAGGAAAACGTTAGAGGAAAAGGCCAAGGCGGAGGGGCCGGAGGCGCTTCATGAGATGCTCCGGAAGGTGGATCCGGTTTCCGCAGATGCGATCCATGCAAATAACGTAAAGCGTACCATCCGTGCCTTGGAATTTTACCAGTTGACGAAAACCCCCATTTCGGCGCATAATGAGACGGAGCGTCTCCGGAAAAGGGCTTACCGGTGTTGCTATTTCGTGCTGAATGACCTGCGGGAAAAGCTTTATGAAAAGATCGAGCTCCGGGTGGATGAAATGATCCAAAACGGGCTGGTGAATGAGGTGAGGCATCTTCGTGAGCTTGGCTGCGAAAAGGGCATGACTTCCATGCAGGCCTTGGGATATAAAGAAATCTTGGATTATCTGTCCGGTGAATGCACTTTGGAGGAAGCGATCGCGCAGATCAAGCTTTCCACCAGGCATTTTGCAAAGCGTCAGCTCACTTGGTTTCGCAGGGAAGAGGACGTGATTTGGCTGAATAAGCAGGACTTTGATTATGACGAGGACAAGATCCTCGGGAAAATGCTGTCCGACCTTAGAAGGGAAGGCATCATAAAATAACGGAAAGTAGGTAGATGACATGTTGGGGACAAAGGAAGCTTTTTTGTCCATGGGAATTTCAAAAGAAGTTTTTGATTTTGGCAATTCCGTTTTGGAAGGATTAAAGGATCGCTTTGAGCAGATCGATCAGGTTGCCGAGATCAATCAATTAAAGGTGCTGGGCGCCATGCAAAAGCATCAGGTCAGCGAGGCCTGCCTTTTAGGTACGACGGGATACGGCTACAATGACATCGGAAGGGATGCTCTGGAAGCCGTTTATGCCTCAGTATTTCATACGGAGGATGCGCTGGTTAGGCCGCAGATCACATGTGGAACCCATGCGCTTGCCCTTGCTCTCATGAGCAATTTAAGGCCTGGAGACGAGCTGTTGTCTCCCGTGGGGAAGCCTTATGACACCTTGGAAGAGGTGATCGGCATTAGACCTTCCAAGGGAAGCCTCGCCGAATATGGCGTTTCCTATCGCCAGATTGACCTGCTGCCTGACGGAAGCTTTGATTTTGACGGAATCCGTAAAGCCATCAATGAAAAGACGAAGCTTGTGACCATTCAGAGATCCAAGGGATATCAGACGAGACCAACCCTATCCGTGGCACGGATCGGGGAACTGATCGCCTTTATCAAATCCATTAAAAGCGACGTGCTTTGCATGGTGGATAATTGCTACGGTGAATTTGTAGAGACCATGGAGCCTTCTGACGTTGGGGCGGACATGGTGGTCGGGTCCTTGATAAAGAATCCGGGCGGCGGTCTTGCGCCGATCGGCGGATATATCGCAGGAAAGAAGGAGTGCGTCGAGAATGCAGCGTATCGCTTGACAAGTCCCGGTCTTGGTAAAGAGGTTGGCGCGTCCCTTGGGATTCTGCCGCAGTTTTATCAGGGATTATTTCTTGCGCCCACGGTTACGGCCAGCGCGTTAAAGGGAGCGATCTTTGCTGCCAATCTGTATGAGAAATTGGGCTTTCCGGTGATCCCGAATGGTTCAGAGAGCAGACATGACATTATTCAGGCAGTGACCTTCGGCAAACCCGAGGGCGTGATCGCCTTCTGTGAGGGCATACAGGCCGCTGCGCCGGTAGACAGCCACGTGACGCCGGAGCCTTGGGACATGCCGGGCTATGACGCAAAGGTGATCATGGCGGCAGGTGCGTTTGTGTCAGGTTCTTCCATTGAACTGTCCGCGGACGGTCCCATTAAGGAGCCTTATGCCGTGTATTTTCAAGGCGGTCTTACCTGGCCCCATGCAAAATACGGGATCTTAAAAACGCTCGAGAGCTTAAAGTCGAAGGGCATCATTCAGCTGTAACAGTGACGCGGAGCGTCGAATTTTCGCGAAAAAAAGAATATGAATTTTGTATACTTCTGTTTTAATTTGTGTTACCATATAGAAGTGTGGGATAAATGGAAGTGGGGGTACGGTTTTGAAAAAAACAAATTGGTTACTGGTCTTTTTGATCTTGATCGGTTTTGTGGTAGGTGGCCTGATCGGTTCCTATTTCCAAAACACGTTCTTGAATTACGGGCAGTCCTTTGGACTGGATACTCCCGTTGTTCTTAATCTGGGATTTCTTGTTCTCACGTTTGGCTTAAACATTCACATTACCATTGCCTGCGTGATCGGCGTCGTGATCGCCCTGGTGGCATGGCGCTTTATGAAATAAGAAACATAGGGCTGTTTGCTTGCTTTCCGGAAGGTGGAAAGGAGCAAAATGAAAGAAATTGAGAATCAGGTACTTCAGCAGGAGCTTCCCTACGAAAAGTTCTTGCGGTTTGGCCCGGAAAGTCTTACGGAGGCTGAACTTTTGGCGATCATCCTTCGCACGGGGACCCATGAAAGGTCTGCACTGGAACTGGCAAGAGAGGTATTGTCCCTCGGGAGATATCCCCGGACGGGTCTTCTAGGATTACATGACGTAAGCCTTGAGGAACTTGAGAAGGTGAAGGGAATTGGCCAAGTAAAGGCCGTAAAGCTAAAGAGCCTTACGGAATTGGCCATGAGGATCTCATCCTCCGTTGCCGAGAAGGGGATCAACGTCAAGGAACCCTGTACCATTGCTGCATATTTCATGGAGAAGCTGCGGCACCGGAAAACGGAATGCGTGTATCTCGTAAGCCTTGACGCAAAAGGGCTGATCTTGGAGGAAAAGCGGCTGTCGGAAGGAAGCGTAAACTTTTCGCTGATTTGCCCCAGGGACTTGTTCCTGGCAGCGCTAAAGGCGCAGGCAGTCAACGTCATCTTATTGCATAATCATCCCAGCGGTGATCCGGCGCCAAGCCAGGCGGACGTGGAAGTAACGGAGAGGATCGAGCGCTTGGGAACGGAGCTTGGCATTCCGCTGCTGGATCACGTGATCATTGGAGATCAAAAGTTTTACAGCTTTCGTCAGGAAGGCATACTTACGTAAATAAAGTACGATTGGATAATGGAAAGGAGCATGGAACATTGGTTTTTAATGCATTCGGTATCGATCTTGGTACTAACAACATCAAAATCTATGACAGGAATGAGGATAAGGTGGTCATCGAGAAGAACATGATCGCCGTGGAGAATAAAAATACGCTTTTTGCATACGGCAACTCCGCGTTTGAAATGTATGAGAAGGCACCTGGAAACATCCAGATCTCTTATCCCTTGTCCAATGGCGTGATCGCGGACATCAAGAACATGGAGACGTTGATCAAATACTTTATTGGCGACCTTCAAAAGGGTTCCTACAGACCTTCTGATTTCTACGTGGCAGTGCCCACGGACGTAACGGAGGTTGAGAAGAGGGCGTTCTATGATCTTGTCAAGGATGCGGGCGTTAAGGCGAAAAAGATCATGGTGGTGGAAAAGGCTGTTGCGGATGCGTTGGGACAGGACGTGGACGTGAAGAATTCCCAGGGCGTTATCGTGGTCAACGTTGGATATGAGACGACGGAGATTTCGATCCTGTCCCTTGGCGGCATTGTTCTCAGCCGGTTGATCAAGGTGGGCGGCATGAAATTCGACGAAGCCATCCGGAATGCCGTTAGAAAGGAATTCTCGCTGATCATCGGCGGCAAAACTGCTGAAAACATAAAGATCAACCTGAAAAAGCTGGAGGAGAATGAAGAGGGCGCAGTTGTGTACGGACGCGACATCGTGACCGGACTTCCCGTGGAGCGTACCATTCCCACCAAGCTTGTGGTGGATTCCATGGAAGAACACTTTAATACCATTGTTGATAACGTAAAGGTGATCTTGGAGAGAACCCCGCCTGAGCTTGCGGCTGACATTTTCCGCAAGGGCATTTATCTTTCCGGCGGCGCTTCCCAGGTAAATCACTTGGCAGAGCGTCTGGCCAGCGGAACGGGTCTAAAGGTGAATCAGGCGGAAGAGCCCGTTGCAAGTGTAGCCCTTGGTCTGGCAAAAATCATCAAGGAAGACAATTACAAAACAGTAGCTTACGCAATCGAAGGGATGAGTAGATGAGCCCAATCGTAAAACGGAAGGGGGAGAAATTTACTCTGCCGAGTAAATGGCTCCTCTTTATTTTGACAATTATATGTACTGCGCTAATGTTGTTTACCTTCACGACGGATTTTTTTGACAAGCCCCTCGGAACCATCGTTGGGTATGCGCTTGTTCCCTTTGAAAAGGGCATAGGAAAGGCCGGTGGCTGGTTTTCCAGCCGGAAGGACGAGTTTACCCAGATCAAGTCGCTGATCAAGGAAAACCAGTCCCTGAAGGAAGAGGTTGCGCGCCTCACGGAAGAAAACACGTTATTACAGCAGGACAAATATGAACTGAATAAGCTGCGTCAGCTCTTTGAACTGGATGAACAGTATGAGGAGTATCACAAGGTGGGAGCGAGGATCATCTCCCGTGATTCCGGCAACTGGTATTCTGCCTTTGTCATTGACAAGGGTACGGATGACGGCATCATGAAGGACATGAACGTGATCGCCGGCGGCGGTTTGGTCGGCAGGATCAGTGCCGTTGGACCCAATTGGGCCCGCGTAACGGCTATTATTTCCGACAATGCCAACGTCAGCGGCATGACTCTTGCAACCGAGGATAACCTGATCGTTTCCGGAAGCCTTAAGGGAATGAATGAAGGCGTGATCTATTTCTCAAAGCTTGTGGATTCCAAGGGCGCGGTAAAGGCGGGAGACAAGATCGTCACTTCAGACATCAGTGACAAATTCCTGCCAGGCATTCTGATCGGCTACGTATTAACCGTTGAGCCGGATAATAACAACCTGACGAAGTCAGGCACGATGATACCGGCAGTTGATTTTGAACATTTATCTGAAGTTTTGGTGATCACGGATCAAAAGCAGATCATAGAGGAGTAAGGTAACCATGCTGAGCTTTCTTTTTACCGGAGCGCTGATCCTGATATTGTTTCTGTTGCAGACCGCCGTATTTCCGGTGCTCCTGCCTTTGCGCGTTTTACCCAACCTTTTGATCATACTTACCGCATCAAAGGGATTCATGAAAGGGGAAAACGCAGGCATGGCCGTCGGATTTATCTGCGGTCTGCTTTATGACGCATTTTTTGGAGACGTGATCGGGTTTTATGCACTGCTGTTTACCTACGTGGGCTTTATTAATGGCAAGTTTTCAAGGGTATTTTATCCAGAGGACATCAAACTTCCCCTTGCCTTGATCACGGTAAGTGATCTGACGTTTGGCCTCACGGCCTACGTGTTTTTATTCCTGATCTTCGGTAAACTGGATTTCCCCTATTACTTTATTCACGTAATCCTGCCGGAGACGGTTGTTACCATGGTTGCTACTTTGGCCTTTTATCCAATCATCCTGAAGATCAATGAATACCTTCACAAGAGACAGAGAAAGAGAGAGTACTGATTTTGTTAGATCTGATACGGCGCAGAATTCTTAATTTCATAACGAGCCGTTCAACATTCCTGATGCTTGTCGTCATCGGACTTTGCGCAGTGCTGATCAATCGCTGTTTTCAGTTGCAGATCGTGCACGGCGAAGAGTACCTGAACGAATTTCTTTTGATGACGCAAAAAACCAGGGACGTATCTTCTGCGCGCGGAAACATCTACGACAGGAACGGAAACCTGCTTGCCTATAATGAGCTTGCATATTCCGTAAAGATCGAGGACGTGCTGGAATCCGGTTCCACAAAGAATCAAAGGATGAATGAAGTGCTACGCACGTTGATCAAAATGATCGAAAAGAACGGAGATCGCGTCATTTCAGACTTTAAGATCGTTGTCGGTGACGATGGGAATTTCGAGTACACGGTAAGCGGAAATGCAAGGCTTCGTTTTATTGCGGACGTTTACGGAAAGACCTACATAGATCAATTGGACGCGGAAGAACGCGCTTCCACGCCTCTTGACATTATGAATTACTTGAGCCGCACGAAGAAAAATGGTTTTGCCATCGGCGAGTACGAGATTCCGAATGATAAAAAGAGTGAATTTATCCCCGGAAAGGGATATGAAAAGGACGAATGGTTAAAAGTCGTTACGTTGCGCTATAACATGAGCCTTACGTCTTTCAGAAAATATCTTGGAACCACTGTTGCCACGAACGTTTCGAAGGAAACCGTTGCCGCGCTCATGGAAAACGCGGAAGATTTGCCTGGCGTATCCATTGAGGAGGACACCATCAGACGCTACGTGGACAGCGTATACTTCGCCCACGTGCTCGGTTATACCGGAAAGATTTCGTCGGATGAACTGACGACGCTGAATGCTAAGCTGCAAGAGGAAGGCATTACGGACAGAACCTATGGCATTAACGACGTGGTTGGAAAGAGCGGCATCGAAAGCTACATGGAGACGACGCTTCAGGGAAACAAAGGCCATGAGACCGTGATCGTGGATCACATGGGCAAGGTGGTCGCCATCACTGACAGAACGGAAGCAACTTCGGGCAATGACGTGTATCTTTCCATCGACATGGATCTGACGGAGGCCGTCTACGATATTTTGGAACAGCATTTGGCAGGCCTTGTTGCCAGCAAGATCGCAAATCAAAAGGAATATATCGCCAGGGAGAATTCCAGCAGTTCAGACATTATCATTCCGATCTATGACGTGTATTTTGCTTTGATCAACAATAACGTGATCGATTCGACGCACTTTTCTAAGCCAAAGGCGGGAGAGGTCGAAAAAGCAGTTTATGAGGCGTATTTGGAATACAAAGAGAAGGCGTATCAAAGAATCCACGCTGAGTTTTTTGAAAAGAAAACCATCTACAGTAAACTTACGAAGGAATACCAGTATTATGAGAGCGCCATCGTAAACCTATTGGTGAAAAACGGGATCATTCTTTCGGACCTGATCGACGAAAAGGATAAGATGCAACAGGCGTGGACGATTGATGAAAACGTCAGCCTGACGGAATATCTGACCTATCTGATCACGCAGAACTGGATCGACGGTAGTAAGCTTGAACTTACGGCAGAGTATTCGGATTCCAACGAAGTCTTTGAGAAGCTTGTGGATTACGTTATGGAAATGATCGACAAAACGCCGGATTTCCAGAAGCGTTTTTATAAATACATGCTTTTGAATGACAAGATCACCGGGAAACAGATCTGCATGATCCTATGCGAACAGAGAAAAATCGAGATTCCGATCGCGGATGAGGATGCGCTTTATAAGGGCAAGCTTTCGGCGTATCAATTCATGATGAACCGCATCCGGAACATCGACGTAACGCCGGCGCAGCTGGCACTGGACCCCTGCAACGGCTCCGTGGTCATCACGAACGTGAATACGGGACAGGTACTTGCACTTGTTTCTTATCCGGGATATGACAACAACAAACTCGCGAATTCCATTGATGCGGAGTATTACGCAAAACTCAATTCGGACAAATCTTATCCTTGGAATAATTATGCGACGCAGTATAAGGCAGCTCCCGGTTCCACGTTTAAGATGCTGACGGCATCTGCGGGACTTATGGAGGGAATCCTCACCTTAAATTCGACCGTGAACTGTCAGGGAACGTATACAAACGTTACGCCGTCCCCCTCTTGCTGGCAGCGCTGGGGACACGGAAGTGAGAACGTGGTTACGGCCATTCGGGATTCCTGTAACTATTTCTTTTATGACGTGGGTTACCGCCTTTCTTTGCAAGACGGAAATTACAATGAGGAGCAGGGTCTGCGTACCTTGTATCAATATGCGGATTATTATGGCCTGACAGAAAAGTCCGGCGTTGAGATTGCGGAGAGTGAGCCGCAGGTATCGGATACTGACCCGGTACGTTCCGCCATCGGACAGGGCAGCAACAGCTATACTGCCGTAGGTCTTGCAAGATACGTTGCGGCCGTTGCGAATTCCGGCACCGTTTATGATTTGACGCTGTTGGATCACGTGGCTGACAGTCAGGGAACAGTTCTTCAAAAATTTGAGCCCAAGATCCGGAACGTTGTGGACATGCCCGATAAAAACTGGGAGGCACTCCATAAAGGCATGCGCATGGTTGTGCAGAACAAAAAGTATTTTAATGATCTTGCCGTTGACGTTGCAGGAAAGACCGGTACCGCACAGCAGACCAAATCAAGACCGAGCCATGCTCTTTTCGTTTGCTATGCGCCGTATCAATATCCTGAGATTGCAATAGCAACCAGAATTCCCTTTGGTTATTCATCAGACTATGCCGCGCAGGTTACCAGGGACGTGATCAAGTATTATTACGGACTTGCGGAAGAATCCGACATCATCACAGGTACGGCAAACTCCCCTGACGCCGGCATCACGAATGAATGGTAGTTAGGAGGGCAATGCATGAAGGAAAAAGTCAGGATCAAAAGCTTTTCAAAAGGATTAGTCCTTCAATTAGACGATCAGGCGTCTTTTGACGAACTGCTCTCTGAGACGGCAGCGAAGTTTTTGGAATCCAAAAACTTTTTTGGGAAGGAGACCGTGGCCATCACGTTTTCCGGAAGAAAGCTTTCGCCGGACGAAGAGTTTCAGATGATAGATGCGATCCAATTTAATTGTGACCTTAAAATCCCCTGTATTGTTGAAAAAAACGACGATCAGGACAAGGTTTTTATGAAGGCAATCAGACAGGCTGAGATCCGGGAATTGATGGAAGTTGACGTGGATCAGGAAATCCAGGTTTTCAGAGGATCCCTTAGGGATGGAGAAGAACTGGAGACTCCCAATAACGTTGTGGTATTTGGGGACGTGCAGGAGGGATGTTCCATTTCTTCCGAGAAGAACGTATTGGTTCTCGGAGCCATATACGGAACCGCGCGTGCCGGAGTGCCGCATGACAATGGCTGCATGATCGCAGCACTGGAAATGGCGCCGGAGGAAATCTCCATCGGCGATTTCAAATATGAACCCATGAAGAAAACTAATAAATGGGGCAAAAAGAAGAAGGAGGCTGCTCAAGCTGCAAAAGTACAAGGAGATGGCATAGTCTTTGAGGAACTTACAAAAGAGCACCTGAAAGCTTTTTGACCGAAACAGGTACAAAAAGCAAATCAGGAGTTGACGACAAAACCGTGACAAATAGGAAATGGAGGCTATCTATGGAAAACAACGTCATTGTCGTCACTTCAGGGAAAGGCGGCGTGGGAAAGACCACCACTACCGCAAACATTGGTACCGGTCTGGCAAAGCTGGGTAAGAAGGTTTGTCTGATCGATACGGACATCGGTCTAAGAAATCTGGACGTGGTAATGGGTCTGGAAAACAGGATCATCTATCATTTGGTGGACGTGATCGAAGGAAATTGCCGCATGAAGCAGGCATTGATCCGTGACAAACGCCATCCAGGGCTGTATTTGATGCCTTCCGCGCAGACGAGGGACAAGACGGCCGTATCACCGGGACAGATGGTGAAGGTGATCGAACACATTAAGGATCAGTTTGACTACGTGATCCTGGATTGTCCCGCTGGCATTGAACAGGGCTTTCAAAATGCGATCGCAGGCGCCCAGAGGGCAATTGTGGTAACGACGCCGGAGGTTTCGGCCATCCGGGATGCAGACCGCATCATCGGTCTGCTCGAGATGAACGGTTTCTCGAAAATGGACCTGATCATTAACAGGCTGCGGCCGGAAATGGTTCGGCGAGGAGACATGATGAGCTCTGAGGACGTGGTAGACATCCTTGGGATTCCGCTTTTGGGAGTGATCCCGGACGATGAAAGCGTCGTGGTGGCAACAAATCAAGGGGATCCCCTGGTTGGAGGCTCAACACTGGCAGGCACGGCCTATGCCAACGTAGTCGGAAGAATTGAAGGACAAGACATACCGTTTTTGAATTTTGAAAAGAGTATCTCTTTTTTCTCAAGGGTTACTGGCATTTTTCATAAACAATAGGAGGCAGGAGCTATGTGGTTTTTCTTAAGGCGCAGACGATCCTGCCAGGTTGCGAAGGATCGCCTTAAAATTCTTCTGATCACGGACAGGGTGAATTGTTCGCCGGAAATGGTGGAACTGATCAAGAGAGACATTACAAAAGTAATTTCAAAATACGTTAAAATAGATAAGGAAAACATGGAAGTTCAGATCACTGCAAAAAAAGGAACGGTCAGGGGCGGAAAGGCTCCGGTCTTGTATGCAAACGTTCCCATTCTGGACTTACAAAAGCAGGAGCGAAGGTTTCTGTAGATAGGGATAAAGGCATGTTTGATGGAATTCGGTTAATAAAATACGACTTAAAATTGGTGATCATGACGTTGACCCTTGCGGTCATCGGCGTGTTCGCAATTGGAAGCGCGCAGGAATCACTTCAGACCAAACAAATGGCTGGAGTGATCTTTGGCGCCGTCGTGATGATCGTGATCTCCTTTTTCAACTATTCTTTTGTGATCAAGATGAACTGGCTCATGTATTTAGGCAATCTTGGTTTGCTCTTGGCGGTCATCTTTTTGGGGGATGATTCCCATGGCGCGCAGCGTTGGTTTGAGATCGGTTCTTTACGTTTTCAGCCGTCCGAAACTTCCAAAATTTTGTTGATTTTATTCTTTGCACAGTTTATTATGAAATATAGGGAGAAGTTGAACACTTTTAAAGTGATCGCAAGCTGTGTCGTGTTAATTGTCATTCCTTGGTCCCTTATCGTGATACAGCCGGATCTGTCTACCAGTATTTTGCTGATCGTCGTTTTTTGCATGATCATGTTTGCCGCGGGATTACAATACCGGATCATCTTCGGGATCCTTGCGGTGATCATTCCGGCATTTCTGGTGGCGATCTATCTTGTCATGAGCGGAAAGCTGCCATTCGTTCAGGAATATCAGCTGGACCGCATTAACGCCTGGAGATATCCGGAGGAATATGCTAATTCCGAAGCCATGCAGAGTCTAAATTCCGTCATGGCCATCGGTTCGGGTCAGCTTCAGGGAAAAGGGTACAAGAACAATGAATTCACCAGCGTGAAAAACGGAGATTTTATTTCGGAAACCCAGACGGATTTTATATTTGCAGTCATCGGGGAAGAGTTTGGTTTCCAGGGCAGCGTAGTAGTGATCGTGTTGATAACGTTGATCTCGCTGGAGTGTCTTTCCGTTGCAAGGAAGGCTAAGGATTTGGCAGGAACCATCATAGCTGCAGGGATGGGGGTCCTGATCGCTTTTCAGGGGTTTATCAATATTGGGGTTGCGACGTTTCTTCTTCCTAACACGGGGTTACCGCTTCCGTTTGTCAGTTACGGACTTACTTCTTTAGTGAGCTTATTTGCGGGCATGGGTTTTGTCCTGAACGTAAAAATGCAGTCAAAGGAACGGCTTACGGAGGAATAGTACGAAAAGAGAGGGTATGACATGAACATTGCACTGATCGCGCACGACGCGAAAAAGAAACTAATGCAGAATTTCTGCATTGCGTACCGTGGCATTCTCAGCAAGAATGAACTCTATGCCACGGGTACGACGGGCAAGCTGGTGGAAGAGGTCACCAACCTTTCCATACATAAGTTTCTAGCCGGTCATTTAGGCGGAGAACAGCAGATTGGAGCCCAGATCGAACATAATCAAATGGATCTTGTGATCTTTCTTAGAGATCCCCTGACGCCGAAATCTCACGAGCCCGACGTCAATCACGTAGTAAAGCTCTGTGACATGTACAACATACCGCTTGCAACAAACCTTGCAACTGCGGAATTGTTGATCAAATCCCTTGACAGAGGAGACCTTGAGTGGCGTGAGATGTATAAATAATAAGGGATTAAAAAAGCTTCTGATCGGATGCTTCATGACGGTCTGCCTGATTACCGGGGCAGGATGCGGGAAGGTGCCTTATGACCTGCCTTATTCTGCTGACGGTATTTTTGCGCCCGCAAAGTATGCGACGGAGGTCACGAAGGCCACCACGCCAGCCTTCGCATCTAACCTTTGCGTTGTGGAAGGTGACGTTGCTCCTGCTTCCGCCGATCTGGAATCGGCAGGTGCAGCCGCGTTGTTTGATCTGAAAAACAAAGAGGTCATTTGCGCGAAGAACGTTCACGAAAAGATGTATCCTGCAAGTCTTACCAAAGTCATGACGGCGATCATTGCCATTGAAAACAGTTCCCTGGATCAAGTGCTGACGGCTACGGACAACATAAAGATCACGGAATCCGGAGCGGCAACTGCAAAATTAAAGGCCGGAGACGTCATGACCATGGATCAGGCGCTGCACATTTTGCTTTTGGCGTCTGCAAACGACGTGGCGAATCTGATCGCGGAAAACGTGGCCGGATCCATTGACGGTTTTATACAGATGATGAACGAAAAGGCTGCAGCGCTGGGCGCCACCAATACGCATTTTACGAATGCGCACGGATTGACGGATCTTGATCATTATACGACGGCCTATGACATGTATTTGATCTTTAATGAGGCGATCAAGCTGGACGTCTTTAATCAGATCATTAACCTAAATTCTTATCAGACCACGTATTATGACAAGAGCGGAAAAGCCATTCAGTTTAGCTCGTCAACAACGAACCGTTTCTTTAAGGGACAGTTTAACGCACCGGAAAACATAACGATCCTGGGCGGCAAAACGGGCACGACAAATGCAGCAGGACATTGCCTCATCCTGCATTGTAAGGACGTTCGCGGGAATTCTTACGTATCGATCGTCATGCGTTGTTTAAATAGTGACATACTTTATGCGGAAATGATCGATTTGTTAGAGGAAATACACAATTAGAGGTTGTTTTTTAGGGGCAGATATCTTATAATGGAATTAAGTTGAGAAATCAATGATAGAATACAATACTTCAGGAGGATATGCCAATGGTTCAGTTAATTGTAGGAGAAAAAGGTAAGGGTAAGACAAAGCATCTCTTGGATAAAGTAAATAGTGAAGTAAAGACAATTCCCGGTAATATTGTATATCTGGACAAAAGCACCAAGCACATGTATGAATTGAATAATAAGGTTCGTTTGATCGACGTTTCACAGTACATGCTCGAGAACGATGCAGAGTTTATTGGATTTGTGAGCGGCATTATTTCCCAGGATCATGACCTTCAGCAGATGTATTTTGACAGCTTCCTGAAGATCGCGAAGCTGGAAGGCAAGGATTTCTCCCCGGTGATCGCAAAGCTGGAGAAGATTAGTGAAGTTTTTGGCGTAGATTTCATTTTGAGCGTATCCCTGAATGAGAGCGCGCTTCCTGAAGAATTGAAGAAGAACGTTTTGATCGCTCTGTAAGAAGATTGCAATTGAACATTAAGTGAGTATTCACGTTTGAAAAAGCCTCGGACAAAAGGACCGGGGCTTTTCATAAGTAAGAAACGAAAACCTGGTTACGGAGGATGGCTCTTTGGCAGATAACGGATCCCGTGGAAAACAGAATAAGGTGATCTCTTATGAGAAGAGAACGGCTCCAAGGCTCAACATCGGACTGATCATCATTGGATTCATTTTTGTCCAAATGTTGATCTACGTCATCATGTATTTTAACACCAGCCACATTGAAAGACATGAGGTTCGCGAAGGATCGCTTGCAGTCAACACGACCTACGTTGGCATCGCCCTTCGTGAAGAGACTCTCGTCGACAACCCTTCAGCAGGCTACGTCAGCTTTTACATTTATGACGGAGAGAGAACGGCGGTTGGTGACCTGGTTTATACCGTTGATGAAACGGGAAAGCTTGAAAAGGCAAGCAGCGGGCAGTTCGAGGAGAGTAAACTTTCAGATCAGGAACTGAGGGAATTCCGCAGTGAGATCATCAATTACGTGCATGGATTTGATGATAAGAATTTCGAGAGCGTATATGATTTTAAGAGATCCTTGAAAAATACGGTTGCGAAGATTTCTAACGTGAATTTCCTAAAAAATCTTGAAGAACTCAGCGGAAATGACGTGATCAATTATTGTTATGCGCCCACCACTGGCGTAGTGTCCTATTGGACCGACGGTTATGAAGGAAAAACCGCAGAGGAACTGACGGAAAAGGATTTCAAAAAAGAGAATTATACGAAGAAACAAGTGATCGGTGATGAAGTGGTGGAAAAAGACACGCCGATTTACAAAATCTGTACCAGTGAACTGTGGGACGTGGTGATTCCCATGGAGAAGGAACAGGCCCTTGCCCTGGAAGAAAAGGGCTACGTTAAGGTTCGTTTTCAGAAAAACCAATATGAATCCTGGGCGAACACGAAGGTGGTTTACAGTAATGACGGTAATACCTATCTCAAGCTAAGCTTTAACAATTCCATGGTGACCTTTGTATCGGATCGCTTTTTAGAAGTTCAGCTGATTCTTGAGGAGGAGACGGGTTTAAAGATCCCTCTGACGGCTATTGTGGAAAAGGAGTTCTTCCTGTTGGAGGAGCCTTATCTGATCGACGAAGGACAAAAGGGAAAGCGGACCGTGATCCGACAGTGTTATCTTGAAGACGGTACCATCTCGACGGAAAGGGTTACCGTAGGCATTTACAGTTATGACGAGGAAACGAAAAAGTATTATGTGGATGCGACCATGCTAAACACCGGTGACATTCTTCACCAGCTAGACAATCAAACTACAGATGTGGTACGCGAGAGGGCTACCCTGATCGGCGTATACAACATCAATAAGGGTTATGCCGACTTCCGCGAGATCAGCATCCTCTACCAGAATGAAGAATATGCCATCGTTAAATCCGACACCGAATACGGTCTTAAAGTATACGATTACATTGTCCTTAATGCCGATTCCGTCAAGGATCAGCAGTTTATTAATAAATAATGTTGGGGGTAAGGGCTCCCGTCCGGCACCAGTCCTTCTCTTGGAACGGCACGGACGTCACTAAGCTCACCAGCCGTCCTCATGGAGTGGCCGATTTGTCGGCAAACTCGGAGCTGACGCTCCTCAAACATGCCTCGAAATCGGCCATTCGGCCAACTGGTTCGCTAAGTGCCGCCGGCTAATTGTTCCACGAGAAGGACTGGCGCCGGGCGGAGGCCTTACGTACACGTCGACGTAATAATTTTGTGATTGGATGATATTTGCGTATGATTAAGGATAATCTTGAAAAAGTTAGGGGAAACATATTCCATGCCTGCGAGAGGGCAGGGAGAAAAGCGGAAGAGGTGACCCTGATCGCCGTAAGTAAGACGAAGCCTCTGGAGGATTTGAGAGAGGCGTATGAGGCCGGTGCCAGGGATTTTGGGGAGAATAAGGTGCAGGAGTTGGTTGATAAGATCCCGGAGATGCCAAAGGACGTAAGATGGCACATGATCGGGCACCTGCAAAGAAACAAGGTGAAGTATATTGTTGACAAGGTTTACATGATCCACGGCGTGGATTCGCTAAGACTTGCGGAGGAGATCAGCAAGGAAGCCGTAAAACATGACGTTGTGGTAAAGATATTGATGGAAGTCAACGTGGCTGAAGAAGAGAGCAAATTTGGAATTACCGTTGCCGATGCGCCGGAATTGGCGGAAGAAATCGCCAAATTACCTGGAGTTTCCTTGCAGGGATTGATGACAATTGCCCCATACGTAGCAAATCCTGAGGAAAATCGTGAAATTTTTGCAAAACTTAGACAATTGGCTGTTGACATATCAAGGAAAAACATCGATAATATTAGTATGAATGTGCTTTCCATGGGAATGACTGGAGATTACCAGGTTGCCATTGAGGAAGGAGCCACCTACGTAAGGGTTGGTACCGGAATCTTTGGAGAGCGCGATTATCAAATTTAACTTATCGGTTTTAATGGAAACCAGGTAAAGGAGTATTTGTCATGGGTGTAATGGATAAGTTCTTGAACTACATGAAACTGAATGATAATGAGGATGATTATTATGAAAATGATTTTCTAGATGAGGACGAGCAGGAAGAGCCCGTCGCACCGAAGAAATCCTTTACGCCTAAGGCGCCTGCAGCTGATGATGATTATGAGGATGAGCCCAGAAGACCCGTCGTACAGCGTCCCGTGATCACCCCGAACAAGGTTACGCCGATGCGCTCCAGTGCCAAGAAGGCTTCTGCCGGCGGCATGGAAGTATGCGTGATCAAACCCCAGAATTTTGAGGATGCCCGTGAGATCACGGAAACCCTATTGAAAAACAGAACGATCGTAATGAATCTGGAAGGTCTTGACGTTGACATCGCGCAGAGAATTTTAGATTTCACTTCTGGTTCCTGCTATGCGATCAATGGTAACCTTCAGAAGATTTCCATGTATATCTTCATCATCACGCCTGCAAGCGTTGACATTTCGGGAGATTTTCAGAGCATCTTAGGCGGCTTCGATTCTTCCACGTTGAACACTGTTCTGTAAGGCGTGGGACAACTATAATAAGCGAAAGATCAAAGCTTCCCGACTACCGCGGGGAGCTTTCTTTTTAGGGAGGACAAAGGATTGGCACAGAGATTAAACGTAAGTTATAACCGCAAGCCCTGTTACGACATTGTGTTTTCAACAGGCTGGAATGAATTGAAAGAGGAACTGCAGGAATTAGGCTTGACGGAAAGAAAGATTTGTGTTTGCACGGATTCCAACGTGGATGCGCTTTACGGCGAAGCCGTGCTAAAGCTTGTTTCTGATTGCTGCAAAAAGGCCGTGAAATTCGTGTTTCCGGCTGGCGAAGAGCATAAAAACCTTGATACCGTAAAGGATGCATATCGTTTCCTCATAGAAGAGCATTTTGACCGCAAGGACGTGTTGATTGCTCTTGGCGGCGGCGTTACGGGTGACCTTACGGGTTACGTGGCTGCTACTTATCTTAGGGGGATTGATTTTATACAGGTTCCCACGACCCTTTTGGCCCAGGCAGACAGCTCCATTGGCGGTAAAACGGGCGTTGATTTTGAAGGATATAAAAACATGGTAGGCGCCTTTAAGATGCCTCGTTTGGTCTACATGAATTTTGAAACCTTAAAAACGTTGGATGACCGTCAATTCTTCTCTGGATTTGCGGAGATCATGAAGCACGGACTGATCAAAGATGCGGAATTTTATGAGTGGCTGATCGAGAACATGTATGAGATTTGCGAGCGTGATCTCGACGTACTTTCCGAGATGCTGATGAAGAGCTGCGTTGTCAAAAAGCTTGTAGTGGAAAAGGATCCCACGGAGCAGGGGGAAAGGGCACTTTTGAATCTGGGCCACACCATCGGCCATGCAATTGAAAAGGCAAAGAACTTTGAACTATTTCACGGCGAGTGCGTAGCGCTTGGAACCGTCGCGGCTGCTTACGTGTCCTGGAAAAAGGAACTTCTTTCCATGGAAGAGTTTTATGAGATTCGCGACATGTTCGTTCCTTTTTATCTTCCGATCACCGTGGAAGGCATTGATCCTGAAGAAATTTTGAAACTTACGAAATCAGACAAGAAAAAAGATGGTGATTCCATTCGCTTCATCTTGCTCAAAAAGATCGGCAAGGCCGTGATCGATACTACTGTCACGGATGAAGAGATCCTTAATGCCATCAAAGAAATCTATTTTGACGAAGAGGCAAATGACTAATGGATAAGTATCGTAAAAAGAAGCTTGCATGGATTGCAATGGATGCCGCGATCGCGCTGGTATTGATCCTTTTGGATCAATGGACCAAGAAACTGGTCTTGGCGAAGTTAAAAGGGAATGCGGCCTATGTTTTGATCAAGGACGTATTTGAGTTTGATTACGTGGAAAACAGGGGCTCTGCCTTTGGCATGTTTCAGAACCAGAAAGTCTTTTTGCTGCTGGTAGGCGTTTTGTTTATGGGACTTATGATTTATCTAGTGGTGAAAACGCCGGCGCAAAAACGCTTTTTACCCATCCATTTGATCGCCTCCTGTATTGTGGCCGGAGGTGCGGGAAACATGATCGACCGGTTCGTTCTCGGATACGTGGTGGATTTCTTTTCCTTTGTGTTGATCCATTACCCCGTGTTCAACGTGGCTGACGTCTATATTGTTGTTGCAACGATCACCATGGCAATCTTTTTGATTTTTGTTTACAAAGAGGAGGAACTCTCGTTCCTTTGGAAGAAAAAGAAAGCGGAAGAGAATTAATGGAAGAATTGGAATTATTGATTCCAGAAGAATATGAGGACGTTCGTCTTGATAAATGTGTCAGTGAGCTGATGGGAGAAAAGCTTTCCAGATCTGCCATCCAGAAGATGATCAAAAACGGCGAGCTTACGGTAAACGGCAAACTCCAAAAGACGAGTTATTGCGTAAAGGCGGACGATCAGGTGGCATTTACGCTTCCGGATCCCGTGGAATATGACGTAAAGCCGGAAAACGTGCCGCTGTCCATTCTGTATGAGGACGAGGATCTTTTGATCGTGGATAAGCCTAAGGGCATGGTGGTGCATCCGGCCGCCGGGCATTATGAGGGAACGTTGGTCAATGCCTTGGCCTATTATTGCAAGGGTAAATTATCTGGCATTAACGGAGTCCTGAGACCTGGCATTGTACACCGGATCGATAAGGATACCAGCGGCTCGCTAGTCGTATGCAAGAATGACGCGGCGCACAAAGGGCTGGCGGAACAGTTTCAGGTACATTCCATTACCAGAAAATATTATTGTATTTGTCTGGGTGACTTTAAGGATGATTCCGGAACGGTCAATCGTCCCATCGGAAGAAACTCCGTTGACCGAAAGAAAATGTGCATCCGTGAAGACGGGAAAAAAGCGATCACGCATTATAAGGTCTTAGAACGGTTTGGTAAATATACTTATCTGGAATGCTCCCTGGAAACTGGCAGAACCCATCAGATCCGCGTACACCTTGCAAGCATTGGACATCCCATTTTGGGCGATCTGGTCTACGGGAAACAGGACTATAAGGGCATGGGCCAAATCCTTCACGCAGGCGTGTTGGGTTTCCGGCATCCCATTACGGGAGAGTATTTAGAAGTCAAAAGCGAGCTCCCGGAATATTTTCAGGAAATCTTAAGCAAATTTCGTGCGTAGTTTCGCGAAAAACACTTGTTAAATTGTTTGAAATTTTATATAATTAGATTAAAGATTTGAGAAAAATTATAAAAATTGTTCGAACCAGAAAGGCAGGTGCGTATTATGAATACGGTCATTACCATCGGAAGACAGTTTGGATCCGCCGGCAGGGAAATTGGCGAAAAGGTAGCTGAGTATTTTGGCATTCAGTGTTATGACAAGGAACTGCTTACGCGTGCAGCAAAAGAAAGCGGCTTCTGTGAGGAAATGATCCAGAATCATGACGAGAGACCTACGAATTCCTTCCTGTATAATCTTGTCATGGATACGTATTCCTTTGGCTACAATGCTTCTTCCTTTGTTGACATGCCCATCAGCCATAAGGTTTTCCTGGCACAGTTTGACACAATCAAGAAGATCGCCAGCGAAGGCCCCTGCGTGATCGTTGGAAGATGTGCGGATTATGCGCTTGCCGATTATGAGAATTGTATTCATCTGTTTATTTATGCTGACGAAGAGACCCGCACGAAGCGCGTGATGGAAAAGTATAATCTTAGCGAATATAAGGCGCAGGAGATGATCAACAAGAAGGATAAACAGCGCCAAAGCTATTATAATTATTATTCTTCCAAGAAATGGGGCCGCGCGGACAGCTATGACCTCTGCATCAACAGCAGCATTCTTGGCGTAGAGGGAACCGTAAAGCTGATCGTTCAGTACATGGAAGATTTTGAGAAGAGAAATGCCGCTCAGGAAAGCTAGAGTGAAAATATTTTTGAAAATAAAAGAAAAATATTTTTGAAAATAAAAGAAAAATATTGACGAACAGGCACCTATATGCTATGATACTACAGTATGCCGCATAACTAGGTAAAAGTGCGCGATCGCGCCACCAAAGTTAGCGAGTTTTTAGCGTAAGGAGGTGCCTTTTTTATGTACGCAATCATTGCAACTGGTGGTAAGCAGTATAAGGTTTCTGAGGGCGACGTGATCAAAGTTGAGAAGATCGACGCAGAAGCTGGCAATACTGTTACTTTCGATCAGGTAATTGCCGTTAGTGATGATACCCTGAAGGTTGGCAGCGACGTTGCAAACGCAACCGTTTCCGCAACCGTAGTTGAGCAGGGCAGATATCGTAAGGTTATTGTATACAAGTACAAGAGAAAATCTGGATATCATAAGAAGAACGGTCACAGACAGTACTTTACCCAGGTAAAGATCGACAAGATCAATCTGTAATATGACTAAAATCGTAATTCAAAAGTCTAAAGACGGTTCCTATCAGGGATTCTACTGTATGGGACATGCAGAATACGCCAAGAATAATGACGGAGACGTGCTCTGTGCCGCAATCTCAACGCTGACGACGTGTACGATCAATGCGTTGGAGCAATTAGGTGGTGAGACGCTTAGTTATGCGGTGAATGAAGAGACGGGATTCCTGAAATGTGATTTCAAATCGGTTCTGCAGGAAAAATCCACATTTCTTGTTGACGCCATGGTTTTTTCCCTGGAGTCATTGGCAAAGGAATATGGTAAAAAGTATCTACAAATTCAGTTTGAGGAGGTGTAAAACCATGTTGAGAATAAACCTTCAATTATTCGCTCATAAAAAGGGCGTGGGCTCTACCAAGAACGGCAGAGATTCCGAGTCCAAGAGATTAGGTGCGAAGAGAGCAGACGGACAGTTCGTTAAGGCTGGCAACATTCTCTACAAGCAGCGTGGAACGAAGATCCATCCTGGCGTAAACGTAGGGATCGGCGGCGACGATACCTTGTATGCTTTGGTAGACGGAGTTCTTCGTTTTGAGAGAAAGGGCCGCGACAAGAAGCAGGCTTCCGTTTATCCCAAGGAGGAGCAATAAGATTTTCCCGGGCTTCAAACCAATCGTTTGGAGCCCTTTTACGTTATTAAAGGAGAATTTCCATGTTTGTTGACAGAGCGAGAATTATCGTGAGAAGCGGAAAAGGTGGAGACGGTCACGTATCCTTTCGCAGGGAAAAATACGTTCCTGACGGCGGCCCTGACGGCGGTGACGGCGGCACGGGCGGAGACGTGATCTTTCAGGTTGACAAAGGCCTGAATACCTTGATCGACTTCAGACACGTTAGAAAGTATAAAGCAGGCGACGGCGAGGAAGGCGGAAAGAAAAATTGTCGCGGCAAGGACGGCGCTGACATTGTGATCAAGATTCCGGAAGGAACCGTCATCAAAGAAGCCACCAGCGACAAGGTCATTGTTGACATGTCCGGTGACAATCAGAGAGTGGTTCTGTTAAAAGGCGGCAGGGGCGGCAACGGCAATCAGCATTATGCAACGCCGACGATGCAGGCACCCAAATACGCGCAGCCTGGCCAGCCCGCACAGGAATTGGAATTGACGTTGGAATTAAAGGTAATCGCAGACGTGGGACTAGTTGGATTCCCGAACGTTGGAAAATCCACCTTGCTTTCAAGAGTGACGAATGCAAGACCAAAGATCGCCAATTATCACTTTACGACGCTAAGTCCCAATCTTGGCGTTGTGGATCTGGAGGGGGCCGGCGGCTTTGTCATTGCTGACATTCCCGGACTGATCGAAGGCGCTTCCGAAGGCGTTGGCCTTGGCCATGAATTCCTTCGTCACATTGAGCGCACAAAGGTGATCATTCACGTTGTGGATGCGGCGGGAACGGAAGAGCGTGACCCTATCGCCGACATTTATGCGATCAATAAGGAGTTGGAAGCTTATAATCCCCAGATCGCATCAAGACCGCAGGTGATCGCAGCCAATAAGATGGATGCCATCTATGACGAAGATCGCGAAAAAGCATTAAAGGCGATCAAGGATGAATTTGAGCCGCAGGGGATCAAAGTATTTCCCATTTCCGCAGTTAGCGGCGAAGGCCTTCAGGAGCTCTTGTATGAAGTAAATGACATGCTTCAGGGCATTGGCGAGGAAACAACCACGTTTGAGCGGGAATACTTCCCTGAGAGGCTTTCAGAGCTTGAAGGGGAGCCTTATACGGTTTCGTATGATAAGGACGAGGACGAGTACGTGGTGGAAGGTCCCAGAATTGAGAAGATGTTGGGATATACGAATCTGGACAGCGAAAAAGGCTTCCAATTTTTCCAAAAGTTCTTAAAGGAGAACGGCATCCTGGAGGAGTTGGAAAAGCTTGGTATCAAGGACGGCGACACCGTAAGGCTTTATGGCCTGTCATTTGATTATTATAAGTAGGAGGCACAAGAAGTGACAAGTAAGCAAAGAGCATATTTGAAGAGCCTTGCAAGCAATTTGGATCCCGTATTTCACGTAGGAAAATCCAGCCTTACGCCCGAGATCACGGAAGCTATTGCAGAGTGCTTTAACAATAATGAGCTGATCAAAGTAGCGGTATTAAAGAATTGCATGGATGATCCCAGGGAGATCGCGGAATACGTGGCTGACAGAACTCATTCTGAAGTTGTACAGGTAATCGGAAAGCGTTTTGTGTTATATAAGCCGTTTAAGGAGAATCCCAAGATCCTTCTTCCTTAACGCAAGAAACTGGCTGTGAATCTGCATTTGCTTGATTGGTTAAAGGAGTGATACCATGGCAAAAATCGGCATTCTTGGTGGTTCCTTTCATCCGTTTCATAATGGTCATTTAGCCTTAGGACAATATTGCTTGGATAAAAAGCTGGTCAGCGAGGTTTGGTTCATTCCTACCGGCATTTCCTATCTGAAATCTGGTCAAAAAATGCTTTCGGGTGAAGAACGGCTGCGCCTTGTAAACATAGCGATTGGGGACAAACCCAAGATGAAGGCAGTGGACATCGAAATCCGCCGTCCGGGAAACACTTACACGGTAGATACTTTTCGTGAACTGCGAAAAGAATACCCGCAGCATGAGTTTTATTATATTATTGGCGCGGATTGCCTTTTTAGTATGGAAGATTGGTATCATGCAGAAGAATTATTCCGGATTTGCAATTTACTTGTGGCAAGACGCGATGGGAAGAGCCGAAGTGATATGAGAACTAAGGCGAAGGATCTGAGAGACCGTTTTCATGCCAATGTTCATTTGCTGGAATTCCGGGAGATGGACATTTCGTCAACCCTGATCCGTCAAAGGATCAAGGAGGGAAAAAGCATTCGGGACTTAGTTCCGGCAGCACTTGCAAAAGAGATAAAGAATAAAGGATATTTTCGGTAATCATTATGGCCAAAAAAGAGGATGATCCCTTTAAGAAGTTGACAAAAGCCATGGAAGAAACGCAGTCTGGCAAACGTTTTCAACATACAATCGGCGTTGAGTATACGGCTGCCGCCATGGCCATGAGATTTGGCGTAGACGTAAATCTGGCAAGGCTGGCAGGCCTCCTTCATGACTGTGCAAAGCCCCTGGAGGACGAAAAGCTTCTGAAGATCTGTGAAAAAAACAATTTGCCCGTTTCAGAGATTGAAGGAAGAAATCCTTATCTGTTACATGGTAAAGTTGGTGCATGGCTTGCTAAGGAAAAATATGAAGTTTCAGACGAAGACGTATTAAATGCAATCACCTGGCATACAACGGGCAGACCCGGAATGTCAGATCTGGAAAAAATTATTTTTATAGCGGATTATATTGAGCCGAACCGCAAAATTGCTCCAAACCTGCAGGAGGTTCGCAAACTGGCTTTTGATGATTTGGATAAGGCCATGATCCGGATCTTAAAAGATACCATGGATTATCTAAAAGGCGGAGAACGGGAGGTTGATCCCATGACGCTGAAGACCTATGAATACTATTCTAAACAATAAAGGAGAGAATAATGGAACAGACTTCGATTGAAATGGCTAATTTGGCAATTCAGGCGCTGGAGGATAAAAAGGCTGAAGACGTAAAAGTGATCGACATCAGCGAAGTCAGCGTCATTGCTGATTATTTTCTGATCGCGGGCGGAACCAATCCAAATCAGATCCGCGCAATGTGCGACAACGTTCAGGAGACTTTGGGACGCGCAGGTTATGAATGCAAGCAAATTGAAGGTTATGAAACCGCCAATTGGGTTTTGATGGATTTTGGCGACGTGATCGTTCATATTTTTGATAAAGAGAATCGTCTCTTGTTTGACCTTGAGAGAATCTGGCGCGACGGAAAGATCATGGAAGCAAAGGATCTGAAATAAAATATTTTTGAACTAAAAAGGAGTCCGGGAAATCCCGAGGCTCCTTTTCTTTTTCTTACCAGTTAATTTCTTTCCTTGGACAGTCGCATATAAAAACTGAACAGATAGATACCGCACAGTCCCACGATGATATATACGATCCTGGAGAACCAAGACATATCACCGAACAAAAATGCAACCAGGTCAAAACGGAAAATACCGATAAGAGCCCAGTTTAGTGCACCAACAATGGCAACCGTCAGGGCAGTAGCGTCCAAAAACTTATTTTCCATCGCTCCTCGTTTCCGCGCTTCCTTTCAGCGCCAAATCAATGTGATGCAAAGCGTGTTCGCTAAGCATTATCAGTATGGACGTGAATGGAAAAAAATATGCAGAAACAAAGAAAATCAATCAATTTAACGATAGAAGCGGAATACGCCAAATACTTTTCCCATGATCTTACAGTCGTCAACAATGATCGGATCCATGGAATCATTTTCCGGCTGAAGTCTAATATGCCCTTTTTCTTTATAGAAAGTCTTTACGGTTGCGGAATCGTCAATCAGCGCAACTACAATCTCACCATTTCTTGCCGTGTCGCAACAATGAACTAATATGCGGTCGCCGTCAAAAATGCCTACGTTGATCATGGAATCACCGCGAACGTTCAACATAAAGGAATCTCCGCGGGGAACGCGATCCGCCGGAACGGGGAAGTAGTCCTGGATGTTTTCTTCAGCCAGGATCGGTTGTCCGGCAGCAACGTTGCCGACAACGGGAATGCTAACCATTTCCGTGCGAACCATCTGGAAGCTGTCATCACAGATTTCAATGGCACGGGGCTTCGTGGGATCTCTGCGGATATAACCGTTTTTCTCCAGTGTCTCCAAATGAGAGTGAACGGAAGAAGTGGATTTTAAGTTTACCGTCTCACAGATTTCGCGAACGGTAGGCGGATATCCTTTTTTTAGAATCTCATCTTTAATATAATTCAAAATCTCAGATTGTTTGTTCGTGATCTTTCCATATCCCATGACTTTTATCCTCCCATTTAACAGCATGAAGAATCATTCCTAAAGTCATTATAACACGTATGTTTCGAAAAAGCAAACATATATTCCCGAAAATATGTTCGTTTTTTGTATTGACAAAAGAATGTATGTTCGATATAATGCAAATATAAAGAACGGTTGTTCGGTTTTCGCCAGGGGCGAGAGGAGAATACGGAATGAAAAGAAATCAGTGTTTATCATATGAAGAAAGAAGAAAAGAAATCTTTAGAAATCAGCGTGCAAGAAGGATTCACGAACAAAGAATGCACGTTGCCTTAAGTTTTATAGTTGCAGTAATCTGTTTTGTTGCAGTATTTTTCATTTTTTCTGCTAGCAGTAAAGCTGAATCCAAGGATCAAAAGTATAAGTATTATACCAGCATTAGCGTAGAATACGGTGATTCCCTCTGGTCAATCGCAGATGAATACATGGATAAAGAGTTTTATGATCGTTTTTCTTACATTCAGGAAGTAAAAAGCATCAATCACATCCACGACGAAAACGAGATTGTGGCTGGAAAGATGCTGATTGTTCCTTACTATTCATCTAAATTTGTATCTGATTGATCGTTTGTTGGATCCTCGGTAATGGGGTGCCACCCTTGAAGATTTCCGTCTTGAATTGCCGTGAACATGCGGTTTTTTATGCCAGGATTTTCTTGGTTTAATTGCTTTAGCAAGTCTTTTACGTATTGCCTTTTTGTATATCCGTCAGCCGGACAGGCACTTTTTACCACAGGTACGTTATTTTTATTTACAAAACCAATCACGTCAGCTTCATTTAAGTATGCCAAAGGCCTGATCACGGTTAAGTCCATACGGTCCAGATAGGTGACGGGAGCGAAGGTGTGCAATCGTCCTTCAAATATAAGTGACATCATCATTGTTTCCACGATGTCGTCTTTATGATGAGCGTACGCGATTTTATTGCATCCTAACTCCTTGGCAACCGTGTTCAGGGCACCTTTTCTCATCTTCGCGCATAAGGAGCAGGGATTTGTCTCTTTTCTGTCCTCAAAAATGATTTTAGCGATTTCCGTTGGAATGATCTTATATTCTATGTGTTTACGGCTGCAAAGCTCCACTATTTTATCGAGATTTACGTTTTGAAAACCTAAATCCACGGTAATTGCACAAATTTCAAACTTTTTAGGATAAAAGAACTGAAGGGAATGTAATGCTTCCAACAGTGTTAAACTGTCTTTTCCACCAGAGATCCCGATGGCGATCTTGTCCCCGTCCTCGATCATGTGATAGTCGTCAACAGCTTTTCTGACGCGGCTCAGTAATTGTTGTAATTTCATAGTATCTAAACCTTTCTAATCATTTGCTCTATTTTATCTTATTTTCCCACGCCAAACAATAAGTAATTCCTAGAAATTTACTGAAATTTACTTAATTTTTTTATATTACTTGTTTAATTCAGTAATTCGATGTATGATTATTTATAGATGCGAAAAGACCTACTGTGGGGTGGGAGAGTATGAAAAAATGGAATTGGAATAACAAGTACATTGGATGGGGCATTACGGCGTTTCTGGTGATCACTGCCAGTTTGGGCGTATATTATCTTATGTTCCATTCATCCAGGCTTTTTGAAAACATTAGCCGCATTTTCAACATTCTCATGCCGGTTATGTTTGGACTAATCATTGCATATTTGCTAACTCCCGTCTTAGATTATTTTGAAATTCGCGTATTTACGCCTTTATGTGATAAGCTGAAATGGAAGAAATCAAACGGCAGGAGCGGAATCATTCGTATTTTTTGCATTCTGTTAACGTTGGCATTGTTTTTTGCCTTAATCTATGAGTTGATTTACATGTTGATTTCACAGATCGTACCCAGCGTTATCAACATAGCTAATAATTTTGACACATACGTGGCAAACGTTACGAAATGGTTGAATAAGCTTTTGGAAGATAATCCCATGCTTCGTGACAATGCCAATATGATCATTGAAAGATATTCAAACGAATTAAATGACTGGATCAATACAACTGTGTTATCGAAGACAACGGATGTCATAAAAACCGTTACCTTAAGCGTTCTCGGCAGTATTAAAGTCCTTTGGAATTTAATCATTGGCATTATTATTTCTGTCTACGTGATGATCAATAAAGAGAAATTTGCCGGACAGTTTAAGAAAATTGTTTTTGCAACGCATGACATAAATAACGCTAACATTATTATAAACAACGTAAAGTTTACGCACAGAACCTTTGGCGGATTTATCAGTGGAAAAGTACTGGATTCCATAATTATTGGATTGCTTTGTTTTATTGGCACGACGATCATGCAAATGCCGTATGCTTCCCTGATCAGCGTGATCATTGGCGTAACCAACGTAATTCCATTTTTTGGACCTTACATGGGTGCAATCCCTTCCGTAATCCTTATCTTTGTCGTGGATCCCATGCATCCTTTGAATTGTGTATATTTTGCTTTATTTATCCTTATATTGCAACAATTTGACGGGAACTTCCTAGGGCCATTGATTTTAGGAGATTCAACGGGTTTGTCTGGTTTCTGGGTGATTTTTTCCATTACGTTCTTTGGCGGTTTATGGGGAATTGGTGGCATGATCATCGGCGTGCCTTTATTTGCCGTAATTTATGCAGCAATCAAGTCCGTTATAGAAATGAAGCTCAAAAAGAAGAATTTACCGACGAATTCTGAGGAATATACCTATGTCTGTGCAATTGATGACAAAGGACTTCATACCTACGTGCCTGAAGGCAAACAAAATACAAAGTATAAAGAGGTTTATCAGTTCGGCCAACAATTTATCAGCGATTCTTCAGAAGTTATTACCGGTGATTTCATGACAAAATATACCGTGAAAAAAACTGATATGAAATTTGATAAAAAGAAAAAAACACAGGAATCAAATAAAGATTCAAAAAATGAAGATTCCGACATGGAATAATTTAATTGCTTTGACCAGACACAGACGCGAATCCCTAAAGGAAGAGCGTTTTTGGTCTAAATACAACTCTTCGGAAAATGCTGATTTTCCGAAGAGTACAATGCGAATTTTAGCCCTAAGAGTACTTATAATCAATCATCAGCCGCATCTGGAGCATTTTTCATGAAAGAAAAAAAATCAAATACACAAACTTTATATGAACTTGTAGATTGTCTTCCGGAGTTTTGCAAAGGATATTTGATCGTTAGGGCAAATGACAGAGGCATAAATACAAGAATTGGTTATGCAAGAAATCTGAAAACGTTTTTCGAGTACGTAATCCAGAACGTGCCTGTTTTCCGGGGAAAATCAGTTAAAGACGTGACGCCCGTGGACATGGGCAAATTAACCGTTGAAGACATCGATCTATTTATTGGAATCTATTCAGAAAGTCATGAAAAACCTACCATAGCACGCATGAAATCGTCCATTTCATCCATGTATAATTATCTGGCAAATACTTTGCGTGCAATTTCCTATAATCCGGTATTAGGCGTTCAGCGCGTTGACGTGCCTAAAAAGGATTACGTTGTATATTTAAACCTTCAGGAACAGGAAAAATTATTAAATACAATTATCTATGGCACGGGGCTAACGGAACGCGAAAAATCTTTACACAGCCGATACGTAAAACGCGACCTGGCCATGGTATTTTTGCTTTTGGATACGGGACTTCGTGCTGCGGAGCTGCAAGGTGCAGACAACCGAGACGTAGATCTGTCTGAATGCAGCATCATTGTCACCAGAAAAGGCGGATCCATCAATAAAGTTTATTTTTCTGATGAAGCTGCGGAATACTTAAGGGATTACATGCAGGAAAAAGAACAAAATCTAGCCATGTATAATGGGCCTGCGGATCCCTTGATCATTTCGGAAAAAGGTACAAGACTTACGGTGCGTCAATATGAAAACATTGTACCAAAGTACGTAAATGCCGCGCTTCCTGAGCGTTACGGCACGATCAATTGTCATAAATTGAGGTCCAGCTTTGCCATGGAATTCTATATGCGTGATCCCAAGGATGGCGGCCATGACATATTGGCACTGCAAAACCGTATGAATCATAAACGTTTGGAAACCACAAACATCTATGCTAAGGCGGCCAATAACGTATCAAAAGAAACTAGAAACTGGCGTAAAAGTACGCAATAACTGCGTGGAAACACTAAATTAATATCAAAAACATATAAAAATCCCGGAGAAACTTCATTCTCCGGGATTCACTATGATACAACTATTTTTTGAACAATTATTTTGCTAATATGTTCTTCTATTTCTTTACTTCTCTTCTGCTACAGTTGATTCAGATGCTTTTGCAGCCTTTCCGCCAAGGAAACCTGCCAGAACGGCACTCAGATCAACGCCAGTGGACTCCTTCATACCGTCAGTTACCTGAACAACGGTGCCCATGATGTCCTTGACCAGCTTTGCGGAATTTCCGTCACCGTACATGGTGATCTTGTCAACCTGGCTCAGAGGCTCAGCGGCATTTCTAACAACGTCAGGCAGTGCCTTGAAGTACATGTCGAGAACGGCTGCTTCGCCCATCTTCTGCATTGCGATTGCCTTCTTCTCGATACCTTCTGCTTCTGCAACAGCCTTTGCACGAATTGCTTCTGCTTCTGCAAGACCCTTTGCACGGATACCTTCTGCTTCCTGCTCCATGGTATACTTCTGAGCATCTGCGGTAGCCTTCTTTGCTTCTGCTTCCTTTTCCTTTTCGAACTTCTCAGCTTCTGCTCTCTTCTGACGCTCGAACAACTGTGCCTCAGAATTTCTCTGAATCTCATAGAGCTGTGCGTCTGCTTGCTGCTGACGAGCAAACTTCTCAGCTTCTGCTTTCTTCTTAACTTCTGCGTCCAGAGCCTGCTCCATAACCTCAGCCTCTTTTTGCTTCAAGAGAATTTCCTTCTCCTGACGGGCAATGTTAGCGTCTGCGGTCGTGATCTCAACAGTCTTACGCTCGGTCTCTTGCTGGATCTGATATGCAGCGTCTGCGATAGCCTTCTTGGTATCAGCGGATTTCTGCAGTTCAGCCTTCGTAATTGCAAGTTCATTTTCCTTCTGGGCGATCAGGGTATCAGCACTAATCTTAGCTTCCTGAGCTTCTCTCTCGGCATTTGCCTGAACGATGGATTTCTCCTTCTCAGCTCTTGCCTTAGCATTAGCGATTTCCAGATCGGAGGTAACCTGTGCGTCATTTGCTTCCTTGCGGGCCATAGCCTGAGCTTTTGCAATTTCCTTTTCACTTTCAGCACGGGAGATGGCTGCATTCTTCTGAATCTTTACAATATTATCAACACCGAGGTTTTCAATAACGCCGTTTCCGTCAACGAAATTCTGAACGTTGAAGGATACGATGTCAAGACCCATGGCTGCCAGGTCAGGCTCAGCATTCTCTTTTACAAGAGTAGCGAATTTCTGACGATCAGAAACCATTTCCTCCAAGGCCATCTTACCAACGATTTCACGAACGTTACCTTCCAGAACCTCTCTTGCAACTCTTGCAATGTAATCAGGTTTTTTGTTCAGGAAGTTCTGGGCTGCAAGCCAAAGCTTTTCGTTGTTATCGCTGATCTTAACATTTACGGTTGCGTCTACGTTAATGTTGATGTAATCAGCGGTAGGAACGGCATTACTAGTTTTTACGTCGATCGGAATCAACTGCAGGTTCAGTTCATCTTTTCTTTCAAGGAAAGGGAACTTAACTCCGGCTTTACCGATCAGAACCTTGGGTTTTTTCCTAAGACCAGAGATGATCATTGCGGTATCGGGTGACGCTTTAACGTAACCTGACGCAATGAGGAACAAAAATAGTACAATGACAATGGCAACAATGACGAGTGGTGCAACGATGTAATCAGGCATTTCTTTTTTTCCTCCTTTTGTTAAAATATTAGTGAAATGTACCAATGATAACTATTGCGCATCGTTATTTCATTTACAAAAATTATATCATGCAGTTTCCATTAAGGAAAGAATTATTTCAGCACGATATTGCTTTTTAACGTTCCGCCTGGTGCACTTTTCCAATGATTTCATCGGAATCCAGAATTACGGTAAATGGGCCGTCATTCAATAAAGAAACCTTCATGTCGGCACCAAACCGTCCCGTTTGGACCCTGTCTTCGCCAAGATTTTCTTTGCATGCCTTTACCATATAATCATATAAAGGTTCGGCGACCGACTGTGGAGCTGCATTCGTAAAGGAAGGCCGGTTTCCTTTTCTGCAATCTGCGTACAGCGTAAACTGCGAGATCAAAAGTACGCTCCCGCCAACGGAATCCAGATCTAAATTGGTTTTACCTTCTGCGTCTTCAAAAATGCGAAGCCCCAACAGTTTCTTTAATATTTTGTCTGCGATTTCTTTTGTGTCATCTAAAGTGATCCCGATCAATACCAGGAATCCTTTTCCTATGTTTCCGACGATTTCACCGTTCACTTTTACGCTGGCTTCGGAAACTCTTTGAACTACCAATCTCACTGTTGGATTCTTCTCCCATCTTTCGTATTTAATTCTTGTTAATCCTTAACCCTTGGCAAAATGCAAATGCGGCAAGCTGGGCCCTGGAACTAAAGGGTGCTCCTTCCCGGATCATGCAAAGCAAATCATCTGCATCATAAAAGGCCGCCCTGATCTGTTCGTTTTCAGAGCAGTTTTCGAAACAAAGCGTACCTTCTGCTTCCACAAATGCAAAATAAGTCGTCACGTCCGAGATGGCCACGGCGGCAAAGGAAGGCGGCAGAATTGCTTTGATCTCCTTTACGCGAAGCCCCGTCTCTTCAAAGAGCTCACGACGGATGCAATCCTCGATGGATTCATTTTCTTCAATCATTCCGGCACAAAGATTATAGATTTCCTTGTTGACGCCCATGCGGAATTCTTTTAATAAGAGAAATTTCTGATCCATCGTTGCCATAATGGATACGCCGCTTGGCCGCTTCCCTAAATCGTCCATGTCTTTGAGGTCCTGACGGCTGACAATCTCATAATTCTTCTCCCGCCCAGCCTTATTCAGGTATTTCAACTCATAATTCTTTAGGTATTTTCCGTCCTTCACTTTTTGAAGTGAGATCAATTCCATGAAAACTTCATCCTCGTTTCATATTATGCCGTAAAACAGATTTGATTACTGATTCTTGTTCTTAGGAAGGGGATACTTATATTTCTTTGCCTGTTCCAAAAGAGGAGGAACGGTCTTCATGCGCGTGATCTCCATTAATCCAAGCTTTGTAATGTCAACAACGCAAGTCTTTACGCGGTCCCGTACGAGATGACGTTGCATTTCTTTGAGCAGGGCATCCTGATCCTCCGGATTCGTCATGTTGATAAAATCAACCAAGATCATGCCGGAAAGATTCCGCAGTCTGATCTGGAAGGCTATCTCTACGGCCGCCTCCATGTTGATCGCACGATAATAATCTTGTTCCCCCTTGTGAGCTTCAAATTTGCCCGAATTCACGTCAATCACCGTCAAGGCTTCCGTAGGCTCTATGATAAGATAAGCGCCCGATTTGAGCCATACGCGCGTGTTCAGGGCACCTTCAATCTTCGTCGCAAGGCTGTAAAGCTTTTCCAAAGGATAATTTCTGTCTTCATACAGACGGATCTGTTTTTCTTGAGGAATGATTTCGGATTCCTTCATCTCTTCATATAGTTCAGGATCATCCGTCACGATCTCTTGATATTCTTCCGGAAGAACAAAATGATTGATCGCATCCTGCCATGGGCTTGGAGGCGTCTTAATGCAAGTAAACGCACTGCGATAGAATGCGTTTTTGAGAAGCTGATAAAACTCCTGTATCAACCCCTCAAATGCTCCGCGAAGCACTTCTGCAGGTACTTCCCGGCATTCCGTACGGACGATCAGTCCAACGGGCGGAAAACGATCCAGGTAAGGCAATGGTTCCTCAACCCAGGTCCAAGGCAATAAATTTCCATCTTCATCAAAATACTTTCCAACGCAGATTTCGTCACGGATTTCATTTTTTCTTTGTACGGGAAGCTTTGTGGAAAAATTAGTTTTATTCGAACCAAGCGCAAGCACAAAAAACCGATTGGCTAAGGATATCTTGGTCGTAACGGCAGGCTGTTTTGTCTTCTGAGCCTCCCGTATGCCCTGTACCAGGATCAGATCTCCCTGTTTGGGCTGACGGTTTTTTTGAACGTCTCTTTGCGTATCAGACAGATAAAAGGGCGTTTGCATCTGTGAACCGGGAAGAAAACACACGAGTCCTTTTTCAATTTCCGCAAAGCAAGCATTTAAATCCTTTACGACGTCCCGTATCCTCGCAACGTAAATGCCGCCCGTAATCTTTTCTTTTTCTCCCTGAAAGGATGCTGCCATCATTTTATTATCTTCAAGTAAAACGGCACAACGCCTTTCATTTATTTTGGTAAAAATGAGTTTCCCGTTCATGTTGCAAGTTTCCTTTGAACAATTCTTTTATTTCATAATGCAATTTCCTATATGTAAAATCAAAAAACAGAACCAACTTCATCCATGGGAATCAGATCGCCTGGATCTTCTTCCGACGCATAGATCCTGGTATAAACGTCCAGTCTCGTAATCTTAAGCGCATTCTCTGCCAGTTCTTCATCACACTCCTGAAGAAGTGCTTCCAACACTTGGGAAGGTTTTACGTTTTCACCGCTGGAGGCATCTAACGTCATCGTCAGAAATTTTCCCTGGCCATCCCAAGAGAGTTCAAAAATGCCCTTGCGAAGATCTACTTCCCGCGTCCCCTTCTTTCCTTCCTTCACGTAAGGGATGGAGTCTTTCGCAAGGAATGCATCCAAGCGCGCGTGAACGCTGCCAGTATCTTCCTGAAAAATCCCAGGGACGCGCCCTTCAAAAAAATCGACCTGATATTTCGCGGCGGCTACGCTGGCCATGGCATTTCCGGCGCCTTCCGGCAGTAGCTTTGCGCTGACGATCTTGATCTCAGGAACGCTGGCGGCGTTCAGCCTGTCAATGACGTCTTCGGACGAAGTTATGGTTCCCACTTCAACGTCCATGTATTCGCCAAAGCTTTCCAAACCAACGCTGAGCGGTGCCGCAAAGGTTAAGATCTGATGCGGGCTAAATCCCGTCGTGTAGCATACGTCGATCTGTGCCCTGCGAAGGCATTTTTGGAAAAAACGCATGACGTCCAGATGTCCGATGTATTGTATGGCACCGGTCTTTTGAAATTTGATGCGAAGCTTGTAATGATCACTCATGATCCAATGCCCTTTCCTCAAAGCAGATGCCGCCGCCAAATCTTGCCGCACCGCAGCCCTGACATTTTAATTTACAATTCTCGGAGATCGTCTCAGCTTGTGCCTTCAGCCATTCCCTTTTTAAGAATTCCTTCGTAACGCCGGCATCAATAAAATCCCAGGGGAAGATCTCGGCCAAGTCTCTAGGCCTGGAAGTATAGAATTCCGGCGTCAGTCCACATTCCTTGATGGTATCGATCCAGGTCTGATGCTTATAGTATTCGCTCCAGGCATCATAAAAACAGCCCTTTTGATAAACCTTCAAGATGACTTCCGCCAATCTTCTGTCGCCTCTGGCAAGCACGCCTTCCATAACGCTGGCGTCAGCTTCATGCCAGTTGTATTTAATGCTCTTTTGATTCAGCTGTTCAGAGATGCATTTCCTGGTAAAATATGCTTTTTCAACAAACTCCTCCTTTGTGCACTGAGGGGCCCACTGGAAGGGCGTAAAAGGCTTCGGCACAAAGAACGAAGTGCTGGCAACGATCTGAACCCGTCCGTTGACGCGCTTGTCCTTAGGCACGGTGTCAAAGAATTCCGCAGCGATCTTATTACAAAGCTCAGCGATGCCGCGAATGTCCTCCTCCGTCTCCGTAGGCTGCCCAAGCATAAAATATAGCTTAACCCGCGTCCAACCGCCTTCAAAAGCCAAATGAGAGCCTTTTAGGATCACTTCTTCCGTAAGGCCTTTGTTAATGACGTTGCGAAGTCTCTGGCTTCCTGCCTCCGGTGCAAAGGTGAGACTGGATTTCTTTACGTCCTGCACCTTGCTCATGACGTCGAGTGAAAAAGCGTCAATTCGCAGGCTGGGAAGGGAAATGTTTACGTGCCTCTGATTGCACTCTTCGATCAAATAATCGATCAGCTCCGGCAGTTTGGAATAATCACTGGAGCTCAGGGAACTCAAGGTTAACTCCTCGTGTCCCGTGTTATTAAGCATTTCAATGGCGTATTCCTTAAGCTTTTCCACGTTGCGCTCACGAACGGGTCGATAGAGCTGTCCGGCCTGACAGAAACGGCATCCGCGGATGCATCCCCTTTGGATCTCTAACACAACCCTGTCCTGAGTGATCTTAACGTAAGGAACCACGGGGTTCATGGGATAATAGGTATTGGTCAGATCCATTTCGACCTCTTTTAAGACCGTGGCCGGAACGTCCTCATATTTTGGCGTAAAAGCCTTTATGGTACCATCCTCATGATAGGTTACTTCATAGAGAGACGGTACGTACATGCCTGGGATCCTTGCCGCTTCCCGAAGGAATTTTACGCGGTCAAACCCATTTTTCTTATGTTTACGGTACAGTGAGATCAACTCCGCATAGCGGGTTTCGCCTTCCCCGATATAAAACAAGTCAAAAAAATCAGCAATGGGTTCCGGGTTATAGGTACAGGGACCCCCGCCGATCACAATGGGGCAGTCGTCCGTGCGATCCTTCGACAAAAGTGGTATCTGCGCAAGATCCAGAACCTGCAAAATGTTTGTGTAACACATCTCATACTGGATCGTAATGCCAAGAAAATCAAAGTCCTTAATGGGATCCTGGGATTCCAGGGCAAACAAGGGAATGTTGTCCCTACGCATGATGGCGTCCAGATCGAGCCATGGGGAATAAACGCGCTCACACCATACGCCGTCCATCTGGTTGAACATGTCATACAGAATCTGGATGCCAAGGTGTGACATGCCAATCTCGTACACGTCAGGAAAACACATGGCAAAACGCACGTCAACCTGTGCCGGATCCTTGATCACGGAATTATACTCATGCCCGATATAACGGGCAGGCTTTTCAATTTGCATTAAGACGTCGCGGGACAACGCCAGGGAATCATTGTGCACTCTTGTTTTTCCTCCTGTATGCCAGCTGCATTTGTTTCAAGTCCTCTTTTGTACAAGAGGCGGTGGAATATCTGGCTTTCTCATATATGTCAGCTAAGTCGGAATTTTTCTCCATTGCGGAAAACTCTCGGGCAGTCGTTCTGTAAAGCTCGGATGAAGACAATGCACTGGCCAGGGCTTTCTTCCGGTATAGCTTCCGGATGCGAAGGGTGATGGAATCCTTCTGGTCATCCTCATCGTCTGACGCAACGTTCTCGATGTCGATTTTTTCCCTTACGTCAATGATCTCTTCCTCTTCTTCTGATACCACGTAAGGATGTTTTGCAAATGCCGCAAGCAGAAACTTAAGGATTTTAATCCCAATGCGGATCAAAAAGAAAGCAACCGCCAAGATGGCCAAAGCAAATATGATCTTTTCAAGAATTTGCCAAAAGATGGAAGGATTTGGCTGCGCATGGAAAAAGTTATTCGTCAGCTCCGATTCCGTACCGTCGGACGCCAGTTCGTTAACTTTCTCACGAAACAAAATTTTACCAAGAAAACGCAGGATGATCCTGGCGATCTCATTAAACTTATTCAAGAACCCATGGAAAAACTCGTCTGAAATGGTCGTGCTGACAATGATCGTCAGCGGTAAGATCAAAAGGGATAAATACTTTGTCGCAGCTCCCATGCCGGTGATTAAGATCTTTTTGTCGGGCATGTTGGAAGAAGTCTCATCATTGATGCTGGTAAAATGAAAATACTGATCCACGTAGAATGCCATGAAATAAGACATAGAGGATATCACGACGGACAGGTAACTGTAAAAAGCCACGTAAGTATGTGTCGTCACGAGGGCGATCATGGCAAAAATAAAATTCACCGCCATGGGAAATACCGGATGGATCGGATAAGTAAAGCTTCCCTTTCTCCGGAAGAACCGTATGGTTGACATCGCCAGATAAAAGATGGCAGTCATTTGATAATAGGACTTAAAATAGGCGGAATCCATGGGAAATACGGAAATGATCCCGAAATAAACCACAAAAGACGCGAGCATCAAGAGGAAGCTTTGCACAAGTTCTCTGGCTACGAACAAAACAACGGGAAACGTTCCCAAGAGGATCCAGCAGATCAGTTCCGGACCAGTGATGGAACTGATCTCAGGGAAAAAGAGAACAAAGAGGAAGATCGTCCAATGATTGGTCATGGCCGCAAAAAATTCCCTAAGCAGTATGGTCTTTGGTCTTCGCATCTCATCCTCTCCTTTCTCTCGATCATTTTCACTTCTTTATATGCGGATCATTTTTAAGCTGCCATGTAAAGGCGCCGGTATCTTTTCCGGATGAAAGGCGCCCGTATTTGGGTAAAACCAGGAAAAAGCGCCGCCCTGCATCGCAAATTCACGGATAGTCTGCGTAAAGGCCTCGGTATTGGTTGCGGAAATAAAGCAGGTATAAGAATTCTCATTATCTATCATGATCTTCTTGGCAAACAGTTTTCCAAAGTCAAGTGCATCCTTTTCGACGCAAACCCGCGCAAGGCCGCGAAGAATCGCCGATTGCTGGTTCTTTCCCTTGCCGGCACTTCTCATCAGCGGTTCTCCCGTGATGACGTCCGGTCCATTACAGTAAAAGGAAACTTTGATTCCCTGATCCAGAAGATACTTTACCAGACTGGCTGCCAGCCTGATCAAAAGCTCCATGTTTTCATAATTCTTCAGATAACTGGGATCTTCCATGTTCAAGAAGATGCGTACTGTTTTTGGAGCCGTGTAATTCTTTTGATTTACCATGAAGGACCCGGTTTTTGCCGTAGCCTTCCAGTTGATGCTCTTCATGCTGTCAAAGGGCTGATATTCCCTGATGCCGCGAAGCTCAAATGGATCTTCATAGAGATTTCTTTTGGTGAGCATCTCACCGTTTAACTGTTGAAGCATCATTTGAAACTCTTTGTTTTCAAAAGGTTTTGGCAACACGTAAATACATTCCGAAGGATGGAAGGAGGAATGCATCTCATAGGACATGAAGAGATCATAACCCGTCAGATCTACGTTGTTGATCAGATAATATCCTCGTTTTGCCCCAACAAAATGAAGGGTTCTCGTGATCCGCTCTCCTCGGTTTACCTGAAATACGTCCTTGTGGTAAAACTGATCCGTGGTATCAGAACCCTTATTCTTGTCGAACGTTAAATGTTTGTCCGTCTGAAATCTGACGATGAGTGCGGAAAGAGGAAGCTTTTTGCGGTTTTCCACCACGATCTGAAGCTTTCCCTCCTGCCGCTCCACGATTTCAGAATTAAGGAATTTCACCGTTACGTCGAGATTTTCATTCCAGTGCGTTTGATAATATTTCCTTTGGATATAATACGCACCAAGAATGAGCACGGCGATCAAAATGGTTTGTATCATTTTTCAAAATCCTCTGTAGGAACAACCGTGTCCTTGACAACCGATTGAATAAATTTATCGCAATCCTGGCTCTTTCCATATCCAAGAATGATCCTGTGGGTAAGCACTGCCTGTGCAACTGCCTTCACGTCATCCGGGATCATAAAGTTCCTGCCAAGAAGACAAGCCCTTGCCTTTGCTGCATGCATGAGTGCAAGCGTTCCTCTGGGGCTGACGCCCATAAGCACGTCATTATTCTTTCTCGTGGAGCTGGTCATGCGGACAACGTAATCCAACATGGCAGAAGAAACGTGAACTGCCGCGGCTTCCTTCCGGACTGCTTCCAGTTCTTCGCCGGTTACGACGCTGGTAAGCGTGTCAAGCGGATCACTGTCCATGTATTTTAACAGGATGTTGATCTCCTCTTCGTGTGCCGGGAAGCCTACGGAGAGCTTCATCATGAAACGGTCCAGCTGCGCCTCGGGAAGAGGGAACGTACCTGCCGTTTCCACGGGGTTCTGCGTTGCGATGACAAAGAAGGGATCTCCGGGCAAAAAGGTCTGTCCGTCAATGGTAACCTGACGCTCTTCCATTACCTCCAAAAGACCCGCCTGAGTTCTGGGCGTTGCGCGATTGATCTCGTCGGCTAGCAAAATATTGGTAAATACGGGACCTTTTTTCATCACAAATTCCCCAGTTTTCGGATCATAAACGTTTAGTCCGGTGACGTCCGTCGGAAGCAGATCCGGCGTAAACTGGATTCTGGAAAACTGAAGGTCAAAGGATTTCGCCAAAGCCTTTGCAAGCTTCGTTTTACCCGTTCCGGGAACGTCCTCCAAAAGTACGTGACCTCCCGCCACCATGGAAGTGATCAAAAGGGAAAGAACTTCTTCCTTGCCAACAATAACCTTACTTAAATTTTCTACTAATTTCTCATGAAATTTACTGCCCTTGTTTGCCATGTCCCTTCGTTCCTTTCTGCAAAAATCATGCCTGCGGATACGTTATATTGTACCATAAAACTCTTTAATGCACAATAGTTCTATGACCTGCGGCAACGGCATATTCTTGAAAGAATCTTAAAGAGGACGAGACATATGAAAAAAAGTAATTCAGAAGGCATAAAGGCATGGATCACGTGTCTTTTGTTTGGCATGATCTTATTGTGCCATCGCACCGACGTGCTGCCATTTGGAAAAAATCTTGCACAAACGGTCTTTGAAAACGTGGCGATCCGCTATGACGAAATTCTTTCCCGGGGATTGAGCGTTTTATTCGAAAACGTAACAAAATAAAAGGGCTTGGGTCTGCTTGACCCAAGCCCGATCATATTTTTGTTATCGATTTGCCAGCTCCGTAGTGATGTCTTCCCAGGTGACGCCCTTTTCAGCCATCAGAACCATTACGTGATATAAGAAATCACTGATCTCGTACTTGATTTCGTTGGGATTCGGATTCTTTGCGGCGATGACGATCTCCGTTGCTTCCTCTCCCAGTTTCTTTAGGATCTTGTCGATGCCTTTGTCAAACAGGTAATTGGTATAGGAGCCTTCCTTGGGATGAATCTTCCGGTCCTTGATCACCGCAAAGACTTCTTCAAATACCTGCAGTGGATTGTCTGCTTCTTCATAATCCTTTTTCGCGATCTCGTTAAAGAAACAGCTCCTTGCACCCGTGTGGCATGCAACGCCAACCTGGTTTACTTTAGCAAGGATCGTATCAAGATCACAGTCGGCAGTCAGACTTCTTACGTGCTGGAAATGACCGCTGGTCTCGCCCTTGAGCCACTGGGACTGGCGGGATCTGCTGTAATAATGCATTTTCCCGGTCTTTATGGTATCAATATAGGCCTGTTCATTCATGTAGGCCACCATCAACACTTCCAAGGTACGGTAATCCTGTACCACGACGGGAACCAAACCATCCGGCCCCTTCTTGAAATCCTCCCAGGAATACGCCGCCTCAAACTTCTCGATATCAACGCCGTTTTGCTCACAAAGCTCTTTCAGCGACGGAATTTCATTCACGTTGTCATTAATGGTGTTGCCAGTTATGCCACAAACATTATCCTGCTCCAGGATTTCCATGAATTTGTTTAAGGCGATCTGATTGATAAAGACAAGGCAAGGCATCTTTGTGATGTCAGATACCTCACGGATAATATGAGGATTTAAAAGCACCAGGCCGGAAAGGAATTCATTCGCAACGTTCAGGTTGTCAAAGATAGTCTCCACCTTTCCAAAGCAAGCCAGGATCTTATCCTTTCCAAACTTCTGGGAAACTTCCTGTGTCAGTGCCACGTTTCCTTCCAGTTCATAGTTTAAGATGACTTTCTTGCATCCGGCATAAAGAAGCTTTTTCACGTCCTCCATGCGCTTAATGTTTCCGGCACCGATGACGTCGCACTCAACGTTTGCGCAAATCTCCTTTATCAGATCCAGCGCCGCCTCATGCTCCTGATCTCCCTTTGAAAGATCAAAAATGATCAGTTCGTCTATGCCTGCTTCATCATAAGACTTAGCCAGGCGAAGGGGATCCGTTTCACGGATGGCCAGATCATTTAAATTTTTCACGGCATGCTCCTGCCATAAATAAATGCAACCTACAAATCTTTTCTTCATGTTTGCTCCCGTCTCGTCAGTAAAAAATTATAACGCACCCTTCGTGCTAAGAACGTCCGTCACTCTCTCATCATAGCTTGTGGCCACGTCAAGAGCCTTTCCAAAGGCCTTAAAGGTAGCCTCGATGATATGATGCGTATTTACGCCGGCAAGCATTTTTACGTGCAGATTCACGCTTGCGGAATAACTGATCGCATAAAAGAACTCACGTACCAATTCCGTTTCCAGATCCCCAACCTTTTCCGTAGGGAATTCACACTCAAAATTAAAATAGGGTCTGCCGCAAAGATCAATGGCACAGAGAATCAACGCGTCATCCATGGGAAGGATAAAGTAGCCATAACGGCGGATGCCTTTCTTGTCGCCAACGGCTTCCGCGATTGCCTTGCCGAGAACGATGCCGGTATCCTCCACGGTGTGATGTCCGTCAACGTTCAGGTCGCCATTCACTTTGCAATCCAGATCAAAAAAGCCATGTTTGGAAAAGCCTTCCAGCATGTGGTCAAAAAAGCCAATGCCGGTAGAGATGCTGCTTTTTCCGGTTCCGTCAAGATCAAGACGAATGGAAATATCCGTTTCTTTGGTCTTTCTCTTCACTTCAGAAACTCTGTTACCCATGGTGAACCCTCCATAACCTGTTCAATATTATTTGTCGTCTTCAAACCTTACCTTGATGCTGTTGGCGTGAGCCGTCAGACCTTCACTTCTCGCAAAGAGCTGAATGTCCTCATTTACCTTCTTCAAAGCATCCCTGGAATAAGAAATGATGCTGCTTTTCTTGATGAAATCGTCCACGTTCACGGGTGAGAAGAACTTTGCGGTTCCGTTGGTGGGAAGAATGTGGTTCGGACCTGCAAAATAGTCTCCGAGAGGCTCGGAAGAATACTCGCCAAGGAAAATAGCTCCGGCATTCCGGATCTTCGTCATCACGTCAAAAGGATTTGCCGTAAGGATCTCCAAGTGTTCGGAAGCGATCTCATTTACGGTGTCGATTGCGTCCTGCATGGACTCTGCAATGAGAACGTATCCGTAATTGTCCAGGGATTTCTGAATGATCTCCTTGCGCTCCAATACTGCAATAAACGCATCCGTCTCATCCGATACCTTCTTTGCCAATTCCTCGGAAGTGGTGATCAGAATCGCGCTTGCCAGTTCATCATGTTCTGCCTGGGAAAGCAGGTCTGCCGCCACGTAACGGGGATTTGCAGTCTCATCCGCAAGAACCAAAATTTCGCTGGGACCTGCGATGGAATCGATGCTCACGTAACCGTAAACGGCCTTTTTCGCCAATGCAACGAAAATGTTTCCAGGGCCCGTGATCTTATCCACCTTTGGGATGCTCTTGGTGCCATATGCCATGGCTGCGATCGCCTGGGCGCCGCCAACCTTATAGATCACGTCAACGCCTGCCACGTCTGCGGCAACAAGCGTTCCGGGATTTACGGAGCCGTCCGCTCCGGGAGGCGTTGTCATGATCACCTGATCTACGCCAGCCACCTTTGCCGGAACAACGTTCATGAGAACGCTGCTGGGATATGCTGCCTTGCCGCCGGGAACGTATACGCCAACCTTTTCAAGTGCAGTGATCTTCATTCCCAGGATCGTTCCGTCTGGCTTAGCGTCAAACCAGCTGTTACGAAGCTGCTTTGAGTGGAATTCGCGAATGTTTTCCGCAGATTTCCTGATGACTTCGATCAAGGCGGGATCAAGCTTCTTGTAAGCTGCGTCAATCTCTTCCCTGGTCACCTTTACGTTGTCTGCATTTAGATCAAATTTGTCAAATTTCTTGGTGTATTCAAATACTGCCTGATCGCCGTTTTCCCTTACGTTCATAAGGATTTCGTTCACGGTAGCTTCAAATTTGCCGTAATTGTTCGGGCTTCTCTTAAGGAGATCATTTAAGATGTTCTTTTTGGTCTCCTGGGTTAGTTTTATAATTCTCATGTCTTTTCCCTCTTCTTTGTGATAAGCGGATTTCCGCCGTTATGCCTGTTTGCTTAAGTATTCACGGATCCGGAGCACCAGATCGCGGATGCGCGCTTTTTCCATCTGCATGCTCACTGGATTGACGATCATTCTTGCGCTTAAGGGACATACCTCCTCGAGCACTTCAAGACCGTTTTCCTTTAAGGTCGATCCCGTCTCAACGATGTCAACGATCACGTCCGAAAGCTGAACCAAAGGTCCGAGCTCAACGGAACCGTTTAACTTAATAATGTCAACCGTCTGATGCTTCTTGTTGTAGAAATAATCCTTTGCAATGTTGGGATATTTGCTGGCCACGCGGATTCTTTCATGGTGCAATAACAATTCTCTTGCACTGGCAGGCCCGCATACGCACATTCTGCATTTTCCAAAGCCCAGGTCCAAAACTTCATAAACGTTGCGGTTTTCCTCAAGAACCGTGTCATAACCCACAACGCCCACGTCCGCACTGCCAAGTTCCACGTAAGTAGGAACGTCGGGACCCTTTGCCAAAAAGAACTTCATCTTCAATTCTTCATTGACAAAAATAAGCTTTCTGGAGTTTTTATCCTTCATCTCCTCACAGGTAATGCCGATCTGTTCCAGCACTTCCAGCGTCTTATTTGCAAGACGGCCTTTCCCGAGGGCGAAGGTTAAATATCTCTCGTCGTTAAATTTTCCGTCCATCATTTGTTTACGTCCTTTCCTTCTTCGCTTCCCTTTGCAAGCAAGGCCACGTTTACGCCCTGGGAACGAAGCCCGGTCGCTTCCCTTAAGGCTTTTTCAAAATCACCGCAAACCGCGGGATCATAATAGATCGCCTGTACCGTCTTTGTGGGTATCTCACCCTTTTGTCTGGAAAGTGCCTCCAGCACGTCATCGATCACGATGGCAAATCCGATGGCCGGTGCATCCTTTCCAAATCGGGAAAGCAACGTATTATATCTTCCTCCGGTGATCACGGCATTTCCAACGCCATAAGTATATGCCTTAAAGATCACGCCAGTGTAATAATTATATTTGCTCAGCATGCCAAGATCATAGGAGACGTGCTCCTCAACGCCGTAAAGCTTTAGCACTGCGTCCAGCTTTTCCAGTCTTTCGATCGCGGCAAGGGAACGGTCGTTGTGAACCAGTTTTTTCGCGTCTTCCAGGGAATTCATGCTGTTAAAGAGATCAGCCACCTTGAGAAGCACCTCACGGTAAGGATCTGCAACGTTGCGCTCCTTCAAAAGCTCCTGCGCTGCAAAAAAATTCTTTCCCGAAATGCATGCACGAAGATCCATCTCCGTCTCTTCGTCAAGACCAGCCTCCTGGCAAAGTCCCTTAAAGTATTCCACCTGTCCGATGCTAACCTGAAATTCCTTTACGCCGGCAGCCTTTAAGGATTCCACAACGAGAGCGATCATCTCTCCGTCCGCTTCCACGGAAGGATCTCCGATAAGTTCTACGCCCATCTGCGTAACTTCCTTCAGCTTTCCCTGCAGATTGGAAGTGTTCGTAAAGGTATTTCCCTTATAGGAAAAGCGAATGGGTCTTGTCTCCTCCATGAAATACTTTGCGGCACATCTTGCGATGGAAGGCGTAAAATCAGGACGAAGCACAAGGGTGTTCCCTTCCTTGTCAAAGAATTTATATAATTCCTTGCTGGGCGTCGTGCCGATTTCCTTGGAAAATACGTCGAAGTATTCAAAGGTCGGCGTCTGAATGTCCTCATATCCATAGCTTGCGATCAGGGAATGCAAACGGTTTTCCGTCTCAAGCTTTCTTTCATATTCTTTTCCATATACGTCTCTTACGCCTTCCGGCGTATGCAATAGTCTCTGGTTCATTTTATCAACTCCTGCCAAATGCCAATTCCTTGCTTTAGATACTTTAGCGTGGTAGCGTGCTACCATACTACCATACGAAAATGTCCTTGTCAAGCCAATTCTAAAAAGAATTTTTAAGGCTCTTCCACGCCGTCACGGTCTTCCAGATCAATTTTCATGCCCTCGAGATAAGGCACGAGAATCCCGTGAATCTTGGGAAGCACGTAGGCCGGATTTAATTCATCATAGCGAAAACTTTTTCTTCCGCCCTCTTGTGCCCGGTCCCAAAAGTATTTCAGCATCTCATAAGGTAAGTAATATAACACGTCCTTATGGGAATAATAGATCAAAAAGAAGGCGATGCCGCCCTGCTTTTCAAATTTCCCCATGAATTCCACCTGATGCGCGTGAATGTTTTGGAGGGAGAAGGTATCTACCGCACATTCCTTTGCGTCAAAGCATACGGGTATCCCCTGCACGCATCCGACGTAATCCACGGTACTCTTCTGATCAAAATAAGCAAGAGTAATCTGGTTCTTTCCGGGATCCATCTTTACGGGGGTAATGGGCGTCGGGATCTTTTGGATCAGCGCAAGGCCCATTTCGTCGTATTTTTCATTTGTCCGGTTGATCATTTCCTCCAGGGTTGAACCCCGGAGACCTCTGGAATTCCAGGTTGCCATAACAATCTCCCATATAAGTGTCTTAATTTGCGTTAGCCATTGTGCCTCTCGTCAACAATGACGCGTTTAGAAAACAAAACGTCCCTGATCTTTTGAAATTCTTTTGGTTCCGGTGCCGTAATGGTTTTGCCAAATAAAAGATTTAGTGCGCCTGCAAACTCCGGCCACTGGTCTTCTGCTTCTTCCTTAGAAGGAAAGCAAACGTGATGGGCATGCAATAACTGGCTCTTTGGATGAATGCCGGCAAGTTTCACTTGGTCAAAAACAGTTCTGCCATATTTGGAATCTCCAAGGATGGGATGTCCCATGGAAGCCAAATGTGCGCGGATCTGATGGGTTTTCCCCGTGATCAGTTCTACTTCCAAAAGAGTATGATTCTGGCTGCTTTCGATCGGAACGTATCTCGTAAGGATCGGCGAGGCTCCGTCTGCCACCTCTTTTAAGATCATGACTCGGTTTTCTTTTTCATCCTTGATCAAGAATCCTTCAATGGTCTTTTCTTCCCGGAGCCTGCCCATGCAGATGCAATGATAATACTTTTCCATGCCCCGTCCTTTTAGGAGCGCGCTCAAGGCCTGTAATCCCGTCAGGGACTTTCCGCAAAGGACGATGCCGCTGGTATTTCTGTCAAGCCTGTTGCAGACGGAAGGACAGAAAGTCTCCAATTCCTTTTCTTTCAGCTTTCCGTTTTCCAAAAGATAGCCGATCAACCATTCATTAAGGCTAAGATCCTGCTGGTTTGCTTTTTGGGAAAGAATGCCAACCGGTTTATTTAAAAATACGAAATTTTCATCCTCATATAAGATTTCAATCCCATGAAGCTTTTTGTAGGCATCACGGTAAACTTGAATCCTGTCAGAAAGATCACTTCGCCCGGAAAACTTTTCAAATGTTTCCTGCGAAAAAAAACATTGGATGACGTCGCCTTCCTTCAGGATCTCCTTTCCTTCCGCTTTCTTTTTGTTAAGCGTCAGGTTCTTCTTCCGAAGCTGCTGGTACAGCAGGCTGTTAGGCGCCTCCGGCAATGCCTTATGTAAATATTTGTCCAATCTTTGACCCGCCTCATTGGGTCCTATCCTTAATTCCTGCATGTTATAGGCTAACGCTCTTTAGGGTGTCAGCTATCCCCTTGGTATTTGACTCGTCACAGGCCAACTCTTGCATTTGATCCAACCGGTCAACATATTTTTTGAGGTCCAAAAACACCTTTACTTTCACGCTTTTATAAGAATCTGCCTTGAGAAATTTATCCACGTGTTCATAGAACTTTTTCTCGTCAAACTTGGGGTCCTCGCTATAACCGCATACGGAATTGCCCTTGATGGTCAAATGCCCAATGTTGAAATTTTGGCTGTCTCCCGTAAACACGCGGTCGAACAAATTGGTCAACTCCCCAACGTGCGCTTCGATCTTTTCTGCGGCATCCTTCGAAAGGCTGGAATACCTGCAAAACATGATCACGCTGACCAGGGATTTGCTTGCGGGCAGCATGCCCAGTACGGCTACAACGGTCAATAGGTTCATTCTGCTTCCCGTCGTGATCCAACCCATGGCAAAGATCGCTCCGGAGACGGCAAAAAACAGAATCGTTCTTATGATCTCATATTTGCGCTGGGTATTTAAGTAATTCTTTGTTCCCTTCCAGGCTTCCCCGGAAAACACCCTGACAATGCTCATTCTTCACCTGCTTTCTTCATCCTGCCGGCGACGTTCAGGAAAATGCCGTGCGGAAGAAGTTTGGTTCCTATTAAAAGCGCGTTCATGGAAGTCCCGTAAACCGATAATTCTTTTTTATGATAAGAATCACGCAAAGCCTTTGCAACAACGGCTTCCGGCCGGGCCATAAAATATTTCTTGATCGCAAGCGTTGATCCGTTCTTTTCCGCAACGTCAAAAAAGGGCGTGTCTACGGGTCCGGGACAAACTGCGGTTACGTAGACGTTTTTCTTCTTCAGCTCCCTTGCAAGTGCCCTGGAAAAGCTTAATACGTAGGATTTGCTTGCAGCATAAACGGCAAAATCCTGTTGTGGCAAAAATGCCGCCACGGAAGCCAGCATAATGATCCTGGCATTTTCACGAAGATAAGGCAGCATGCGGCTTGTAAGCTCCGTAAGAGCCTCACAGTTTAACCGGATCATGCCCGTGCAATCTTTTACCGGCACCGTCTCAAAAGGCCCCATAATGCCATATCCGGCGCATTGTACCAACATGCAAACCTTGGCATTTTCCAGTCTCGCGGCATATTCCAGGCGCTGCAGCTGTCCGGCCATGGTTACGTCCATGGCAAATATGCGGCATTTGTGCTGAAGACAGGATGCAAGTTCGTTTAATTCCTCTTCCCTCCGCGCCACAAGCCAGAATTCTTCGATATTCTTAAAATGACAATCCATCTGAAGGGCAAATTCTTTCCCCATGCCGGAAGAGGCACCGGTGATGATGGCAACGTTCATAAACAGCCTCCTTACGTGCAATTAAAAATCAAAAAAATCGAAATAATCATGAATGGCATAATTTGCCAGTTCCAGCTTTTCTTCCCAAGTTCCGGCCGAATATGGATCCGAAACGGCGCAGATGGTCATTCCGGCATTTTTTCCCGCCATGAGTCCGGGAATGATGTCCTCAAACACAAGACATTCCGACGGATCCACTCCAAGTTGCCCCGCTGCGGCGAGGTATACGTCCGGCGCAGGTTTCCCTTTTGTCACTTCGCTTCCCGTCACGATGGAAGAAAAGCACTGATCCACCTTATGTACCTTAAGCACGTTTTCCACCAATTCCCTGGAGTTGCTTGTGGCGATTCCAAGCTTAAGTCCGGCCCGCCTGCATCCTTCTAAGAAATCAATGACGCCTGGTTTTAACGGTACTTCATTCTCATATTTATCCCAAGCCATTTGATTCCAATCGTCCTTCATCTTTTCGATGGAATCCGGAAGATGAAAGAATTCCTGGAAATAGACGGCAGTCTCGTGAAAACTCATGCCTTCGATGTTGCGTCGAAGCTCATCATGGCTTTCCAAGTAGATCTGAAAGCGCGCGAGATACTCCACGTCGATCTCTCCCCAAAGCCACATGGAATCCACAAGGGATCCGTCAAGGTCAAAGATGACGGCCTTCTTTCCCTGAAGCAATGCTTTCTTTTTCGCAGCGACTTCCTTGGTGTTTTTCAAAAGAGCGACCTCGTCATCGGTTAGCTTCCTGCACTCACCGCTTTCCAAGTCACGGCCAAGGGACAATGCGCCAAATCGGATGCGTTTCAGGTAAGCAACTTCATTGCCAATGGCTTCCAGCATTCTCTTTACTTGATGAAACCGTCCTTCACTGATCGTAAGGTGGATCCAGTTTCCCTCCTTGTCTGGATCGTAAATCCTTGTCACAAGGGCGGGTTTGGTCAATTCTTCATCTCCAATGTCAAGGCCTTCCTCCAGACGCTTAACGTCATCGTCTGAAAGCGGCTGCCGGATTCTCACCAAATAGGTCTTTGCCACGTGCTTTTTGGGGGATAACAGTTGATGGGCAAGGGCTCCGTCATTCGTGATCAAAAGAAGCCCTTCCGTATCCTTGTCCAGCCTGCCAACGGGAAATAGATCCCTGGCATGCTCCTTTGGCAAAAGGCTCAGAACGGTTTCGGAAAGCGCATCCTTGGTCGCAGACACGACGCCTGCCGGTTTGTTTAACAGATAATATTCATATTGAGAATAGCAAAGTTTTTTCCCCTGACAGGTTACCTGATCCTTTTCGGGATCAACGGCATGCTCCGGGCTGGTGACAACCTGATCGTTGACGCATACCTGCTTTTTCCTGATCAGTTCCTTTGCCTGGCTTCTCGTACCGATATTTAGTTGTGCCAGATATTTATCAAGTCTCACTTGTTTTCAGTTCCTTTTTTCGTATTGATATTGCATGAAAGACCAAGATGCGGCATAGCCATTATTGATTGATCAAGAGGAATTGCCATGATCCGCGTCTGCGTCTTTTTAGGATTATTGTTAGGTCTTCTGTCTAATTCAAGCTTGGCGGGCTCGTACGTTCTGGAAGGTCTTAACGTTTGGGCAACTCGCGCCCTGCCAGCCTTATTTCCCTTTATGGTGCTTTCCGGGCTCATCATAAGGCTGGAACTCGCCGAACGCGTTTCAAAGGCGTTTAAGCCCCTTTTAGGGCGTTTGTACCATGCATCTTCTGCTGCATGTTATGTTATGCTGGAGGGATTTCTTTGCGGTTTTCCCATGGGGGCCAGGACGATCGCCGAGCTGTATGAGAGAGGACGTCTCACAAAAAGAGATGGCAGATGGCTTCTTGCCTTTTGCAATAATTTAAGTCCCGCCTACGTAATGGGTGTTCTCTTTCCCATGCTGGGGATAAAACGAATGCTTCCCTATCTTTTAGGGTTTTACGGTCTTCCGCTTATCTACGGATGGATATTAAGGATTATTTCACTGAGGCATAAAGCTAAAGAGCTTAATTCGCTCGAAAACATTGATGCACGAAACTATTCAAAACCTAAATCTGCCATGCCGTTTGGCACTGCCCTTCGGGAATCGATTGAGAGCGCCACGCATGCAGTCATCATTCTTGGAGGCTATTTAGCCTTCTTTTGCCTTTTAAATCTGTTTCCTCACTTAATCCTTCAAAAACCTCAGCCTATACTGGGTTTGTTGTTGGAGGTGACGACTGGCTTAAATACCATGAAGGGAAGAAGCCCGATCCTGTGTCTTTGTGCGGCAACCTTTGGCGGGCTATCCTGCATTGCACAGACGCATGCGGCCTTAAGCCATACGGATCTGACGGATGCCATGGGGGAATACGTCATTCACAAGATAATATTGACTGCAATTTCCCTGGCATGGTACTATGCATTATTTCGATTTTCCGGATTTTGAATGCTTCCTGGCATGAATCAGGTAAGCGATCAGGAAGAATACGAATAAAGTGGCAACCACGACGATGCAAGTCAATAAGATCGCGGTCACGTGCGATTCCTGTTCTGCTATTTTCTCTGCAGGGGCAGTCACCTTTTCCGTTGCATCCTCAAAAGAGGGCTCCGGCGTATCTTCCACTACGGGTTTCGCAAATGTCTGATTAAAAGTAATGACGTTGCTCGCGCAATCTAGATCATAGGGATTTACCGCGCGGAAACAGATTTCCGGGATCGTCCCGTCCGGAACGTCTAATTCAATCGTAAAGGAGCCCTCAAACTCACCCGTCAGGATGTCTCCTTCCGGCCAAGGGATCGTATCAGTATAGGTTTCTCCGCCGTCAAAACTGTAAGTATAATATGCAAGATTGGATTCCGGATCTCTTGCACTTACGGTGAGGCTTACCTTATCCTCATCAAATTTCGCGGAATTTAATGCAACGTGGCACAATTCCGGGGCCGTCGTATCCTGGGTTGCCCTGGGCACCAGCGTTCCCGGGATCACTTCGGGAAGCGTCTCTGCTTCCTGGGAGTAATCGATTCCAAGCTTGGAACTCTTTAATCCAAAATACTTTGCAACCGCCCTGGCATCCGCCCTTCCGAACTCTTCCAGATCTTCCTTTGAATCACAGAAGGATCTGTCATTTTTATGATCCACGTGACAGTGCTCCACAATGATCGCCGGGATCCCAAGGTTAACGGACTCGCGAAGCACGCCATAATAATCATTGCCCTTGCTGTGACGTCTGGTCTTTATCCCGCGAAGCATAAGCCCCATCTCGCGATATTCGCGAAGGAACATGGTTCCTAACTGATAACCTTGGTTGTGATACTCCTGGTTTAAGGAGATCCATGCTTCACTGCCATAGAGCGCGTGAGACTCCGAGGCATTGTAGTGAATGCTGATCAGGAAATCCGCATGTACGCTCTCGGCAGCCTTTGCGCGATCCTTAAGGCTCAAGTCGTAATCGCCGTCCCTGGTCATATAAACTTCAATGCCCTCGAAATTAGATAACTCCTCTTTCATCACTTGGGCAGTTATCATGTTCATCTCTTTTTCAAGAATGAAGCCTTCCTTCGTTCCTTCATTATCACCGCCGTGTCCGGGATCGATCATGATAATGACCGGGGATTTCGTCTTTTGGATCCGGGGCGCGGCGAAAACCTTCCACGGCATGCAGTTTAACAGGATTAAGAAGCTAAGAAATGCTGTTTCATAAGCAATCCATAGATTTTTTCGTTTTCTCACGGCATTCTCCTTTTCTCCATCTACAAGATAAACCAGCTTTCAAGAGAAAACTGGTTTATCATCTAAAATGACTTATTCTTCTTCAGGTTTTTCTTCCGGCTCCGCATCCTTTTCGGCAGGTTCACTGTCAGGATTGAGCTGCTTGATGTTCTCTTGGATCACGTTCTGGTATTCGTTCAGGGACTGGATCAGCTTATTGTATCCGTCCTGGGTACTCTGCATGCTTCTGTTGTAGTTATTGGTGGCAGACTGGCTTGCGGATTCAATGATCTTAGACAGGTGCTCAAGTACGTCGTTCATGTACTGGTTTGCAGCATCCTTCAGATTGTTTGCCTCTATGGTCGCATTGTCGATGATGCCCTGTGCCTTATTAACTGCCATATTAACAAACTCATCAGCGCGAGCGTGTGCGCGGAGCATGATCTCGTGTTCGCTGATCATCTGATTGTGTTCCACGGCTGCCTGCTCAAGCAAAGCCCTTGCCTGCTGTTCCGCTTCTGCCTTCATTGCCTGGGCGCGGTCCGCAGCGTCGGCAAGAATGGCGTCCTTGTTTGCGATGATCTTCTGATATTGCTTGATCTCATCGGGCGTCTTGCGGCGAAGTTCTGCAAGCATTTCTTCCATCTCTTCGCGGTTTACGATTACGTCAGTGCTGGAAAACAAGCGATTCTTGCTGGTTGCAAGATAGTTTTCAATGTCGGTAATGACTTGTTCAATCTTATTAATGCTGTTCATTTCTCGTTACGCCCTTCCCTCAAATTTCTCGCGCATCAGCTTTGCTACAAACTCAGGTACGCAGGGACTTACGTCTCCGCCAAAATAAGCGATTTCTTTAACACCTGAAGAGCTAAGGTACGCATATTCCAAGCTGGTTGTTAAAAACACCGTATCCAGTTTCTCGTGAGAAAGCTGCCTGTTCGTCTGAGCGAGCTGCAGTTCGTACTCAAAGTCCGTTACTGCACGCAGTCCCCTAACGGCAACGTGGATGTCCTTACTTGCGGCATAATTAATGAGGAGTCCGCTGAAACTGTCAACCTTTACGTTTGGCAGGTCCTTCGTGGCCTCCTTTAATATATTAACACGTTCCTCCACAGAAAACAAAGCATTTTTTTCTTTATTGTTCAAAACACTGACAATCAGTTCGTCAAACATGGCCGATGCTCTCTTGATGACGTCGAGATGTCCAAAGGTCATGGGGTCAAAACTACCGGGATAAACGGCTCTGATCATGTTACTACCTCCCAAATCCAACGGTTTCCTGCCGTCGGTTCATTTAAGATTTTTTTCTGAGAAAGACGTGCTGATTCGTCTTATATTTCTTTTCGCGAACGACCTCAAATCCAAGATCCGAAGCGTAAGAAAAGTCTGTATGCAAGGATTCTTCCACGATGATCAGCGTTTCCTCGTCCACGTAGGGCATGGTGGCCAGGGCAGCCAATACCCTCTTGTCATGGCCCTGCTCATAGGGTGCATCCATAAAGATCACGTCCACGTGCTTTTCATGAATGGAAGAAAGGGCTGCCACGGCATCCTGCTTTATCACTATAGCACGGTCTACAAATTTCGTAAACAAAAGATTTTGCGTGATGCACTGTAAGGGAGCCGCTGCATTTTCAACAAAATAAGCTTTCTTTGCGCCTCTGCTGATCGCTTCAATTCCGATGGCGCCGCTTCCCGAAAACAAATCCACGAAAACGCTTCCGGGGACGTCAGCCTGCAAGATGTTAAACAAGGTTTCCTTTATCCTGTCCGTCGTAGGACGCGTATCCAGTCCTTCCGGCGTGCGAAGCGGCATGCTTCTGGCCGTTCCTGCAATTACTCTCAATTCTAATCTCTCCTTCCAACGTCACAAATCAGTTTCTAACCTTTACGCCCTTGGAATCCCTTGATCCAAGCTTGATCCCGTTTAGGACAAGGTTCTTTCCGTGCCACTCAATGCTGGTTTCCACCGCATTTCTTGTGAAATATACCTCTTCCACGGAATCCTTCGGGCCAAGCTTCATGCCGCGAACGCCCACGGCCGTCTTTTTCTTTGCAGGGATCTGTTCCACGGGGAACCGGAGGAAATAGCCTTCCTTCGTCTGCAAAACAATGTTTTTCTGATCCTTTAAGGGCTGAACGCTGACAACCTCGTCGCCGTCCAAAAGCTTCGTCGCGGCAACCGTGCGGCTCCGTACGTCGAACTCACCGCCGTCAACAAGCTTCATCATGCTCATCTTCGTCACAAAGATCAATTCGCAGAGATTCAAGTCCGTCTGGGACGCCAGGCAAACGATGGTTTCCTCTTTAGAGTTGAAGTTGCTCACGTTATCGATGGGAATGCCCTTGTCGCGAAGCTTGCCGGCAGGAACGTCCATCACCTTGATGGTATGCATCTGGCCGGTATTGGTAAACAAACATACCTTCCCCACGTTCTTACACTGGAATACGTATTTAAACTCCGTATCCGCTGCTTCCTTGTTTCTCTCGTAGGTTGCAACGTCAATGGTCTTCGCATATCCGAAGCGGTCCATCAGGAAGTATACGTCCGTCTCTTCAATCTCTTTTTCTTTATATACGGCCTCCTGGCCATTTTCAATGACGGTGCGGCGTTTTCTGCCGTACTCTCTCTTAAAGCCTTCAAGCTCGCTGATGATCACCTGACTCATGGAATCCCTGCGGTCAAGGATGTCCTCGTAGCGGTAAATATTGGCAAGCGTCTCTTCGTGCTCAGCGATCAGCGCCTCGATCTCAAGGCCGATCAACTTGTACAGGCGCATTTCCAGAATGGCATTTGCCTGCTTTTCAGTAAACATCAGCTGGGTTGCCATGATCTTGGATTCCTTGGAACGGAACCTGATGCCGTCAATCTTACCCTCTACCAGGCAGGCCTTTGCCATGGCCCGGTCCTTGGATCCCCTTAGGATCTCAATGATAAGGTCGATCACGTTGCACGCCTTGATCAGACCTTCCTGGATCTCTTTCTTTTCAAGCTCCTTCGCCAGAAGGTTCGTATACTTTCTGGTTGCGATCTGGAACTGGAAGTCTACGTTGGCCTTGATGACCTGACGAAGACTCATGGTCTCGGGACGTCCTTCGTGAATGGCGAGCATGTTGACGCCAAAGGTATCCTCGAGTCTAGTCTTTTTGTAGAGCATGTTGACAAAATTCTCCGCGTCTGCATCCTTGCGAAGCTCGATCACGATGCGGATGCCTTCCTTGGAGCTTTGGTTCGAAATGTCAACCACGTCCTGGGTTTTCTTGGATTCCGCAAGGGCTGCCACGTCAAGCAGGAACTTGGAAATGTTCGCGCCGATCATGGGATAAGGGATCTCCGTGATGACTACGTTGGTCTTGCCGCCCTTTGTCTTTTCGAATTCCACCTTGCCGCGGATCTTGATCTTTCCGGTTCCGGTCTCGTAAATCTCCAATAATTCATCCTGGTTGATCACAATGCCACCGGTGGGAAAATCCGGACCCTTGATATATTTCATCAATTCCCTAGTGGTAATGTTTTCGTCATTCAGATATGCCTTTGTGGCATCGATCACTTCGCACAGATTATGGGGCGGAATGCTAGTCACCATGCCGACGGCAATGCCGTCAGAGCCATTGACCAAGATGTTCGGGATCTTAACAGGCAGAACGGTGGGTTCCTTCTCCGTCTCATCAAAGTTCGGCATGAAATCCACCACGTCTTTGTCAAGGTCAGCCAGAAAAGCCTCCTGGGTTACCTTCTGGAGTCTCGCCTCGGTATAACGCATTGCTGCGGCGCCGTCTCCCTCAATGTTGCCAAAGTTTCCGTGGCCGTCGATCAGCGCCATTCCCTTTTTGAAATCCTGGCTCATGTTGACAAGGGCTTCATAAATGGAGCTGTCGCCGTGAGGATGATATTTACCCATGGTATCGCCGACGATTCTCGCGCTCTTACGATAAGGCCTGTCATAGCGGATCCCGAGCTCATGCATGTCATAGAGCGTTCTTCTCTGTACGGGTTTTAATCCATCCCGGACGTCGGGAAGCGCTCTGGCAATGATGACGCTCATGGCGTAATCGATAAAGGATTTTTGCATCTCCTCGGAGTATTCCGTTTTGATAATGCGATCATTCTGGTTCACTGAAATTACCTGCCATTTCTATGCGTTGTTCGTTTAAATGTCAAGAGCCGCGTCCCTCGCATGGTCATAAATGTATGCTTTCCGGGGCGGAACTTCCGTACCCATTAACAGTTCCGTGATCTCACTGGCCATTCTGGCGTCTTCGATCTCCACCTGCTTCATCATGCGGGTTTCGGGATCCAGGGTCGTCTCCCAAAGCTGTTGGGCATCCATCTCACCCAAACCTTTGTATCGCTGCAGGGTAAAGGGGCCCTTATGAGTCTTACGGTACTTTTCAAGAGCCTTGTCATCATAGAGATACTGCTCTTCCCCCTTGCTGGGCATTGCCTTGTACAGGGGCGGCATGGCGATGTAGACGTGACCTTCAAAGATGAGTTCCGGCATAAAGCGATAAAACAGCGTCAGCAAAAGTGTTGAAATGTGCGCGCCGTCCACGTCGGCATCGGCCATGATGATGATCTTGTCATAGCGAAGCTTGCTGATGTCAAAATCATTACCGTAACCCTCCGAAAATCCACATCCAAAAGCATTGATCATGGTTTTGATCTCGGCGTTTGCAAGGATCTTGTCAATGCTGGCCTTCTCCACGTTCAGAATCTTACCGCGGATGGGCAAGATTGCCTGATACATGCGGTTTCTTGCAGTTTTGGCACTGCCTCCCGCGGAATCACCTTCCACGATAAAGATCTCGCACTTAGAAGGATCCTTGGACTCACAGTTGGCAAGCTTGCCGTTGGAATCAAAGGAATATTTCTGCTTGGTCAGCATGTTGGTCTTGGCTTTTTCTTCCGTCTTACGGATCTTTGCAGCCTTTTCCGCACAACCGATCACGCTCTTTAAGGTCTCCAGGTTTCTGTCAAAGAAATGAACGACCTCGTCGCCCGTGATCTTGCTGACTACCTTTGCGGCATCCTGATTGTCAAGCTTCGTCTTTGTCTGACCTTCAAATCTGGGGTCGGGATGCTTGATCGAAACAACGGCAGTCATGCCGTTTCTTACGTCCGCGCCGGTAAAGTTCACGTCCTTTTCCTTTAAGACGCCAAGCTCCCTTGCATAGTTGTTGATGACGGTGGTGAACATGGTCTTAAATCCGGTCAGGTGCGTACCGCCCTCGGAGTTATAAATGTTATTACAGAATCCCAGCACGTTCTCATGGAATTCATTCACGTACTGGAATGCCACTTCAACGGAAATCCCCTCACTCTCGCCGGAAAAATAAATGACGTCGTGAATGGTCTCCTTCGTCTTGTTCATGTCCTTGATGAAGCCGATAATGCCTTCCGCCTCATGATAAGAAACCTGCTCTGCCGTTCCGGGACGTTTGTCCTCATAAATGATGGTAAGGCCCGGATTCAGATATGCCGTTTCGTGCAAACGGCTCTTGATCTCATCTTCCTTAAACCTCGTATGATCAAAGATCGTGTCATCCGGCAGGAAATTGATGGTCGTACCCGTTTCACGGGTTTTTCCCACGACGGGAAGTAATCCGCCGATCAGTTCCGTGGTGGGAATGCCTCTCTCATACGTATCTTCATAGATGGAGCCGCCAAGCTTAACCCGAACGCTCAGACGCGTAGATAAAGCATTTACAACGGAAGAACCAACGCCATGCAAACCACCGCTGGTCTTATATGCAGTATTGTCAAACTTTCCGCCGGCATGGAGCGTGGTAAACACAAGACGTTCGGCACTAATGCCTTTTTCGTGCATCCCGACGGGAATGCCGCGTCCATTGTCCGATACCGTTGCGGAACCGTCTGCCTCCAGCGTCACCTTGATCTCGGTGCAATATCCTGCCAAATGCTCATCCACGGAGTTATCCAGGATCTCATAAACGAGGTGATTGAGACCCTTTGTGGATACGCTGCCAATATACATGCCAGGGCGCTTTCGGACCGCTTCCAAGCCCTCTAACACGGTTATGCTGGAAGCACCATACTGATTTGCGTCAGCCATTTTCCTGAAATTCCTCCTAATAACCCAATATAAAGTTATTCTACCATAGATATTGAGTTTTTGCAAAGGAAAAAGTACTAAATATAGTAGTAAAATATAAAAAGGACGCGCCCGGTTAAGCCAGACGCGCCCTGCGTTCACTCTATTCAATTTACAAAGAGATTTTCTTACAACACGCTATTGCCAGGGCTCCAGGACCGATGTGGCAGGATACGCTCAGGGACAAGGGAGCAATATACACGTCATATCCCGGGAAAACCTGCAAGAGCTCTTCTTTTAATTCCATCGCTGCCTCCAGATTCTGGGTATGCGCGATCTCAAGCCATACGCCGCCGGGCGCGGGTAAAATGCCTCCGAAACGGGTTTCCACGTCATTTTTGATGGCATTCATCATGACGGATTTTCCTTGGGACACGGTTCGTGCCTTGGAGAAGGCATCCAGCTTTTCTCCCTGGATCTGCAAAACGGGTTTGATCTTAAGGAGCGTGCCGATGGCGGCAGCTGCGGGAGTGATGCGCCCGCCCTTTTTCAGATACTGCAGGGTATCCAGCATAATGTAAATACTGCTGTTGAACTTATCCGCTTCCAAAAACTCTTTAACGTATTTTGCGTCCTTGCCCTGTTTTACTAGCTCTAATGCATCAAGACAGGATTGGCGCTGGGTAACGGAAATTCTTTGATTGTCCACCACCTGAACCTTATCGTCATATTCCTGTGCAAGGAAGTATGCGCTTTGGCAGGATCCGGAAAGTCCGCTGCTCATGGGGATATGCACGATCTCATCATATTCCTGTAGCAAGGAGTCCCAAAGCTTGCAAACCTCTTCCGGCGAGGGCTGACTGGTGGATATGCTTTCACCGCCAAGAAGCAATTCATAAAATTGCTCCTGCGTAAGGTTTACGTCTTCATAATAGGTATCGTCACCAATCATAAAGGGCATGGGAAGCACGTAAAGCCCAAGCTCCTTTGCTTCCTTTTGGGTAATGCCACTGTTGCTGTCCGTGACTACTGCTATCTTGCTCATTTGAATCTGCCTTTCGCTCTTTTGCTATAATAAAGTCATGTTACACTTAAATAGTCCTAAAGTCAACAGAATTCGTGTTGCCAAGGCTAAGATGAGCCTTTAACCTGGCGTGTTCCGGATGGTTTAACCCGGGATCCTTTTTGATCAAGTCATCTACCATTTCCGACGTCAATTTTAGGAGTTCTGCGTCAGCATATACGTCACCAATTTTAAAGGCAAATTCACCGCTTTGCCTAATGCCAAACAAATCTCCCGGGCCACGCAGCTTCAGATCCTCGGACGCAATAAAAAAGCCATCGTTTGACGTATTCAGGATCTCTAACCTTTTCATGGTTTCTTTGGATTCGTTCGTGCTGATAAAGATGCAATAGCTCTGCGCTTCTCCCCTGCCTACGCGTCCTCTAAGCTGATGAAGCTGCGCAAGGCCAAATCTTTCGGCATTTTCAACCATCATGACCGTCGCATTCGGAACGTTAATGCCTACCTCGATCACGGTCGTCGACACCAGAACGTCGATGTTTTTCAATGCGAAATCTTCCATGATCCGGTTTTTGTCAGCGGGTTTCATCTTGCCGTGCAGATATTCCACGACAACGCTGGGCGGTAATGCTGCCCTTAGTTTTTCGGCATAATCCACCACGTTTTCCGCATCATCCAGTTCTCCCTCTTCTACCTGAGGACAGATCACGTAAGCCTGATGCCCCTGGGATAGCTGATTTGTAATAAATTCATAGGCTTTGGGCCTAAAATGGGTGTTGACGACACAGTTTTTGATGGGCAGTCGTCCCACCGGCATGTCTTTGATCAGCGAGATCTGGAGATCTCCGTACAAGATGATCGCCAACGTTCTCGGGATCGGCGTTGCGCTCATGACAAGCACGTGGGGTTGCAATCCTTTTCCCGCAAAGGTTTCCCTCTGACGAACCCCAAATCTGTGTTGCTCGTCCGTGACAACTAACGCCAGCTTGTGATAGGTCACTTTCTCTTGGATCAGCGCATGTGTGCCAATGATCAGGTTAGCTTCCCCTGATGCGATCTTTTCGTATTGCAATTTCTTTTCCTTTGCCGTCATGGAGCCAACCAAGAGAACGGGCTTAAAGGCAAGACCATATTTCTCCACGTCTTTTTTCACGTTTTCAAAATGCTGCACCGCAAGAACTTCCGTCGGTGCCATAAGGGCACCCTGATAACCGTTTGCAACGGTCATTAAAAGTGCCAAAAATGCCACGATTGTCTTACCGGAACCCACGTCACCCTGGATCAGACGGTTCATGCACTGCGGGCCTTCCAAGTCTTGCCGGATCTCCTGCCATGCCTGTTTTTGGCCCTTCGTCAGACGAAAAGGCAATGCGTCTACGTATCTAACAGTATCTGCTGTCTCGATCATGGGCCATTCATTGGGAATGGTTGCGGCATCATCCTTGTTCTTACGAAGCTGGAGTAAAAAGGTAAAAAACTCCTCGAAGACCAGTCTTCTTCTTGCAAACAACGCAGACTCCTCTTCCTGGGGAAAATGAATCTCGTACAATGCCGGCTCCGCTTCCGGTATGGCAGCCTCCTGAAGCAAGTCCTCCGGAAGCCATTCTTCCTCAAACGCGTAGTCCTTCCAAATGGTTTTAAGCGCCTTTTGGATGGCTTGATTCGTCAGTCCCTTTGTCAGGGAGTACCGTGGCATCAGCATACCCGAGATCTTGTGATACTCGTCAGGAGAATAAAACTTAGGCTGTTCCATGAGAAAGGATGGGCCCTTTGTCTGAACCGTTCCGCGAAAAACGAAGACCATTCCCGGCTTAAAAAGCTTACTGAGGAACGGCATGTTGAAGAACGTAAATCCGATCATTCCCGTATCATCGGCAGCATTTACCGTAAGGATCGAAAGGCGGCTTGTCTTCCTTGCGGACGGACTGTTTATGATCCTGCAGGTCACGGCTGCCGTTTCTCCCGGAATCAGTTCTTTGATCTTCTTGGGACCTTCAAAACGCTCATATTCCTTGGGATAGTAATGCATCAGATCCCCAACCGTAAACAGACCAAGCTTTTGATAAAGTTTTAAGCTTTTTTCGCCAATGCCCTTCACTTCTAAAAGCGACGAATCTGATTTATACACTTTTTTGCCTCCGTCTTGATAGAAAAACAGGGGCGTTCCTGCTTTTGCAAAATCGCCCCTTTTCACTCAATAACACAAAGTAAACTTTATTCCACGGATACCAGATAATAATAGATTGGCTGTCCGCCGTTTTGAAGTTCTACGTCCAGATTCGGATAGGCATCTGCGATCTTCTCACGGATCTTCTCCGCATCCTCTTCCGTAACGTCACTTCCGTAGTATACGCTGATCAGTTCGGAATCCGAACCCACCATCGCTGCGACCGTATTCAGAACTACCTCCGTCAGGTCGGTTCCGTTTGCAAGAATGCCATTGTCACCGACGCCCATGTAATCGTCCTTCTTGATCTCCTTGTCGTCGATCACGGTATCCCTTACCGCATAAGTGATCTGACCAGTCTTCACCTTTCCGATCTCACTGATCATCATCTCTTCATTCTCATCAACGGAAGATCCGTCCATGTAATTGATCACGGCGGTGATTCCCTGAGGGATCGTCTTGGTCGGGATTACAAGAAGGTTCTTGTCGGTCATGAGCTCTGCAGCCTGTCTTGCGGCAAGAATGATATTCTTGTTGTTCGGAAGCACAAATACATTCTCGGCATTGACCTTGTCAACGGCGTCAAGGATGTCTGCCGTACTGGGATTCATGGTCTGTCCGCCTTCGATCACGTAATCAACGCCAATGCTCTTGAAGATTTCACTTAAGCCTTCACCGGCAGAAATCGCAATGAAACCGACCTTCTTGGGAGGCTCTGCAGGCTTCTCTGCCACGGCTGCAGCCTGTACTTCAGCCTTCTGGGCAGCCTTTTTAAGCTTCTCTTCCTGCTCAAGGCGCATGTTGTCAATCTTCAGATTCGTGAGCTGGCCAAACTTTAAGCCCTTTTGGATGGCAAGTCCGGGATCATTGGTATGTACGTGGATCTTTACGGTCTCTCCGTCACATACGCAAACAATGGAATCGCCGATGGATTCAAGATATGCCTTGAAATCCATTTCTGTCTTCACGTTAAAGTTTTTATTTAACAGAATAATGTATTCCGTGCAATAACCATATTTTACGTCAATTTCAACGAGGTTTTCCTGGGTCGTTGCAGGCTTATCAGCGGAACTCTCCGCAGCTACGCTGAAGTCAACCTCTTTGCCAAGGAGGGCGTCATAAGCACCCGAAAGGACCTCGATTAGGCCCTGTCCGCCGGAATCAACCACGCCGGCCTGCTTCAAAACGGGCAACAGCTCGGGAGTCTGACTCAGCACGTATTTCCCATGCTCCAGAACCTTTCCTGCAAAGTCTTCCAAATCGGTAACGCCTTCGCTCGAAAGCTCCTTCGCCTTGTCGGCAATACCCTTTGCCACCGTAAGGATCGTGCCTTCCTTGGGCTTCATAACTGCCTTGTATGCCGTTTCCACTGCCTTGTCAAAACCTTCCGTTAGCACGCACGCGTTCAGACTGTCATAGGTTTTGATCACCTTTGTAAATCCGCGGAACAACTGAGATAAAATAACGCCTGAATTTCCGCGTGCGCCTCTTAAGGATCCGCTGGAAATGGCCTTACATAACGCCTCCATGGAAGGATTTTCACCGAGCTCGTTTACTTCCTTCGCTGCAGACATAATGGTCATGGTCATGTTGGTTCCCGTATCTCCGTCAGGAACGGGAAATACGTTCAACTCATTAATATATTCCTTCTTGCTCTCTAAGTTCTTAGAACCTGCCAAAAATAACTTAGCAAGCAATTTGGCATCGATTACTTGGTAAGACACAACAAAATCCTCCTTAATCAATCACTCTAACACCTTCAACGTAGATGTTGATTTTTTCCACTTCCAAACCCGTAAACTCTTCGACCTTGTATTTTACGTTGCCGATCAGATTGTCAGCAACTGCAACAATACTAACGCCATAAGCCACGATCACGTGGAAATCCAGGACCAACTTTTGATTGTTGCCTACCGTCACGGTGATTCCCCTGCTGAGATTATCCGGTTTTAAGATGCGTGCGATTCCGTCGCGTACGTTTGCGACGGTCATTCCAACGATGCCAAAGCATTCAACTGCAACGCTTCCGGCATACTGTGCGATCACTTCATTATTTATGGAAATGCTTCCCATGTGAGTATCGATCGAAGAACCCTTCATAAACACACCATACCTTTCTGTCTCTTTTTGCGCGCGTCCGCTTTTAAACACAGATACGCACTATCTATAACAATATAACGTCTTTCAAGGAAAAAATAAAGTTTTATTTGGAAATTTATTGTTTTTTATAAAAAAAAGAATTTTTCTACTTGCTTTTCTGAAGCGTATCTGTTATTATAACAATGTTGTGAAATTTTGCAGCAGGAAAGATCGGTATCAGACGGGAGGTGTCAAGATGGCTAAGTGTGATATTTGTGGCAAGGGAGTACATTTCGGTAATAACGTAAGCCACTCTCATAGAAGAAGCAACGCAATTTGGAATTCTAACGTAAAGAGCGTTAAGTGCAAGGTTGACGGCGGCGCTAAGAAGCTTCACGTCTGCACCCGTTGCTTACGCTCCGGAGCCGTAGAGAGAGCTTAATAGAATCAGATCAAAAAGAAACGGGTTGGAGTCATCTCCCACCCGCTTTTTTATTGCCTAAACATGTCAAAAAATTACTTCTGCGGCAAGTCATGAATCTGAGATGCAAAAATAGCCCGCAATGCCCAAAACGGCCATGATCAGAAAACTTGCCAGTCTGTCTCTGATAAGCAATGACAAAAACATGCCAAATACGATACAAAAAATGCCAACGCCTGCAATTTTTCTCATCCGGCACACCACTTAAGGAATCCTTAAGACATTATATGCCGCTCTGCAAGGCGTTGGCACTTGTTTTTAGTTCTCGCTGGGGAAAGCAGCGTCAAGGGCTTCCTCGTCCGTCACTTCCGCATTATCCTTTTCCTTCTTCTTGTCCAGGAACTTGTCTACCATGTCGGGTACCATGTCAAGCACCTTTGTAACGGTATCCTGATTCTTAACGTTTACAAGCTTCACGGTTCCGTCCTGGATCACGATCACTGCGCTGGGCGTCATCTTACCGCCAATTCCGCCGGCACCTGAACCGCTTCCCTTTTGATTATTGTTTCCGGAACCTGCACCTACGCCAAAGGTCACGTCCACCAAAGGAAGAATAATGGTATCTCCGATCTTCGTAGCCTCGCCTACAACCGTTTTCGTGGAAAGCACGGTGTTCATTCCCTTTAACAAAGATTCTACAACTCCCTGAAACTGATTTTCACTGCCTGCCATAAGTCATTCCTCCGTTCCGTGCCCATGCACGCTTTTTAGCTTTCTTTATTCCGACGAACTTTTTTACGTTTTCTTCTCTTTTTTCCCTTGTGGGATTTCTTTAATTCCTGTGCCTTTTCAGGATGTTTTCTTAAGTCTATCTTCTGCCGGAGTACCCTAAACCGTTTATCGAAGAAGATCCTAAGGGCATCGATCAATAAAGTGATCACCATGAACCTTCCCTTGATCAGAAGGTCCGCTTCCAAGACCTTTCTCTCAAAATCTGGCGTTACTTCCAAGGAAAACCGCTTAGGATACATGGTCTTTAATACGCAATAAACACCGTAGACGTATCCCGTGGCGTCAGGAGATGCCGCTCCAAAAAGAATTCTTCCCCGGATTTTCTTTGGCAATAAATTCTTTAGGACGTGCAATATCCTTGCCAACGCATCCTTCACAAATGGCCGCGTGTCTTTTTCTTCCCATAAAGCTTTATAATACTTCACGTCATCCAGGATCTTTTGGATTTTCTCTTTTTTCCTGGCTTTTTCGGTTTCTTTTTCTTCCTTTGATTTTTTTACTTTCTTGGGCTTTGGGGCTTTCTTCTTTTCTTCCGGAGATTCGGATTCATAAATACCCTTCTCGTTTTCATCCTCTTCCTCGGAGAATTCCGTTTGCTCCTCAGACTCTTTCGTTTCTTCGGATAACTCCGATTCTACCAAGTCTCCTGCCAAAACTTCAGATTTGCCCGTGTTTTCTTCAGCCTTACCAAGGCTTTCATCCGCCTCTTGCTCTTGATGATCTTCCTTCCCGGACACTTCCTGCTTCTCGTCGGAATCCTTCTCTTCCTTTCCCATCAAAGTGAAAAAAGCGAGCTTCAAGATCAGCCTTGCCGGTTCGGGATAGTCAAACCGAAGTCTGATCAGTCCCAAAAACCAGGACACTTTTGCATTTAGCATTTTCCCTTCGGCATCAAGTTTCCCTTTTACGCGATAGCATATGGGCAAAAACAAAATCAAAAGCAGAAGGATAAGGATAAACAATAAGATTCCCAAAAGAATCTTTCCCACTATTGCCATTCCAAAAACTCCTTTAACCTGCAATCTTTGCGGATGGCCATGCAATCCTCCGTGATCTTCAGAACCAATGCAACAGCGTCCGCATGATCATTGGCAATTCCTACGACCTTCACGGAATGATCACCGTAATAGGGTTGAACAAAGTATCTTGAAGAAAGAATTTCAATCTGATCAGAATCATTTTCAGGCAAAAGTAAAAGAAACACGTTGGAAAGCAAAGGTTTAGAGCAGATTTTCTCCTTTAGTTTCTCCAAATCGTCTGGATGCATTCCCTCGCCATAATACAATCTTGGGGAAAACTCCAATGCTCTTTTCTTCTTGACGCGAAAGATGTCTCTAACCTTCAAGTCTGTGATTACCCCATGCATTATTTTTCTTTAATTCCTGGTATTCAGCGTATGCTTTCTCAAGAATCTGCTTTTCATTAGAGAACTTGAGCAGATGGTACGCCTCATGATACTTGTAAAAACCGGAATCCATGAAGTATTCTTCCTTCTGAGGCTTGCTGTAATAGCTGTCAGCCATCATCAGATACCAATGAACTTCCTTTTCAACAACGTCCTCCGGAACCGTGAACGAATACTCGCTTTTCCCAATGTACTTTACGATCTCCGCCTTGGCACCGGATTCTTCCAAAACTTCACGAAGGGCAGTCTGCGGAAACTCTTCCCCCTCTTCAACGGTTCCCTTAGGGAGAACCCAACCTTCATACTTATTCCTTACATTCTTATACAGCAGTAGAATCTTTCCGCGAAATATAACGACCCCGCCACAGCTTGTTGCTTCAATCATCGCAATCCCTCCTGTCGGCGTGAAACACAACCTATGTCTAGTATAGTCCAAAACCACGTTCTATGCAAGTGATTTTCATTGTACGCCGCGCTTTTCATGTCCCGTGGTATATTCCGCGTATGGCGGCTCCAAATCCCTTGTATCAGCCTTCAAAAAGAACGCAAGAACCCTTTCCGTCTGTGCACGGTCTTCAACGGTAAATTGTAATCTGAAGCATGTTTTTTCCTGATATCTATCCAATTCCTTGTGCAGGGACAGGGGAAGACAATTATAGATCACGTTATAACAATGGCGGCAAACCAACCTTACGGGAAAACTTTTATCCATGCGGTCCAAAAGAAACACCTGTTGCTCTCTCTGATTCCCCCTCCTGCAACGGTCCGTCGTCTTTGCTACGCAGTTAGCCGTAACCATCATGGGAATCCGGCCATAAACGATCTTATCCCAGGTGATGGGAAGTTCCAACAAGTCTTTTTGTTCAGCACCTTTTAATTCCAGGGGAAGACACCCTCCCGACAAGATGCCGCCTAATGCCTTTACCGCATGCGAATTCCAAAGATACAGATTATGATCTCCATAGACTTTTATGTTCTTTTCTGCGTAATAACCAAGGCCTTCCATGCTTCCAGTAAGCACTCCGGCAAACAATTCATGCTTTGCCATAAGTGCATCAACCTCCTGAAAATAACTCTCTTCCTTTGAGCGAAGGATTTCAGGCAAGGCCAGGATCCATTCCGTCCATGGCATTTTTTCAGAAAGATTCTCACAAATCCGCAATGCTTCCGCGTCATCTAATAAAAGGTCGCTGTTTACGTATGCTCTGATCACCTTAGAAGTTAAATCAGTTGGCAATGAGGCAAAGGCCTTTAGCTGATCTGCCTTAAGAAACGATACGGAAAATCTGCGTTCATTCGTCATGGCAGATCACCTCCTCCAGTTCAGAGATTACCTTCCTTCGAAGTTCATTAATGCTCTTAAGGGGCAAAAAGATGCCATCATCCATTTGAATCAGGGGATCTCCGCCGTTAAAGCTTTCATCCGCGACAAAGAACGTGTCTCCCAATTTTTTTAATTGCTTTATTATGTTTTCTTTGGTGACAGGTGCCTTCTGCGCTGCCTCCACGATCTCTCCGCATCCCGTGACGGTCTTTCTAACGTCTCCGGCGAGCGAAATCTTCAGCGTGGCGGGTTCCCCCAGAAGGAACTTGGCTTCCATGCGTACGGGAACTCTTTTTTTATCGCTTAAATACTCTGCTTTGATGTTCTCAAGCAGCTTTTCGTCACTTGCTGCATAGGCAGGACTAATGAGCGTGATCATCTCTTTCCCGTTTGCCCTGTGGTAATAACCGTTTGTCCGCTCACTTCTGATGTACAATTTCCCAAGATCTTCCAAATCTTTTTTCGAAGGCGTGGCGGTCTTTCCTTCATAAAAAGCATCTAAAAGTTTTCGGTAATATGCCGTAACGCCTGCGGCATACTCCGGTTTTTTCATGCGTCCCTCGATCTTAAAGGAGTCGATGCCTGCGCCTATCAGCTCCGGAAGCATTTCTATCGTACACATGTCCTTTAGGCTTAGGGGATAACATTCCTTACTCATGCTTTGTCCGTCTTTCACCCGATAAGGCAGGCGGCATGGCTGTGCACAGCGGCCGCGATTGCCGCTTCGGCCTCCCAAAACTGAGCTAAACAGACACTGGCCTGAATAGCAATAACACATGGCTCCGTGTATAAAGCACTCCAGCTCCATTCCCGTCTCTGCCTTTATTTTTTTGATCTCTTCCAGGGAAAGCTCCCGTGCAGGCACGACCCTCACAACACCCATTTTCTTCAAAAGGTTTGCGCCGTGAATTCCGGTTATGCTCATCTGCGTACTGGCATGCAGGGGCAGTTTGGGAAATCGTTCCGAGAGCAAACTCAGAACGCCAAGATCCTGCACAATCACGCCGTCCAAACCTTCTTCCACGTAAGGTTTGATAAAACCGGGAAGCATCTCCAATTCGTGTTCTTTCACCAGCGTATTTACGGTAAGATAAACCTTTTTTCCCAGTAAATGCGCATATTTCAAGCATTTTAACAATTCATCTTCTGGAAAATTATCTGCATAAGCCCGCGCACCATATTGCGTTCCGGCCAGATAAACAGCATCTGCGCCTGCTTTGATCGCTCCGTAAAAGGCTTCCGGACTCCCCGCCGGTGCCAACAGTTCCACTTGCTGCATCTTTGATCTCCTGCTTTGAAAAAAGCTGTCCGCTTTTATCGGACAGCTTTCCATTATTTATTCTTTAACTCAGTCTCAAGCTTAAATATTGTGCGGCTTTGCTCATCACACTGCCTCTGCAGTTCCTTCGCCTGATTCTTGGCGTTATCCAGTTGAATCTGGCAGGATACCAGCTCATGCTTTAAGTCACAGTATTCCTTCTCCTTGGACTGCATTTCTGCCTCCAGGATCGCGATCTGCCTCTTTGCCTTAAAGAAATCATCCGCAATGTTTAACTGAAGCAACGTGCCCTGCGTGTCAATGGATTGCTTGCGAAATCCATCCAAACGATTATATTCATTGATCTTATTGTTGATATAGGTCGCTACCTTTTGAAGATATTCTTCGCTCTCATATCCGCTCAGTTTTAATACCTTACCGCCGATCAATACTTCCGTAGCCGTTTTGGATGCCATGTCCCCTCACCCTTCCTCTTTCGTTCTCTTTCCCCATTCATAAGTCAAAAATGAATTCCATAAAAATCTAGTTTATATTATAGCTTAAACAAGAAAAAGAAACAAGAGTTTTTTTATGGCAAGAGATGCTTATATGCAAGATCCGTAACCACTCTTCCCCTTGGGGTCCTGTTGATCAAACCGTTTTTGATCAAATATGGTTCATAAACGTCTTCGATGGTACCTGCGTCTTCGCCAATCGCGGCTGCAAGCGTGTCAAGTCCTACGGGGCCTCCCTCGAACTTATCGATCATGGTCATGAGCATGTTGCGGTCAATGCGGTCAAGTCCAAGCTTGTCCACGTCCATCAGATCCAATGCAATTCTTGCAACGTCCTCCGTGATAATGCCATCATACTTGACTTCCGCGAAATCTCTCACTCTTTTTAGAATGCGGTTTGCAAGTCTGGGCGTGCCGCGGCTTCGCTTTGCCATTTCCCTCGCCCCGCCCGGTTCAATCTCCACGTTCAGAATGCGCGCGGAATGCATGATGATCTGCTGTAATTCAGGAATCTCATAGAATTCCAGATGATGGATCATGCCAAAACGATCTCGAAGCGGTGCCGAAAGAAGTCCCGCACGGGTTGTAGCGCCGACAAGCGTGAATTTCGGCAGGTCAAGCCTGACGGATCTGGCAGAGGAACCTTTTCCGATCATGATGTCAATGCAATAATCTTCCATCGCGGGATACAGAACCTCTTCCACCTGTCTGTTCAAACGGTGGATCTCATCCACAAACAAAAGATCGCCCTCTTCGAGATTATTCAAAATGGCAGCCATCTCACCGGGCTTTTCAATGGCCGGACCGCTGGTCACGCGCAAATGAACGCCCATTTCATTGGCAATGATCCCGGCAAGCGTTGTCTTTCCAAGGCCGGGAGGTCCATAGAACAACACGTGGTCCAACGCGTCTCCCCTGCGCTTGGCAGCTTCAATATAGATTTTAAGACTTTCCTTCACCTTTGACTGTCCAATGTAATCATCCAGATACTTCGGACGAAGCGAGCCTTCCAGCTTAACCTCTTCTTCCGTCGCGGTGGTTTCGATCATTCTTCTCGCCATGCTTCCCTCCTAGAACATTTTCTTTAGGGCAGCCTTTAATACGGCGCCGGAATCCATGGATTCAATGTCAGGAATGGAGCTGACCGCCTTTAGGCTTTCCGTCTGTCCATAGCCGAGGGCAACAAGCGCTTCAACGGCCTCCCTGATTTGAGGAACGTCCGAGGACGCAAGCGGGCTTCTTCCCGCCGTGCTTTCGATCTCGCGATCGATCAGGTCATCGTCATAAGTGATCTTATCCTTCAGTTCCAGGATCAGTCTCTCCGCCATCTTCGGACCCACGCCGGGAGCTTTGGAGATTGCCTTCTTATCCCCTGCAGAAATGGCATAGCGCAAGGTATCCGCATCCATCACGGAAAGAATGGACAATGCGCCCTTCGGTCCAATACCGCTGACCGTGATGCATTTCTTAAAGATCTCCAAATCCTTTCTCGTAAGGAATCCGTAGAGCCAAATGGCATCCTCCCGGACGGAGGTATAGGTATATAATTTCGCTTCTTCTCCGAAACTGGGCATCTTGGAAGCCGTGTCCGCGGATACGTGAACGTTGTAACCAATGCCATTCACGTCGATCACCACGTTATCCTCCGTAACGTTTTCCACAATGCCTCTTACAAATCCGATCATCTTTTTACCTCAACCGTTTCTTCCATAAATCAGTATTTTACTACCTTTTTAGTTTATCATAATCGAACATATGTTTCAAGTTGTTTTTTCTCTTTTCTAAAAAGGATGATGAAACAGATCAAATGTACTGAAAACGTAAGCGCCCAGCTGATGGGATAAGAATAATACAGGCATTCCAGCGTTCTGACCTTTTGAAAGATCGTCAGGATCCAAACCACGCGGAAAAGGCACGCACCCGTAAGGGAAACCAACATCGGCAAAATACCGTATCCCATGCCGCGGATGGAGCCCACGATCACGTCCATCATGCCGCAAAGACAGTATGTCGTACAGATGACGCTAAGCCTGAGCACTCCATATTTGATGGCCTCAGGATTACTCGTATAGAGCTTTAACAGCGTGCCTCCGAAAACATATGCCCCGTTACCCAATAAGAGTCCTACGCCAATCACAAGAGAAATGCAATAGATCAAAGTTCTTTTGATGCGATCAAATTTCTTTGCTCCGTAATTTTGCCCGGTAAAGCTGACGGACGTCTGATGCAGCGCGTTCATCGAAGTGTACACAAAGCCTTCGATGTTACTTGCGGCCGTATTTCCAGCCATGGCAATCTTTCCAAAAGAATTCACCGAGGACTGGATCAATACGTTTGACAGGGAAAACAATGCCCCTTGGACGCCGGCAGGCAAGCCGATTCGGATCATTTTCAGCAATTTATCCTTATGAATCCTTAATTTATGCAGATTTAATTGATAATCTGATTTCGTTTTGATCAGACACCGAATCACCAAATAGGCTGATAATGCCTGTGATATCACGGTTGCAAGCGCCACTCCCGCCACGCTCATGTGAAATGCGATCACAAAGATCAGGTTTAATATGACGTTGACTACGCCTGCGATCAACAAATAATAGAGCGGTCTCTTGGTATCACCCACCGCGCGCAGAACGGCGCTTCCAAAATTATAAGCCATCATTACGGGCATTCCTGCAAAATAAATGCGTACGTACAATATGGATAATCCGATCACGTCCTCCGGTACGCCCATCAGATGCAATGCAGGTTTTGCAATAAAAAAGCCCACAAAGATCAGAAAAATCCCGCTGTAAGCGGCCGTCAACACTGACGTGTGAACCATCTCTTCCAATTCTTTCTTTTGTCCGGCCCCGTAATATCTTGAAACAAGCACGTTCGTTCCGACGGACAAACCGATAAACACGTTGACCATCAGATTAATCAGCGGGCTGTTGGAACCAACGGCCGCCAGTGCCTCATCTCCGGCAAACTGCCCAACTACAATGACGTCCGCAGCATTAAACAAGAGCTGCAGAACGCCGGAAAGCATTAGCGGAAAATAAAAAACAACGATCTTCCCTAACAGGGGACCGTCACACATGTCTATTTCATAAGATTTTTTTCTTTTGCGTATTTCCATGGAATCTCCGGTTTCTTTCATCCGATCACCTTCATTCTTTAAGAACAACTGCTTAGCAAGCTTTGATCGCCCGCTAAGCAGTCTCATGAAACCGTTATTTATTGTTGATGTAGTTAACAAGTCCTTCCGCAGCAATGATCTTTTGCATGAATTCCGGGAATGCCTGACCTTGGAAGGTCGTGCCCTTCGTCAGGTTTGTGATCACGCCCGTGTCAAAGTTTACCTCAACCTGGTCACCGGCATCAATTCCCTTTGCCGCCTCGGGGCATTCCACGATGGGAAGGCCGATGTTGATGCTGTTGCGGTAAAAAATTCTCGCAAAAGTCTCAGCGATAACGCAGCTAACGCCCGCCGCCTTGATTGCGATCGGTGCATGCTCTCTCGAGGAACCGCAGCCGAAATTCTTTGTTGCTACAATGATGTCGCCCTTCTTTACGTTCTTTACAAAATCCTTGTCAATGTCCTCCATGCAATGGGTTGCAAGCTCTGCAGGATCAGAGGAATTCAGATATCTTGCGGGAATGATCACGTCCGTGTCAACGTTATCTCCAAACTTAAAAACAGTACCAATGGCATTTTTCATTTTCTTATTCTCCTTTTTCAAGCCTATTTCCGACAACGCGTAACGGATCAGGCTAACTCACAAGGGCATCCAATCTTGCCCAAAATGGCGCTGGCTGCCGCAACGGCAGGGCTTGCAAGATAGATTTCAGAAGTAACGTGTCCCATTCTGCCAACGAAGTTGCGGTTCGTCGTTGAAACGCATCTCTCGCCCTCGGCAAGAATGCCCATGTAACCGCCAAGGCAAGGACCGCAGGTCGGAGTGCTGACAACGGCGCCAGCCTCGATAAAGGTACGAAGAAGGCCCTCTTCCATCGCCTGCAGATAAATCTTTTGCGTTGCGGGGATCACGATGCAACGCAGGCCCTTTTGAACCTTTCTGCCCTTCAGGATTTCAGCTGCAATGCGAAGATCATCCAGTCTTCCGTTGGTACAGGAGCCGATCACCACCTGATCGATCTTGATGTCATCCATCTCATGGATCTCATCGATCGTGTGCGTATTCTCAGGAAGATGAGGGAAGGACACCGTAGGTCTTAACTGACTCAAGTCAATGGTATAAGTCTCATCATATTCCGCATCCTCGTCTGCTTCGTAGATGGTATATTTCCTATTGGAATGCTCCTTCATATAACTTTCTGCCAGAGCATCCACGGGGAAGATTCCGTTCTTTCCGCCTGCTTCGATTGCCATGTTTGCAATGGTAAAACGGTCATCCATGCTAAGGTTTGCAATGCCGTCGCCTACAAACTCCATGGACTTGTAAAGGGCTCCGTCAACGCCGATCATGCCAATGATATGCAGGATCACGTCTTTGCCGCTCACCCACTTGGAAGGCTTTCCGGTAAGCACAAACTTAATGGCGGAAGGAACCTTGAACCATGCCTTGCCGGTTGCCATTCCCGCAGCCATGTCAGTACTTCCAACGCCGGTAGAGAATGCGCCGAGGGCACCGTAAGTACAGGTATGGGAATCAGCTCCGATGATCACGTCGCCGGCAACGGTCAAGCCTTTTTCAGGAAGCAGTGCGTGCTCAATGCCCATCTCACCTACTTCGAAGTAGTTGGTGATCTCGTTTCTTCTTGCAAACTCTCTAACGCATTTGCAATGCTCTGCAGACTTGATGTCTTTATTTGGCACAAAATGATCCGGAACCAAAGCAATCTTATCCTTGTCAAAAACGCCGTTCACTTTCATCTTGTCCATCTCTTTGATCGCAACGGGGCTAGTAATGTCATTTCCAAGCACAAGATCCAGATTAGCCTCGATCAGCTGTCCTGCAACAACTTTGTCCAGTCCGGCCGCATGCGCCAAAATCTTCTGCGTCATCGTCATACCCATGGTCTCATCCTCCATATCTCACGTAATTTTCTTATAATTTAGTATCCTACCATACTTTCCCCCAAAATAAAATAGATAATTTTAATCAAATTATAAATAAGCCTCGTGGCGGGAGGGATTGCCCGATTGGAAACGGCACGGACAGTACTAAGCTCCCCAATCGTCTGAATGAAGTGGGAAAAAACGAGATAAACTCGGAGCTAACGCTCCTCAGACATATCTCGTTTTTTCCCATTCAGCCGACTGGCTCGCTAAGTACTGCCGGCTAATTGTTTCCAAGCAGGCAATCCCTCCCGCCACTTACGTTACTGCATAATTTTATTATTAGATTATTTTACGAAGTTGTAGATCATAAAGTTTGCAAATTTCAATATAATAAAACATTTTTAATCTAGTTTTAATAATATAAAATGATTCGCGAATTGATGGTATTTTATTTCTTTAAGCTTATTTGGTTTTCATTGCATAGAGAGTCCATAATATAATCTCTGGTTTGACATAATCTCGAGGGGAAGGATGGGTGGGGCTGGCTTCTTGGGAAACAATTAGCCGGCAGTACTTAGCAAGTCAGCCTTCCGGATGGAAAATTTTGAGAAATGTCTGAGGAGCTTTAGCTCCGAGTTATTCTCTAAATTTTCCACTCCATCCGAAAGGTTGAGGAGCTTAGTACTGTCCGTGCCGTTTCCAAAGGAGCCCACCCCGCCCACCTTCCCCGAGTCCTGCTTAACCACGTAAAAAGGGCCGGCATTTCATGCCGGCCCTCAATAACCCTATGATTAAATTAGTTGTTGATCAGCTTGTCAGCCTCATTGTTCCAGCTGTAAAGCTTTCTGATCTGCTCGCCAACCTTCTCTGAAGGATGCTCGCTTGCAAGCTTTCTCATAGCCTTGAAGTGAACCTGCTTACCAGCGGGGCTCATGTCAAGGAGGAACTCCTTAGCGAAGGTACCATCCTGGATGTCCTTCAGGATCTTCTTCATGGTCTGCTTGGTCTCAGCGGTGATCAGCTTAGGACCGGTGATGTAGTCGCCGTACTCTGCGGTGTTGGAAATGGAATATCTCATTCCGGCGAAACCGGACTGATAGATCAGGTCAACGATCAGCTTCATCTCATGGATGCACTCGAAGTATGCGTTTCTCTCATCATAGCCAGCCTCAACTAGGGTCTCAAAACCAGCCTGCATCAAAGCACAAACGCCGCCGCAAAGAACTGCCTGCTCACCGAAGAGGTCGGTCTCAGTCTCGGTTCTGAAGGTGGTCTCAAGAACGCCTGCTCTTGCTCCGCCGATACCAAGTGCATATGCAAGTGCAAGATCCTGTGCCTTACCGGTAGCGTCCTGCTGAACTGCAATCAGACAAGGAACGCCCTTACCTGCCTGATACTCGGAACGTACGGTATGACCAGGTCCCTTGGGAGCGATCATGGTAACGTCAACGTCAGCGGGAGGAACAATGCATCCAAAGTGAATGTTGAAGCCGTGAGCGAACATCAGCATGTTACCAGCCTCCAGGTTGGGCTCGATGTCCTTCTTGTAAAGGTCTGCCTGCTTCTCATCGTTGATCAGGATCATGATAATGTCAGCCTTCTTTGCAGCCTCAGCAGCGGTGTAAACCTCGAAGCCCTGTGCTACTGCCTTGTCCCAAGACTTGGAACCCTGGTACAGACCGATGATCACGTGGCATCCGGAATCCTTAAGATTCAGTGCGTGTGCATGTCCCTGGCTGCCATAGCCAATGATTGCGATTGTCTTTCCATCCAAAAGAGACAGATTACAATCTTCCTGATAGAAAATCTTTGCCATTTTTCTTTCCTCCATGTACTTATAAATGTTTTTTTCAGTCTGACGAAACTCCTCGCCCGACATAAAGTTTTATAACTGATAGGTTTTCATCCGAAAGCCTAGAGCTAACTAATTAAATGATCACAGCATAACGACGTCCTTAACGCCTCTTGACAGACCTGCCAGACCAGTGCGGGCGATCTCAAGAATCTCATATCCCTCAAGGAGATTGATAAACGCTTCAATCTTGCTCTGATTACCGGTGATCTCTACGATCAGGCTGTCAGCGCTTACGTCAACCACGTTGGCACGGAATACGTTTACAACGGAAATCACGTTCTGGCGCTCTGCAGCATTTGCCTTGATCTTGATGAGGCAAAGCTCACGATATACGCTCTCATCCGGCTTCAACTCCTTGATGTCCTTAACGTCCACAAGCTTAGCCAGCTGCTTTTCGATCTGCTCAAGGATCTCGTCATCTCCGCTGGTCACGATCGTAATGCGGCTGTACTTGGGATCAGCAGTCACGCCTGCGGTAATGCTCTCAATGTTATAACTGCGGCGGGAAAACAAACCGGTAATGCGGCTCAGTACTCCAGAAGTATTATTGGTCAAAAGTTGAAATACTTTCTTCTGCATTTTTTTACCTTGCCTTTCCTGATCAACACTTTTTTACTTTAATTGAATAACTTGTGAAAGTCTTTTATAAATATATCAACTCTTGAAAGAAATGTCAAGCGACAAAAGGCTTTTATGCGTCCTTAGTCATTCTCACAACATTTCCCAAGTGCCAGGGTTCCGGTACGCGCAACTTCAAGGATGCCAAAGCTCTGAAGCATGCTGATCAAAAGCGTCGTGCGCTCAGGAACGTCACAGTACTGGATCATCACGTAATGCTTTGACATGTCGACGATCTGCGCCTTCATCATGTCGCAGACCTCCATGAGATCGCGACGGTTATTCTTATTATATTTTACTTTGATCAGCATAAGCTCACGTGCCACTGCCTGCTGTTCGTCAAAGGTTTTCACCTTAATGACGTCAAGCTTCTTGTTCAGCTGCTTTTCAATTTGTTCGATCGTGTGCTGATCTCCACTGGAAACGATGGTCATGCAGGAAACGTCCTTCGCTTCCGTCTCACCCACTGCCAGACTTTCAATATTAAAATTTCTTCTGGAGAACAGACCGGCAACCTTGCATAGTACGCCGGAACGGTTTTCTACCAAAACGGAATAAATCTTCTTTTTCATGGCGCACCTCCCTTAGACAAGATCCATGGGATCAACGTTGCATTCCAAAAGAACGGATTCGTCGTCCTTTAAGAACTCATCGAGAACCGCATCTGCCTTTTTCATGTTGTCAAGCCTCAAATATTTCATGTCATAAGCAGATACAAGCTTTTTAAGATCCGGGCTTCCGTCAAGATCCACGACGGAATAATGATCTTTATAGGTAAAGTGCTGATACTGTCTAACCATGCCGAGATACTTGTTCGCGATAACAATGATCTTAACGGCGATGCCGTGTTGTCTCATGGTGGCAAGCTCCATCATGGACATCTGGAAGGAACCGTCGCCGCATACTGCAATGACCTGTCTGTCCGGCGCCGCAAGCTTAGCGCCCATGGCGGCAGGGATGGAATAACCCATGGTTCCCATGCCACCTGAGGTCATAAATCTTCCGTTCTTTACAACGTGATATCCGCAGGACCAGATCTGATTCTGTCCAACGTCTGCCACGTAAACGGCATTATCTTGCATTTTTTCAGAAAGCAGTGTGATAAACGCGGCCGGATCCACGTAATTGGGATTGGGCTTTCTCTTAGGTGCCATGGAAATTCTGTACTCAGACAGTTCCTTGATCCACTCCTTACATTCGCAGGAAATGTCCTGTGCCAGAAAATCAGCAAAGATATGCTTTGCGTCTCCAACCAAAGGAATGGTCGGGCCTGCATTCTTACCGATTTCCGCAGGATCCACGTCAATGTGTACCAACACCTTGTTTCTGGTGATCAGCTCCGGCTGGTTCACTGCCCTGTCTGCCACTCTTGCGCCCACCATGATCAGCAGGTCAGAATCTTGAATGGCCTTGTTTGCATAAGGCTTTCCATTGTTTCCCACCATGCCAAAATAAAGAGGATCCTTCGTTGGCATTACGCCAATTCCCATCATGGTTGAAACTACGGGAACGCCAAATCTCTTTGAAAACTCGCGGATCTCTCCCTCCGCCTCTGACAATAGTACGCCTCCGCCAACGCAAAGCAAGGGCTTTTTCGCTTTTTCCAATTCCTTTACGACTTTTTTGATCTGTACGGCATTACCCTTTACGGTTGGCTTATAGGTACGCATGTTGATCTCTTCCGGGTAAATGAACTTATCCACGGTTGCATTCTGTACGTCGATGGGCACGTCGATCAACACGGGACCTTTTCTGCCCGTGTTTGCAATGTGAAATGCTTCCTTAAAAATTCTGGGAATATCTTTTGCATCCCTTACAAGATAACTATATTTCACAAAGGATTCAACGGCACCGGTTATGTCTGCCTCCTGGAATACGTCACTTCCAAGGAGCTCGCTGTTTACCTGACCGGTGATGCAGATCAGGGGAATGCTGTCGGCAAATGCCGTTGCAATGCCCGTGATCACGTTTGTTGCCCCGGGGCCGCTGGTAACGGCGCAAACGCCAGGCTTTCCCGTCATTCTTGCCATGCCGCTTGCTGCATGTGCAGCATTTTGTTCCGTACGGATCAAAATCGTACGAATGTCAGATTCCAATATGGAGTTATAAAATGGACAGATTGCGACTCCGGGATATCCAAAGACTGTCGTCACCTGCTCCGCTTCCAGACATTTTATAATGGCATCTGCTCCATTCATACTTTTTCCCTCCGTTTTCCGTCATTCTAAATAGGCTACGTTAGCTTAAGATTATACATCGTAATCGTCTTTAATTCAAGCATCTCTTAAAATTCTTTTAAGATTCTCGAATAAGGTTGATAAAAAATGGTAAACGTGATAAATTGTATCTGTTTAAGAAGAACGTGAACTTTTGGAGGAATGCTTAGAAATGCATAAGAGAATTAGATTAATACTTTTGGCCATTGTTTTTTCCGTTTTTTTCTGCGGCTGCAGCAAGAAAACAGATCCCGAGGCCGTCAAGTTTAAGAATGACATTGAAAACTTTTGTAACAGCATCTCAAACCTGGATCAGTCGATCAATCAGATAGATGCCACTTCAGATAATGCTCCTGCCCAGCTTTTAGAGTATTTAGATGAAGTGGAAATGCGTTTTAAGACTTTTGCCGCACTGGATTTCCCTGAGAAATATGATTATCTTGAGCACTTGGCCGATGAAGGCAGTGATTACATGTCAGTAGCGGTTGAAAATTATCACAAGGCTTTTTCAAACGGAGCATATAACGAAAACTTAGCTGATTTTGCCCAGGAAAACTATTCCCGTGCCATTAAGAGAATCAAGATCATCATCTCCCTCTTAAAGGGTGAACAAATTACGGATCCTGACATCGTCATCTCCTACAAGAGTGACGAAGCTGCCACCGAACAGCCTGAAGAATAAAACTTTGAATTCAAAAAAGCTTGACTGGATTTGATTCCAGCCAAGCTTTTCTTTTGCTTTAAATATTTCTTAGATTAGAACTTGCCAGCGTTTGCAGCTTCCTCAATGCCTACTGCAACTGCTACGGTAGCGCCAACCATAGGGTTATTACCCATACCGATCAGACCCATCATCTCAACGTGAGCAGGTACGGAGGAGGAACCAGCAAACTGAGCGTCGCTATGCATTCTTCCAAGGGTATCGGTCATGCCGTAGGAAGCAGGACCGGCTGCCATGTTGTCGGGATGCAGGGTACGTCCGGTACCGCCGCCGGATGCAACGGAGAAGTACTTCTTACCAGCCTCGGTGCGCTCCTTCTTGTAGGTACCTGCAACGGGATGCTGGAATCTGGTAGGATTGGTGGAGTTACCGGTAATGGAAACGTCTACGTTCTCCTTCCACATGATTGCAACGCCTTCAGGAACGGAGTTTGCGCCGTAGCAGTTAACCTTAGCGCGAAGTCCTTCGGAATATGCCTTGCGGGATACTTCCTTAACGGTGTTGGTATAAGGATCGTACTCAGTCTCAACGAAGGTGAAACCGTTGATTCTGGAAATAATCTGTGCAGCGTCTTTTCCAAGGCCGTTCAGGATAACGCGAAGGGGCTTCTGACGAACCTTGTTAGCCTTCTCAGCGATACCGATGGCACCCTCTGCAGCAGCGAAGCTCTCGTGACCGGCAAGGAAGCAGAAGCAATCCGTGTCCTCTTCGAGAAGCATCTTGCCAAGGTTACCATGGCCAAGACCTACCTTACGGGTATCAGCAACGGATCCGGGAATGCAGAATGCCTGAAGTCCCTCACCGATTGCAGCTGCAGCGTCTGCAGCCTTACGGCAATTCTTCTTGATCGCGATGGCAGCACCTACGGTGTATGCCCAGCAAGCGTTCTCGAAGCAGATGGGTTGGATCTTCTTAACCTGCTCATATACGTCAAGACCTGCATCCTTCGTGATCTTCTCAGCTTCTTCCAGGGAAGAGATGCCATAGCTGTTTAATACTTTATTGATCTGATCAATACGTCTTTCATATGATTCAAATAATGCCATTGTATTTTGCCTCCTCTTCCTTATTTCACTTCTTTGTCGGTTCTGGGATCGATGATCTTCACTGCGTCAGCAACGCGGCCATACTGACCACAAGCCTTCTCGTATGCAGTGTTGGGATCGTCACCCTTCTTGATGAAGTCGGTCATCTTTCCGAGGCTGACAAACTTGTAACCGATGATCTGGTTCTCTGCATCCAGAGCGATGCCGGTAACGTAACCTTCAGCCATCTCCAGATAACGAGGTCCCTTTGCAAGCGTACCGTACATGGTACCAACCTGGCTTCTAAGACCCTTACCAAGATCCTCAAGTCCGGCGCCAACAGGCAGACCTTCCTCGGAGAATGCACTCTGGCTGCGGCCGTAAACGATCTGCAGGAAGAGCTCTCTCATTGCGGTGTTGATTGCGTCACATACAAGGTCAGTGTTCAGAGCCTCCATAACGGTAAGGCCGGGAAGAATTTCAGCAGCCATTGCTGCGGAATGAGTCATGCCGGAGCATCCGATGGTCTCAACGAGAGCCTCCTGAATGATACCCTCCTTAACGTTGAGGGAAAGCTTGCAGGCACCCTGCTGAGGTGCGCACCAGCCTACGCCATGGGTAAAACCAGAGATGTCTTCAACTCTCTTTGCCTGCACCCACTTTGCTTCTTCAGGGATGGGAGCGCAGCCGTGATGTACGCCCTGTGCCACGGGACACATTTCTTCAACTTCCTTTGAATAAATCATGTGAAATCTCCTTTCGATGTTCTCTATTTCATGATACTGTCCCAAGTCTCCTTAGAGTTTGACAAAAAAGTATCATTATCTCGATTATTTTCTCACGTTTACTGAAAAAAAACAAGCATTAACTCAATGATTTCGAGACTTTTTTACGTTATTTTGACTTGCCGCTTTTATAGAACTGGGAAGCCGTTTGGAATTTCTGATAAAGAGACCCCTGATTGTTTAATTGCTTGACGATATTAGTCCTTCTTCCAACGAAATCCGACAGTTTACCCATGTATTCGTCTGAAGAAATACTCCCGTCCGCCACCATGGTAAGACCTTTTTCCCAGCTGGCCGTCAATTTCGGCTCTAAAAGCGGCTTGATCGAGCCCTCGACCACGTCGTAGATCATCTCTCCCATCAGCGTCGGCGTGAGCACCTGCGTCTTCTTATTCAAAGCCAGATACTCAATGTTCACCAGTTTTTTCAGGATTTCCGCCCTCGTCGCGCTGGTTCCGATGCCGCTTCCCTTGATCTGGGCCCGAAGTTCTTCATCTTCTATAAACTGACCCGCATTTTCCATGGTCAGAATAATGCTTCCGGAAGTATAGCGCTTGGGCGGTTTTGTCTCGCCTTCTTTTAATTCATAGGACTTAACGCCAACCTCTGCGCCTTTTTTCAGTTTCATCAAAAGCTCCATAAAGGCTTCATCGCATTTCAACTCTTGTTCACCTTCGCCGTCCTTGTCCCCGTCTTTATCCGCATCTTTTTCCGTAGCTTCCGCATTCTTTGCATTCTTGTCATCCGCGGAAGCGTCCTTCTTGAATGAAAATGCGGAAACCTTTAAGAATCCCTCTTCCACAAGCACCTTGAAGTTTGAGAAGAACCGTTCTTCCTTGACCTTTACCGTCAATGCGAATTTCTGATAGGTTGCCGGCGGATAGAAAATGCTTAAAAACCTTCTGACTATGACTTCATACACCTTCGCATTTAAGGGTGACAGGGAATTCAAGTTCCCAAGTCCCTGCCCCGTCGGAATGATCGCATAGTGATCCGTGATCTGCTTGTCGTTTACGTATCTCGTCTTCGCAATCCCCTTGTAGCTTCCGTTTTGCAGAATTTCATTGGCAAATTGCGATACAAGTCCATATCCTTTCAGACCACCAATGTTCTTATGAATTTCCTTTGCAACGGCTGTCGAAAGCACTCTGGCGTCCGTACGGGGATAAGTCACCATCTTCTTTTCATACAATTCCTGGATAATCTGCAGGGTCTGATCCGGACTGATCTTAAAGTATTTCGAACAGTCATTTTGAAGCTCTGCCAGATTATAAAGGAGCGGCGCGTTACGGTTTTCCTTTTTCTTTTCAATGGATTCAACAATGACGGGACCTACCGGCTCTTCTTCCAAATGCGCGATCAATTCCCTTGCACTCTTTTCTTCCTTAAATCCATTTTCCTTATATAGGAGCGGTGACATGAAATACGGTGATCCTTCCACGGCCTTCCACTCACCGCTAAAGCTCTTTCCCTCCAGCAGGAAATTACCGATCACGCGGTAAAATGGTGTCTTTACGAAATTCCGGATCTCCCTCTCACGGTTCACCACCATGCCTAGCACGCAGGTCATAACGCGGCCTACGCTGATCACTGCCTTATCGCGCTTTAGGTAATCCTTCACGGCATAGCCGTATTTTAGCGTCAATGCCCTGGAAAAATTGATTCCCATCAAATAATCTTCCTTCGCGCGAAGATATGCGGCATCACTGAGATTATCATATTCCGAAAGATCCTTCGCTTCACGGATTCCCCTTAGGATTTCCTCCTCCGTCTGGGAATCAATCCAAACGCGCCTTCTTTCCTTCCCCTTAACGCCGGACATCTGTTCCACAAGACGATAGATGTATTCTCCCTCTCGTCCCGAGTCCGTGCAAACATAGATCCTCTCCACGTCAGGGCGCTTTAAAAGGCCACTGACCACCTCAAACTGCTTTGCGGAGCTGGCAATGACCTCATATTTGAATTCCTGCGGCAGAAAGGGAATGGTATCAAAGCTCCAGCGTTTTAACTTCTCGTCGTAAACCTCCGGATAACTCATGGTTACCAGATGTCCGACGCACCACGTGATCACAGAATTCTCGGATTCCACGTAACCGTCAAATTTACGCATATTTTCTTTCAGAGCATTGGCAAATTCCCTTGCCACGCTAGGTTTTTCTGCTATATATAAATTCTTACCCAAATCTTTACCTCGCTGTCTGACTCCTTAGTAACGTTTCCGCCTCGGCAACGGAAAGAGGCTTCCCGCACAGGAATCCCTGGACCACGTCGCATCCGATGGCGTGTAAATATTTATATTGTTGTTCCTGCTCGACGCCTTCCGCAATGGATTCAAATCCAAGGGATTTCACCATGTCAACGATGGATTCCGTAATGATCCTGGTGGCGGAATCCGTAAGTACCGTATCGATAAAGGATTTATCGATTTTTAGCGTATTGATCGGAAGCTTTTTTAAATAACTCAGGGAAGAAAATCCCGTTCCGAAATCATCCAGGGAAATACGGATGCCTTTGCTCTGCAAAAGCCGCATCTTTTCACGGACAAGATCAAACTCCTCGATCAAAATACTTTCCGTCATCTCCAACTCAATAAAATAAGGATCCACCTTGTATCTTTGCAGGCATGCAAAAAGTCTGTCCACAAAATCATCCTGATTAAACTGCCTTGCGGATACGTTGATGGACATAATGAATCTGGCGTCAAAACGCGTTTGCCATTCTCCATATTGGCGGATTGCCTCTTCCACAACCCAATTGCCAATAGGGATAATGGCTCCATTCTTCTCGGCGATCGGAATAAACGTGCTCGGGCCAAGCTCCGCCTTGTCGGCATCGCGGAAACGGATTAAGGCCTCCATGCCGCGCAGCTTCTTGTTGCCACTGTAAAACTGCGGCTGGAAATATAGTTCAAATTCCTTACCATGCATGGCTTTCTTGAGCTTTGATTCCACTTCAAGGCCAAGCCTAAATTCATTTAAAATCGGTTGATCAAAATAGACAAACGCATCTTTTCCACTGGTTTTCCCCTTCAGAAGAACGATTTCCGCGCAGTTTACCAAATCTGACGCAGTCTGAGCCGCCTCAGGATATTGCGCAACGCCGATGGTTACGCTGATCACAACGTTTTGATTCATGCTAAGGTAGAAGGGATGCGCAAGTCTTTCCGTGATGGCCCGGTGAATCTCATCAACGGTATAATCATCCTTTGGATCATAGACTGCAAGACAATAGACGTCGCTGTTCAGATGACATGCAATGAGGTTTTCCTGCTGTAATTCCTTCAAAAAGGCGCCCAGTTGCTGGATCAGTTCGTCTCCGCAGACCATACCCAATCCATCGTTCACCTTATGGAAATCATCAATGTCGATCATCATGACGCTAACGACTTTATGATTTGTTTTTGCTTTTTGAATAAACTCGCCCGTAAGGCGGATAAAATAGTTCCGGTTATATAGACCGGTGCTTACGTCGTAGAAGGAATAATAGTTTAATTCCTCTGACTGTAATTTATGCTTAGTCACGTCCAAGATGGAGATGACCTTACATTCCATGTTTCCCTTTGCGTCATAAACGACGCGTGTCTGAAACTTAAACCAAGTTTTTCTCTTTCTGCAAAGGCACTCCAAAGAAGCTGATTCCTTCCCTGATTTCTCAAGGCAGATCAGTTCCCGCAGGGGAAACGCATATGGTTCGTCAACGACCTCATACAAACGCTCAAGATCACGCTTGGTGCGTACGTCAAAGTCGAAATATTCCGACCAGTTACCGATGGTAATGATCTCACTTTTTGACGCATCAAGATAAAGGAATGTACCTCCCGTCATTTCACAGATCAGGCGATACATCCTGTCTCTTGCACTCAAATTCTGATTCATTGCCTTTAACAGATCCATCTGATAGCCAGTTTCGTTCATGCGTTTTACCCCCATGCGACGGAACGTATTTGAATCTCTTAAAACCTTATTTCTTGGTGATATAGCCCTGTGCCTTCAAAAGCTCTGCGCAAAGAACTGCGCCGCCAGCCGCGCCGCGGATGGTGTTGTGGGAAAGGCCTACGAACTTCCAGTCATAAACCGTATCCTCGCGAAGTCTTCCTACGCTTACGCCCATGCCATTCTCATAATTTACGTCCAGGTTCACCTGAGGTCTGTTGTCCTCCTCAAGATACTGGATGAACTGCTTGGGAGCACTGGGAAGGGCAAGCTCCTGGGGAACGCCGGAAAAGCTCTTAAGCTTCTCGATGAGCTGCTCCTTGGTGGGCTTTTTCTTGAATTTCACAAATACCGCAGCCGTATGACCATATAATACGGGCACGCGAATGCACTGACAGGTGATCACTGGCGTCGTTGCCGGAACAATCGCGCCATCCTTAATCTCACCCCAAAGACGAAGGGGCTCCTTCTCGCTCTTTTCTTCCTCGCCGCCAATGTAAGGAATAATGTTTTCAACCATTTCAGGCCATTCCTTAAAGTTCTTGCCTGCGCCGGAAATTGCCTGATAGGTGGTTGCAACAACTTCGTAAGGCTCAAACTCCTTCCATGCGGTCAATACGGGTGCATAGCTCTGGATGGAGCAATTCGGCTTAACTGCAATAAATCCTCTCTTGGTGCCAAGACGCTTCTTCTGGAACTCGATCACGTCTGCATGCTGGGGATTGATCTCAGGAACCATCATGGGAACGTCGGGCGTCCAACGATGAGCGCTGTTGTTGGAAACAACGGGCGTCTCAGTCTTTGCATACGCTTCCTCAGCCTTCTGAATGGCTTCCTTGGTTCCTTCATAAGCACTGAATACAAAATCAACCTGTGAAGCAACCTTCTCTACTTCATCCACGTTCATCACGATAAGATTCTTAACGGTCTCAGGAATGGGAGTATCCATCTTCCAACGATCCCCAACTGCTTCCGCATAGGTCTTGCCTGCGGAACGAGGGCTTGCAGCAACTGCAACCACTTCAAACCAGGGATGATTCTCAAGAAGGGCAACGAATCTCTGCCCAACCATTCCCGTAGCACCCAAAATGCCAACCTTCAACTTTTCACTCATAATCTTCTCCTCGCCTTCCGTCGTCTTTTTCTCTGACGACTCTCTTCACGGCTTTTACGCCGTTTTCTTTTTATCGTAAACGCACGAATGCGTCAACTCACGTTTTAGGTGAATTTGTTTAATTCTCAGAAAGGAACTGCTTACCGGCGGCAATCTGCTCCTTCATGGCCTCAGGTCCGGGCGCTCCGGTTGTCATGCGCTTTTCAACGCAAGTCTTTAAGGAAATGGCGTCATAAACGTCAAAATCGAACTTGTCGCAAAATTCCTTTAACTCCTCAAGACCCATCTCTTCGATGGAAATGCCCTTGTCAATGCATGCAAGCACGATTCTTCCAACGATTCCGTGAGCATCCCTAAAGGGAACGCCCTTTGTCACAAGATAATCTGCGAGATCCGTGGCATTTGTAAAGCCCTTCATCGCGCTGGCTGCCATGCGTTCCTTGCGGAATTTCATCGTGGAGATCATTCCGGTAAACAGCACAAGACAATTCTCAACGGTATCAATGGCATCAAACGCCATCTCCTTGTCTTCCTGCATGTCCTTATTGTATGCAAGCGGAATTCCCTTCATTGTGGTCAAAAGACTCATCAGCGCGCCATATACGCGTCCGGTCTTTCCACGGACAAGCTCCGCAATGTCAGGATTCTTTTTCTGAGGCATGATGCTGCTTCCCGTAGAATAAGCGTCATCGAGCTCCACAAACTGATATTCATTGGAGTTCCAAATGATGATCTCCTCGCTGAATCTGCTCAGATGCATCATAATCGTGGAAAGTGCCGCCAAAAATTCGATCAGATAATCTCTGTCAGAGACGGAATCCATACTGTTTAAGGTGGGGCCGATAAAGCCTAACAGCTCTGCCACATACGCGCGGTCCAGAGGATAAGTCGTTCCGGCAAGCGCTCCCGCACCCAAAGGACAATAATTCAATCTTTCATGAATGTCCTTCATGCGAAGGCGGTCTCTCTTGAACATTTCAAAGTAGGCACCATAGTGATGCGCCAAGGTCACAGGCTGTGCCTTCTGCAAATGAGTAAAACCCGGCATATAAGTCTCCAGGTTCTCTTCCATTGTCTTGAGAATCACTTCCATCAAGTGATTCAACAATAAATCGACGTCCAGAACCTTTTGTCTCACGTACAATCTCATGTCAAGCGCAACCTGATCGTTTCGGCTGCGTCCTGTATGAAGCTTCTTCCCGGCATCGCCAATGCGATCAATGAGATTCGCCTCAACAAAGCTATGAACATCCTCGTATTTGTGATTGATCACAAGCTTTCCGTCGTCAACGTCCGCCATGATTCCCTTTAACCCGGAAATGATGGCGTCCTTTTCCGCGTCTGTCAGTATACCCTGCTTTGCAAGCATGGTAACGTGTGCCATGCTGCCCTGCACGTCCTGATGAAATAATCGTTTGTCAAAACTGATGGACGCATTAAAATCATAAACCATTTGGTCTGTTTCCTTCGTAAAGCGTCCGCCCCACAATTGTGCCATTTCACGTCTCCTTAGTTAAAGTCTCGAAAATGTTGTTAAATATTTTAACACAGAAGGTCATAGAATGCAACTACGGATAAAAAAACTTCCCACGACCAATTGCTTGGCCGCGGGAAGCTGCAAATTCAATTATTTTATTGCCTTCCTAATTACTTGTCGTCGTTGTTCAGCTTCTCTTCAAGCTTCTTCATAACGTTCTGAGCAAAGAAGCGACCGCCGATGCCAAATGCAACTGCGAATGCGATGCAAAGTGCAGCGATGATCATGATGAAGGTGTAGTTAACGATTTCAGGAGCAATATTCAACTGGCTCAGGCTGATGAATGCAGCAAGAACGTAGATGGCAACCTTTACTCCAAAAGCAACGGTCTTTGCCTTGGGGAACTTCTTTACGATAATCTTCTCCAAAGCGTTTGCGCATACCAGTGCAACGGTAACAACGATGATAACGCTGATAACTGCAGGCAGGTAATCAATAACGGAATTACCAATTCTGGTAAGTACGGACAGGTTCAATACGTTGATTGCCTGTACGATGGTAATGATTACAACGATCACGTAAACGATATTAGCGATCAGGGAAGAGAACGTGGTGTTCTCGCCAAGCTTAACGCCAGCCTTATCCTGCAAGGTATCAACCTTGAGCGCAACCAGAACGGGAGCAAGCAGATCCTTGATCAGCTTAGCAATGAAGAAGCCTACGAACAGGATGATGACTGCACCGATCAGATTAGGAATGAATCCAAGGAAGGAACTTACAAGACTATTAATGGGGCTAGTCAGGCTGCTAATGCCAAGCTTGCCAAATACAACAGGCAGGAACATCAGGAATACTACAAAGAACATCAGCTTGCCAATGAAGTCAACGGCTTTGTCCTTCGTCTCGGTTTTGATTCCCCACTTCGTAAGGTACTTCTCGAGCTTAATGCCCTTCAACAGCTTTACGACAAGGTTCTTCACAACGGTTGCAAGCGCAAATCCAATGATTAACCAAAGAATTGCTGCAAGTACGTTAGGAATGGCATCAAAGAACCCAAGAATGTGTGATTGGATTCTCTCTCCCAATCTTTCAAAAAATTCTTCCATGATACTTCTACCTCCTTTATCCCTCTAAATAAAATGTTAGGATAGCCGCTAAGCTATCCCTTTTACGTCAGCTGACTTTATCAGCCGAGCTGAAAAAGGGACTTGAACCCTCGACCCCTTCATTACGAGTGAAGTGCTCTACCAACTGAGCTATTTCAGCGTACAACTCATTTAACATTCTAACAATAGCTATTATATACTGAACCATATGAAATTGCAAGACCTAATTTTTGCAACAGTTTACACAACTTATATTTTATCAGCCATGTTATGGATCTCCGGATCCTCATATTGATCCATAAAAGTACGTCCCAATTTCTCTTTTTCCTTTGCAAAGCGAATGCCCGATAATTCCGTAAATACGCTGACTACCTTATGAAATTGAAGCTTCGGGAAGAAATTCAGGATCTCCATCGGCACCGTTTTGTCGAACTGAAACACGTCAGGAAACAGCGTTTTGTAGTCCAATTCGTCCCTGGGATGTATCTTAAAAAATACAATTCCTTCCTTCTCATAGCGTTCCTTTAAGTCCCTAAAGATCCTCTCGCGCACGTCAAGAGTACAGAGCGGCTCCGTAAGGATCATAACGTTCGTACCGCCATTCTCCGTTGAAGCAATGCGCTCTTCCAGCTTTTCCAGGTCTTTGACGAAAACCTTTACAAAAATTTCCTTTTGTTCCTCCGTCAAAGTCTTTTCCAAGCCTGCCCTTGGAACCTCCTTGTACTTCTTAAACGGGTATTTGATTACCGACACGTCGTTTACTTCCATGTCGATGCAGTATTTGCTAAAGCCATCCTGAATAAAGATCAGGTTCAGATACATGCTGAAAAACTTTTTAACGCCAAAAAATCCTCTGTTGTCATAGCGTGCAAGAATCACGGCGCCCTGATTGTTCAGGCCGTCTTCCAATGCATGATACTTGATCTTGTTTTGATTTAAATAAATGCCAATAGGATCCGAATCACAAAAAACATAGATTTCATCATATTTCTTAAAATCAACGGGCACGTAAGGCGCTTCCAGCTTGGCGAACTTACGGGTAAAAACAATGCGGTTTGCCATGTTCGCAACGACGTTTCCCTTATCCGTCCGATACTTCGCCAGTTCCGGGAAGAAATCGTCCCTCTTCTCGTCAAACTCATAAACTTCCTTGAAAACGCCGTTTTTTAAAATCCTGTCCTTAATGTCGCCAAAGTCATTCGACATCTTACTCAAAACAACCGTCGCATTCCCATTCTGCGCATCGCCAAGCGCAAATTCCTTTAAGTATGACACGTACAAATGATAAAACGTGTGACAAACGTAAATCCTGCCTAAGCCCATTTCCCTTACCGCTTTCTATTTTCTGATCCTTCCCATGACAAGGACGTCCTCGTAATGACCATTAACAAAATTATGCTCTTTCAAACGACCCTCGCAGGTAAATCCGGCCGCTTCATAACACCGGATCGCAGATTCATTGCTGGCATGTACGTGCATGTAGGTCTTATGGAAATTTAAGTGTTCAAAGCAATAATCAGATAATGCCACTACCGCATCACGCCCGCAGCCTTTGCCGCGTGCGGAATCATCCCCGATCCTCACGTACATCTCCACGTTGCCATTGATCCTGTCAAATTCCTTCAGGCCGATGGTCCCAATGCATCTTCCATCGAATTCAATGGCAAAGATTTTGGGCTCCTTCGAAAGACACATGTTCTCAAACCATTGATCATGCTCGCATTCCGATACCGGCCATACCGTCCCCATCTTATCTCTCAGGTCTTTTCTGTTCACCCATTCATAGATCAGTGCCTTATCTTCTTTTTTCAAACCACGCAGCTTTACGATCTTCCCCTCGATCATGTTCCTTCCTCTCTTACGTCAATCGCCTTTTATGATGGCTCCGGCAATCCTTTTCGCACCGTTTCCGTCCACCAGCGACTGCATTTTCGCGGTAATGCGTTCCCTAACACGGGGTTCTGCAAACTCTTTGATTTTCACAAATACTTGATCCAACGCCTCATACATGCCATTTCTTACGTCACCGGCATAGGGCATGATGCCAAGCCGGTCAAACGCCTTACACTGCTCTATCTGATTATCCGCCATCCCGTAGATGATTCCAGGCGTTCCGCAGGCACAGGCCTCATATATCGTCATGCCGCCAGCCAAAACGGCCAAGTCGGCATTCCAAAGGAGCTCTCTCATTTTGTTTGTATTCACGTAAACCTTGATCTGATTGTTCTCTAAGTTCTTCAATTCTTCCTTCTTGTTGTTTAAGGCGCCAACAATCACTTCGAGTCTTGCATCACTAAAGACGGGCTCCTTCTTCCATCTTCCAAGGAAGCATCCAAGAAAATCATAGGGATCACTCCCGCCGGAAGAAATTAGAATGGTTTTTACCGATTGGTTCGCATGCTTTTGGGGTAGTCCCTGGAATTCCTTCCTAAGCGGCACAAAGGCGGGTCCAAGAAGGGCGTTCCCAACGCATGCCATATAGCTTGGCGGCGCGATCATACCATTGATCAGATTCGTGCAATGCCCAAATCCCATAAACCCTAATTCGTCAAAATAAGTGATGCTCACGTGACGGCTCAGCTCCCGGAAGTAGTTTTCCGTGACCTGATAACTGTCCACCAGTATCTTTTGAATGCCATAATGCTTCAAAACCTCCAAAAGCTTTGGCAATTCCTTTTCCTTGTCCTTCCAGTCGGCGTCAAGGATTTCGAGCTGCACTCCTTTGTTTTCCAAGAAGGGTTTTATGGCATCATCGGAAGAAATAAAGAGACACTCTTCTCCCATGGCCATGATTTCTTCCGCGATCACGAGACATCTTGTGACGTGTCCGGAAGCTATGATATTGTTAACGTCTGCTCGAATGGCTATCATGATTTTTTCTCGATCATCTCAAATGTCAATGGGGTACCAAAATCAATGTCCATGCAGGCCTTCTTTCCGATAAATTCAGGGTAAAACTTTGGTTTTACGCCGGCAGCTGGCCTAACGGACTTTACGTTATCCCAAGTGAACGTCTCTCCCTTTCTGATCGGAGCGGACGCAAACAGGGATTTTCTGTATTTTACGTTTCCTTCTTCCTGGCTGGTGGGTCCGTATTTCACTTCTCCCACGGCCCTTTCCGCCTGACGGATGGCTTTCACCATCTCGGCGAACTCTTCCTTCTCCATGGAGAAGGCGGAATCGGGTGTCTGAATCTTTCTGCTCAGGCAAAAATGCTTTTCGATCACGTTGGCGCCAAGTGCCGTTGCGACAACGGGGCCAACGCTCCCAAAGGAATGATCCGAAAGGCCGTACAGAACGCCAAAGCGTTCGCCCATGTCCTTCATTGTCATCAGCTTCATCTCATCCGTGACCGCAGGATAAGACACGGCGCAGCGAAGCAGGATAATGTCTTCATTCCCCTGATTTCTAATGGCGTTTACCGCATCCCAGATCTCTTCCTCTGTCCCCATGCCCGTGGACATGATGATGGGCTTGTGCTTTGAGGCAACGTACTCAATCAGCGGCACGTCAACCAATTCCGGAGAAGCGATCTTATAAAAAGGCACGTCCAGTTTTTCGAGATAATCTACTGCCGTGTTGTCAAAAGGCGTGGAAAACATATCAATCCCGACCTTTTTTGCCTCGGCAAACAATTCTTCATGCCATTCCCAGGGCGTATAGGCAAGGCTGTAGAGCTGATGTAGCGTATTCTCTTTCTGCCAGGGACCGCTTGTGATCTTAAAATAGGGATTGTCACAATCCAAGGTGATCGTATCGGCCGTGTAGGTCTGAATCTTAACGCAATCAGCGCCTGCCTCCTTTGCCGCATAGATAATGTCCTTCGCCCTTTGCAAGTCACCGCCGTGATTTGCGCTCATTTCCGCAATGACGTAAACCGGGGCCCCTTCCCCGACCAATGTCTGATTTAATCTGATCTTCATGAATTCTTTTCCTTCATCATGGCATATTTAATCTCAGCAATCTTCCAATCCTCAAGAGTGTCAATGTCCTGTACTTCTGATTCCGGGAAAACCTGAGCATATGTTTTTTCCGTAACCAGGGAGCCCTTTTCCAGGAAGGTTTCCGTCTTAAAGCAACAATATTGACCGCAATCATGATAATAAGGCTCCAGGTCCTGGCTGCGGCAATTCTTGTATTCCTCATGAAAGAAGCCAAGCTTTCCGTCACGCACGTAAAACGCGCGCTGCGGCGGGAAGGAAAACCGAACGACCGGAAGTACGGAATCCGCATTCATATCCTTCAATAAACGCATTCCGTCCCGAAGCTTGTCCGCCGTAATAAACGGCGCCGTCGGATAAATCACTGCCGCCTCCGTGAAAATTGTACCTCTCTTTTGATACTCCTCCAATACTTCCCGGATCGCGTCAGCCGTTGTCGCAAAATCAGAAGACGCCTTCTCGCTTCTCATAAAGGGAACCTTTGCTCCGGCCTTTCTTGCGATTTCGGCAATCTCCGCGTCATCCGTTGAAACCATGACTTCATCAAAGGCTTCCGAGGCAATGGCCGCCTCGATCCCGTAACAAAGAATGGGCTTTCCCATAAATTCCTTAATGTTTTTATGCGGGATCCGCTTACTTCCGCCCCTGGCGGTGATAATTGCTATCGTACTCATGCTTCTTCCTTGATCTTTTCGTTTAATTCGCTAAAGGTATAATTGTTTTTGTCAGAAATGATGGCGTAAGTCTCATCCTTTCCAAGATTAAACAGCATGTCAAAGATGGAAAGATAAGGCACAAACGGGCGGAATGCCTGACGGTACTGAACGCCCTTGTAATCGAGATACCAATGGTTTAAGCCTTCCTTCGTAAAGGACGGTATGTCCACGTAATTTTCACTACCCTTATTGGAAAGATACGTATCACATTTTAGTTGCTTTGTCATGTCGACAAGCAGATCCGTCTTTGCACCCTCAAACTGAAAATCCGTATCATAATAGATTTCCGTCTTGATCCCTAAATCCTTTAGAATAAAGTTCATAACGTAAATATCCAATTCATTTAAGGAATTCCATTCCTTGGAATAGAGATCCTCAAAGAATCCAATATAGTCATTGTAAAAAGGCGTTTTCTTGTAATTCAGCTGGATCGTGGATAAATGCTTTTGCCGCCAATTCTCCGTATTGTTGATCTGGGCTTCCGAAATCTTCTGGTCAAACTTCCCCTTCGTCAATACCGGAACGGTCAATACGATCTCGCCGTTCGCGCCGCGAAGTCGGTTACGGTTCTGCCAGCTCTTTTTCTCCAACTGAACGTTGCTAACATAAATAAACTTATCTGAAAATAGAATTTTGCCGATCAATCCCGGATAGGGTAAATAATTCGGCTGATGACCACTCAAAATCATTTTTTAGGGCCTGTCCTTTCTGTATTATTTTGCTTTTGCAATGGTTGCTTCGGCCTTTTTTGCATCCGAGGAATCCTTCAAATGCACATCCATTTGAGGGAATGGAATCTCAATGCCATTCTTGTCAAGCGTAAGCTTTGCCTTCTCCGTGAGATCCCATTTTGCCGGCCAGTAATCTGCGCTCTTCACCCAACAATGCATCAATAGCTTTACGCCGCTGTCTTCCAGCGCGTCAACCACAACGCGGATCACCTGCTCCTTTATGGTATACTCACTCTCTTCGAGCATTTCCTGCAAAACCTCCTTCGCCTCCTGAATGTCAGAGCCATAGGAAATCTGAAGCGGTATGTCAATTCGTCTTGTCTTCTCAGCAGTTACGTTGGTGATGCTGTTATTGGCCAGATTACCGTTTGGAAGTACAATCAGCTTGTTATCTACGGTCTGAAGCTTTGTGTAAATGATCTGTATCTCCGTTACAAAGCCTTCCTTACCCGTGGAATCAATAATGTAATCGCCAACTTTAAAAGGCTTGACCAACAAAATCAAAATGCCTCCGGCAAAGTTTGAAAGACTTCCCTGAATGGCCAAACCAATGGCAACGCCGGCAGATCCAAGCAGTGCCACAATGCTGGCCGCATCAACTCCCAGCCTCGAGGCAATCATGAAGCCCAAAACAACATAGAGTGCCACCCTTAAGAAAGAGACAACAAACGTGATGACGCCTCGTTCCGCCTTGGCTTTCTCCATAGATCTTTGAACTAGTTTAAGTACTAGCCTGATCACGCGAATGCCAATCAGTAAAATGACGATCGTAATCAGAACGCGAAGCAATAATTGGATTATGGAACCGCTTACCCCAGTTGTAAAAAATGCATCTAATTCTTCTTTTGTCAATTTAATCCACCTTCTTTGCCTTCTTGCCGTCAAGCTTTGAAGACTCTTCCCGCACCAGATTCATGGCGTCAGCCGTATTATTCTTGGCCTTTTCGAGATTTTCCTTCGCAAGCTTCTCAGCAATTTTCGCTTCCTTCATCTGTCTTTCCAGAAGGCGTGCACGCTCTGCCGCCTGAACCGCAGCGTCCTGTGCAAGCTTTTCCGCTTCCTGCGTGAGGCGAAGCGCTTCCTTCGCAGCGATCAGCGCCTTCATTTCTTCCCTGCGCTTTAAATCTGCCTTGCTAAACGGCACGTATTCCAGGATCGTCATGGAGAGAGGTGCCATTCTTACCGTAATGGATTCAGCTCTGTCGTCCCATTCCACCTCCTGTGAAGAAATGGGTTTCGGATTTACCAGTCCGCTTCCGTCATACTCCTTACTGTCCGTATTCAAAAGCTCCTTATACTTTCCGGGAATGGGTACGCCCGTCGTGATCACCTGCTCAATGCCTGAATAATTAGCGATCACCAAAAGCACGTCGTCCTTCTTCTTTCCCCTTCTTGCATAGGTCAGATAACAGTCATTTGCGGAAATGTTATTGATCCATTCAAAGCCGTCAGGATCATTGTCCAGTTCATATAAAGGCTTCTGGGACTTATATAACGCATTCAGATCCTTCATCAGCTTATTGACGCCCTGATGGCCGGGATATTCCAACAGATTCCACTCCACGGCGCGCTCTTCATTCCATTCGTCAAATTCGCCAAGATCCTGCCCCATGAAAAGCAGCTTCTTTCCGGGATGCGTCATCATAAACGCATAGGTAAGGCGCAGATTCGCAAATTTCTGCTCCCGCATTCCAGGCATTTTGCCCAACATGCTGGATTTCCCGTGCACCACCTCATCATGCGAAAATACTAGCATAAACTTCTCCGTATAGGCATAGATCATGCTGAAGGTTAACTCGCCATGATGATGCGCGCGGAAATAGGGATCATATTTAATATAATCCAAATAGTCATTCATGAAGCCCATGTTCCACTTGAGGTCAAAGCCAAGGCCGTCCTCATCAAGATCCCCCGTAACAAGTGGAAAGGCCGTACTCTCCTCTGCAATGGTCAAAACACCGGGATTTCGTTTTTTCATGATGGAATTCAGGTGCTTGATCATCTCAATGGCTTCAAGATTTTCCTTGCCGCCATAGATGTTCGGAAGCCACTCGCCGTCCTTGCGGCCATAATCCAAGTAGAGCATGCTTGCAACGGCATCCATGCGGATTCCGTCTGCATGATATTTCTCTACCCAGAATAAAGCATTTGCGATCAGGAAATTGGATACTTCCGGTCTTCCGTAATTAAACAGCAAGGTGCCCCAATGAGGGTGAACTCCCTTTCTGGGATCCGCATGCTCATAAAGGCAGGTGCCGTCAAACCCGGCGAGGCCATAGTCATCCTTCGGGAAATGTGCAGGCACAAAGTCCAGGATCACGCCAATTCCCGCTTTATGCAATTCATTTACGAAATACATGAAATCTTCCGGTGAGCCATATCTGGAAGTCGGCGCATAATAGCCAGTCACCTGATAACCCCAGGATGCATCCAGAGGATGCTCCATGACGGGCATCAACTCCACGTGCGTATATCCCATCTCCTTTACGTATTTGATCACGCCTGCGGCGATCTCACGGTAATTAGGATAGGTTTCCTTATCCTTTCTCTCGAGCACGGAGCCGAGATATAATTCATAGACGCTAATGGGAGCGTCCTGTGACTGAAACGATTTGCGTTCTTTTATAAACTTCTGGTCTTCCCATTTGAAATCATTCAGATCTGTTATGACGGAAGCCGTGTCCGGCCTAAGCTGTGCAGCATTAGCATAGGGATCCGCCTTGAGAAACGTAATTCCGTTCTTAAGCTTCATTTCGAACTTATAGTTCGATCCAACGGGAACGCCAGGCAGAAACAGTTCAAAGATTCCAACCTCATCTAATCTTCGCATCTGATGCACGCGTCCGTCCCAGTGATTAAAATCACCGACAACGCTCACGCGCATGCAATTGGGCGCCCAGACCGCAAACAAAACTCCCTCCACGCCATCGATCGTCATGGGATGCGCGCCGAGCTTTTCATAAATTTCATAATGGATGCCGTTCCTAAACTTCTCCGTATCCTCCTTCGTGATCACGGGAGCAAAACGGTAAGGATCTTCCACCTTCCATTCACCGTCATTCTCTTCGATCACCTTAAAGTAATAAGAATCTACCTTTTTGGCAGGGATCAGCGCGGCAAAAAAGCCCATTTCATCCGCCAGCTCCATCTTGGCGTCATAGGCATAATCCGCGAGTTTCCCCGTCTCCTTATCCTTTTCCTTTACCGCCCAATGAACGTATACCTCTTTTGCATTGGGAAAAAACGCCTGCACCAAGGTATTGTTCCCAGCCTTTTGCGTTCCAAGGATGCGATGCGGGTCTGCAGATTCCGAATATACGATTTCTTCGATCAGAGGCCAATTCATTACTTTATACAGTTTTTTATCCATAGTCTAACCCCTTTCCTTCCGGCAGAAACACTGCCTTGTTGTCTTAGGTCAGTTTATTCAGATAAATCATGTAAGAACAGCCCGCTTCTGAGCTTTGGCTCAAACCAAGTCGACTTGGGCGGCATCAGTCTTCCTGCGTCAGCAACCGCAAACAACTCCTGAATGGAGGTCGGATACATGGAAAATGCCACGCTTCCGGGAATCTCGGCACATCTTCTCTCAAGCTCTTTCAAGCCCCTGATGCCTCCGATAAAGTCAATGCGCTTGTCCGTCTTGGGATCACCGATTCCAAGGATTGTGGAAAGAAGGTGATTTTGAAGAACGGAAACGTCCAGTCCCTCAACGGGATCATCACTCAAGATCTCTCGCTTAGCCTTGAGGCAATACCATCTTCCGGACAGGAACATGCCAAACTCGCCTTTCTTCTTTGGTCTGTATGGCTTGTCCTCATTCGGATCCTGCGTAATTTCAAATACTTCAGATACCTTAGCGAGGAAAGCCTCCTCGGATAAACCATTCAAATCCTTTACAAAACGGTTGTAATCGAGGATTTTCAATTCCTCGTCAGGGAACAGGACCGAAAGAAAATAATTGTACTCTTCGTTTCCACTATAAGAAGGATTTGCTTCCCTTCTCTTCTGTCCAACCTTTACCGCGGAAGCACATCTGTGATGACCATCGGCAATATAGATTGCGGGAATCTTCTCAAATGCCTTCTGGATCTCGCTGATCACTTCGTCCTGATCGATCACCCAAACCCTGTGCGAAATACCGTCCTCTGAAACAAAATCACATGCGGGAGCTTTTGCCTTTTCCGCCGCAATGATCTCACGAAGCTTTCCTCCTGCACGATAAGCAAGAAAAATGGGGCCCGTCTGCATGTTGCACACATCTACGTGGTTGATGCGGTCCAATTCCTTGTCCGCACGGGTATTTTCATGCTTCTTGATCACGTTATTCTGATAATCATCTATGGACGCACAGGCCACAATGCCAGTCTGACTTCTACCGTCCATCACCTGCTCATAAAGATAATAGCAAGGCTTGTCCTCCTGAACAAATCTCCCCTCTGAGATCCAGCCGCGGAGCATGCTCTTTGCCTTTTGATAAACTTCCGGCGCATAGGTATCCACTTCGGGGCCAAACTGCGTCTCCGCACGGTCAATAGCGAGGAAGGATCCGGGATTCTTTTTTACTACTTCGCAAGCCTCATGGCGGTTGTAAACGTCATAAGGAAGCGCCGCGATTTCTTTTTCCCTGCCGGGAGCCGGACGAAATGCCTGAAAAGGTCTTACGTTTGCCATAATGATTCTCCTTTTTGCCATAAAATATTCCCATATAGTATATCAAAAAAACACTCTATGCACAACGTTCTTTTTGTGTTAAAATAAGCCCGTGATGAACTTAAGGTTCATTGTTTGAAATATCTCAGAAAGGAATTAAAGTGATGACTGACGAAAACAGAGAAATCTTAAAGAGAATCAATAAATACGCGGAGGAAGTTTTGGTCGACATCGATCCCCAAAAGGTCCCCGTATCCATGCAGCTCGAAAAGCTGAAACCCGTCATGCAGGAAATCGCTGACGAAAAAGGAATCTCTCTCGAGGACACCTTCATCCTCTACATGGACATTCAGAGCGAGGCTTCCGTCGCCTCTGACCAAAAGCTGCAAGACCAGCTAAAGGACCTTAACATGGGCGGTGACATGCCCCTCCTGTACAGAGACTGAATACCATATTCAACCACTTACTGCCTTCCCTTTTCCGGGAGGGCTTTTTTATATCTAAGCAAAATGGAGGCTCGCGGGGCGGCGCCTGAAACCATCCGGAGACTCGCAGGGCGGCTTGGGGCCGTCAGGGGTTCTCAGAACAATTAGCCGGCAGCACTTAGCGAACCGACGACCGATAAGACGAAACCCGAGATTTATAATCGAGGGTGAGTCTTTGACGAGGGCGGAAGGTGAGCTTAGTGCAGTCCGTGCCGTTCTGAGAACCCCTGACGGCCCCAAGCCGCCCCGCGTGGTCTCCTACCCTTTTCAGGCGGTACGCGAGGGGCCCTGCCAGCCCAACAAAAAAGGCCCTCCCGTGAAGGGAAGGCCTATGGATTATGAAGTTACTTTACGATACGAACGCGGAACACGCCGTCAATTGCCTCAAGGCTCTTAACGATGTCTGCGGGAACGGGTGCTTCCACGTCACACATGGTGTAAGCGTAATCTCCGCGAGACTTGTTGGTCATGTTGGTGATGTTGATGTTCTTTTCACCAAATGCACCAGTGAACTTCGTGATCATGTTCGCGATGTTCTTGTGGAAGATTGCGATACGGCCTGCCGCAGTGCAAACGCCCATGTCACATGCAGGATAGTTTACGCTGTTGCGGATGTTACCATTCTCAAGGTAATCGGTGATCTCCTGAACTGCCATGATCGCACAGTTGTCTTCGCTCTCCTCGGTGCTTGCGCCAAGGTGAGGGATTACGATGCATCCAGGCTGACCAGCGGTGGTAGGATTCGGGAAATCGGATACGTAACGAGCGATCTTGCCGTTCTTGATGCCCTCAAGCACGTCTGCCTCATTGCAAAGCAGATCTCTTGCAAAGTTGAGGATGACAACGCCATTCTTCATCTTTGCGATTGCTTCGCGGTTGATGCTTCCCTTGGTGGAATCCAGCAGGGGAACGTGAATGGTGATGTAATCGCAATCAGCGTAGATGTCGTCTACGTTGATCACGTGCTTAACGGATCTGGAGAGCTGCCATGCGGCATTAACGGAAAGATAAGGATCGTAGCCGTATACTTCCATGCCAAGGCTGATCGCGGTGTTTGCAACCTTTGCGCCGATGGCACCAAGGCCGATAACGCCAAGCTTCTTGCCCATCAGCTCGGTTCCTGCGAAGTTCTTCTTCTCCTTCTCAGCGGTCTTTGCGATATTCTCGTCATCCTTGTTAGCCTTAACCCACTCGATGCCGCCTACCACGTCTCTTGCAGCAAGTAGCATGCCTGCGATCACAAGCTCTTTTACGCCGTTAGCGTTTGCACCGGGGGTGTTGAAAACAACGATACCCTTTTCTGCACACTTGTCCAGAGGAATGTTATTGGTACCTGCGCCTGCTCTAGCTACTGCAAGAAGGCTGTCAGGAAGCTCCATCTCATGCATGGACGCGCTTCTTACCAGAATGCCCTCTGCCTCGTTTACGTTCTGCGTCATCTCATATGCAGCAGAAAAATTCTTAAGCCCAACCTGGGCAATGGGATTTAAGCAATGGATTTTCATTATGCATTCTCCTCTTCAAACTTCTTCATGAACTCAACAAGCTTCTGAACGCCTTCGATGGGCATTGCATTGTAGATGGATGCTCTCATGCCGCCAACGGTTCTGTGGCCTTTCAGGTTTACAAAGCCAGCAGCGGTTGCTTCCTTAACGAACTTCGCATCCAGCTCCTCGTTGCCGGTTACGAAAGGAACGTTCATCAGGGATCTGTCTTCCTTGCGAACGGTACCCTTGAAGAGCTTGCTCTCGTCAAGGAAATCATAGAGAACCTTAGCCTTAGCCTCGTTGCGCTCCTTCATTGCCTGAAGTCCGCCCATCTTCTTGATCCACTTGAATACCTTGCCGCAGATATAGATGCCATATGCGGGAGGAGTGTTGTACATGCTGCCGTTGTCAGCATGAATCTTATACTTTAACATGGTAGGAGTTCCGGGAAGGGTATCCTCGGTGATCAGATCCTCGCGGATGATCACGATAACAACGCCTGCAGGTCCGATGTTCTTCTGAACGCCGCCGTAGATCACGCCATACTTGGTAACGTCAACGGGCTCGGAAAGGAAACAGCTGGACACGTCTGCAACCAGGGTCTTGCCCTTCGTGTTAGGCAGAGTCTTAAACTTCGTTCCATAAATGGTATTGTTCTCGCAGATGTAAACGTAGTCTGCATCCTCGCTGATGGGAAGGTCGGAACAATCAGGGATGTAAGAGAAGGTCTTGTCCTCGGAAGAAGCGATCTTGTTTGCCTTACCATAGATCTGTGCTTCCTGATATGCCTTCTTTGCCCACTGACCGGTTACGATGTAATCTGCAACCTTGTTCTTCATCAAGTTCATGGGGATCATTGCGAACTGCTGGCTTGCACCGCCCTGAAGGAATAATACCTTGTAATTGTCAGGGATGTTCATCAACTCACGAAGATCAGCTTCTGCCTCATCAATAATTGCCTGGTATGCCTTGGAACGATGACTCATCTCCATAACGGACATGCCGGTTCCCTTGTAATCAAGCATCTCGTCAGCAGCTTCCTTCAATACCTCCTCGGGCAGAACTGCGGGACCTGCCGAGAAATTGTACACTCTTGCCATAACTTTCTCCTCCTGTTATATGCGGATTATTTCATTAGTTACTAGAATATTCTTTCTTGACCCTAAAGTCAAGGCTTTAGTTATTTAAATTGCTAAAAACTTTTTTAGATTACTTAAAAATCAAAACCGGCGTGCCGATCTCCGCCTGTTCGAAGATAATGTCCGTCGTCTCGTCCGGCATGTTAACGCAGCCGTGAGACCCGTTTCTCTTGTATGTTTCACCGCCGAACTCGGATTTTTTACGCCAGTTGGCGTCATGAAGGCCGATTCCCTTATATACCGGCATCCACCTTCTAACAAAGGACGCGTATCCGGGGCCGCGCAGAATCCGGTTTTTGTACTTTCCCTGGATGCAGAATACGCCTTCTGGGGTACCATGCTTAGTCCTTAGATTTCCGGTAACCACTCCTGAGGTCACCAAAAGCTCTCCGTCCTTATAGAAATAAATCGTTTGCTCGGTCATGTCGACTTCAATGTAGGTTCCGCCAATGTCATCCAGTCCTCTAACAAGCGTTTCATGAAGATATTTGGGCACGTGGGAGGATTTGAGCACGCGAAGCATTTTATCGCTTAAGACCTCACGGAAATACTCCTGCTCTGCCTTGACGTCGATCTCCGTTCCAAAATTGCCTCCCGGAACGATAACAATGTCTCCAGATTCACGGCTCGTCTGCAACTCACGATCTTTGCCGTAGGTATGATAGCGTTCACATAGCTCTGCGATCATTTCGTCCGCTGCTTCCAGGTCATAATAATACTGACCGTTCTCATCCTTCAGCGGATTGCCCTTTTCATCCTTAGCGATCAGCTTGCTCATGGTGCTTTCGTCAAACTGGATCTGTTCCGCTCCCATATCATAGATCAGGCCGCATTTTTCCATGGATTTCAGTTCTCTCCATGTGTCAAAGGTATCCTTTTGCGAGTCCGTCATCTCATAATCATAATAGCAGTCTGCATTCTTTAGGTTCACCGCATTGGTACCGCCGGAAATGGCGCTGACCAGTTCAGACAAGCCCTTATTCACTTCCAAATGTCCGTCAAGGGTACTGGTGAGTTCATAACCACCGTCTTCATATTTCATCTCAAGAATCGGCTGGGCTTCCTCCGCCTTTACGATTGGCAAGCCATTCCACCACTCCGAAACCTTCTCCTCGGCAAACGAGATGGCCGCGTCTCCGGGATCAATGACCGTTGTGCTTCCGGCTTCCGCCATCCATCCGTTGGTTTTTTGTCCGTTTAGCGATCTGGTCAAGGCTTCAGAATAATCATAGCTAAGAGAAGCATTCTTTAGGTTATAAGAATACTCCTGGCCATTCGCGTCTACGACCACAACCTCGGGAATCTCCAGCTTGCTCACCATCTCCTGATTGACGTCCTCCACGGTCCTTCCGGTACAGTAGACGCCGTCAATCCAGGTGTTGGGAGCATATCTGTCACGAAAGTATTGCGTAGCGGCTGAATTTCCAACAAAACCGAGAACTCCTAAGCATGCCACGGATCCAATCAAAATGAAAATCCACTTTTTCTTCATGGTTCTCCTTAATTTTACTGCTCTCTCTTCTTAAGATCATCTCCGTCAAACACTTCGCTGATCGGAGCTCCTGCAGGTACCATCGGGAATACCTTGTCGTCTTCAGGAATCATGACCTCGATCAAAACCGGAGCCTTCAAAGCGATCGCTTTTTCGATGGCGGGTGCCACCTCTTCCTTTTTCGTTACGCGGATCGCCTCGCAGCCAAGTCCTTCCGCCACCTTACAGAAATCAACCTTATCATTCAAAACCGTCTGGGAATAACGCTTTCCGTAGAACAGCGTCTGCCACTGACGAACCATTCCGAGTACGTGATTGTTGATCACGATCTCAATGATGGGAATGTTGTAACGGCTGGCAGTTGCAAGCTCATTCATGTTCATTCTAAAGCATCCGTCACCGGCAACGTTGACGCAGATCTTGTCAGGCTGACCAACCTGCGCACCGATGCAGGCTCCCAGGCCATATCCCATGGTGCCAAGACCGCCGGAGGAAAGAAAGGTTCTGGGCTGCGTGTACTTATAATATTGAGCTGCCCACATCTGATGCTGTCCAACATCCGTAGTAATGATGGCCTGACCCTTGGTGATGCGGTCAAGCTCCTCGATCACGTAAGGGCAGGAAAGATTTTCAGCGTCATACTTCATGGGGAATTTCTCTTTCAATTCCCGAATGCGTGCCATCCATTCGCTGTTGTTCTTCTTCTCGATCTTAGCGTTCAGATCCTTCAAAACCATCTTCAGGTCACCGATCAGGGAAGCATTAACTCGAATGTTTTTATTAATCTCCGCCTTGTCAATGTCCACGTGGATGATCTTGGCATTCTCAGCAAATCTCTTGGGATTACCGATGACGCGGTCAGAGAATCTTGCTCCAAGGGCGATCAGGAGATCACATTCGCTCACTCCGAGGTTGGAAGCCTTCGTTCCGTGCATTCCGATCATGCCGGTATAGCGTTCACTGTAACCGTCGAATGCGCCCTTGCCCATCAGTGTGTCGCAAACGGGGGCATCGATCAGTTCCGCAAGCTCTGCCACTTCCTTGGATGCACCTGAGATCACGGCACCGCCGCCAACGTAGATAAAAGGCTTCTTGGCATCCTTTATGTAGGAAATTGCCTTCGCCATCTCTTCTTCGCAATAACAAGCCTTAGGTTCAGCGATGACGAGAGGTTGAGGTACATATTCGCAGGATGCCGCCGTCACGTCCTTCGTGATGTCAACCAGAACGGGGCCGGGACGACCGGATCTTGCAATGTCAAAGGCCTCACGCATAATGGGTGCAAGGTCTTCTACTTTCTTTACGATATAATTGTGCTTCGTGATGGGAATCGTCACGCCGGCAATGTCAACCTCTTGGAAAGAATCTTTTCCAAGACTGGGGAGAGCCACGTTAGCCGTGATGGCAACAATAGGAATGGAATCCATGTATGCCGTTGCAATTCCGGTTACCAGATTGGTTGCGCCGGGGCCGCTGGTCGCCATGCATACGCCAACCTTGCCGGTCGCCCTTGCATATCCGTCTGCTGCATGAGCCGCGCCCTGCTCATGGCTGGTCAAAACGTGACGAATTTCATCACTGTGCTTATATAATGCGTCATAGACGTTCAGGATCGTACCTCCGGGATATCCAAACACGGTGTCTACGCCCTGTTCCTTCAAACATGCTATAACAATTTCTGAACCATTCAAAAGCATTTTCGTTTCTCCTTGTATTCTAAAGTGATCTGAATTACTTCTTGGGAACTTCAAGAACTGCGCCTCTGTTGCCGCTGGTCACAAGCTCGTGATATCTTGCAAGGTACCCCGTCGTTACGCGAGGCTCTCTAGGCTGCCATTTTGCACGACGCTCAGCAAGAACTTCGTCGGATACAAGGACGTCAAGCTTGTTAGCGGGAATGTCCACGCGAATAATATCGCCTTCCTCTACAAGGGCGATCGGTCCGCCTACGGCTGCCTCAGGAGATACGTGTCCAATGGATGCGCCTCTGGAAGCTCCGGAGAAACGTCCGTCCGTGATCAGTGCCACGGAGGAGCCAAGTCCCATGCCGGCTATGGCAGAGGTAGGATTTAACATCTCTCTCATGCCAGGTCCTCCCTTCGGTCCCTCGTAACGGATTACCACCACGTCGCCGGGAACGATCTTGCCGCCCTTGATGGCCGCAATGGCATCCTCTTCACAGTCAAACACTCTTGCCGGGCCTTCATGAACCATCATCTCGGGAACAACTGCGGAACGCTTTACAACGCCGCTGTCCGGAGCCAGATTTCCCTTAAGGACTGCGATTCCGCCAGTTTCAGAATAAGGATTCTCAATGGGACGGATCACCTCAGGATCCATATTTATGCAATTCTTGATGTTCTCGCCGATGGTCGTTCCGTTGACCGTCATGCAGTCAAGATTCAAAAGATTCTTCTTGGTCAGTTCGTTCATTACTGCGTAAACACCGCCTGCCTCGTTCAGATCCTCCATGTAGGTAGGGCCTGCAGGTGCCAAATGACAAAGGTTCGGCGTCTTTGCGGAAAGCTCATTGGCAATGTCAAGATTTAGGTCAACGCCGGCTTCCTTTGCAATGGCGGGAATGTGAAGCATGGTATTGGTTGAACATCCCAGCGCCATGTCTACGGTCAGCGCGTTCAGAAAAGCATCCTTCGTCATAATGTCGCGGGGCTTGATATCCTTTTCCACAAGCTCCATGATCTTCATGCCGGCATGCTTAGCCAGTCGGATTCTGTCTGAATATACGGCAGGAATGGTTCCGTTGCCGCGAAGGCCCATACCGATCGCTTCCGTTAAGCAGTTCATGGAGTTTGCCGTGTACATGCCGGAACAGGAACCACAGGTAGGACAAACCTTTTCCTCATAGAGACAAAGCTCTTCCTGCGTCATCGTGCCTGCTTCCACGCTTCCTACCGCCTCGAAGATGGAGGAAAGGCTTCTCTTCTTTCCGTGAATGCGTCCAGCAAGCATAGGACCGCCAGATACAAAAATGGTAGGAATGTTCAGTCTTGCTGCCGCCATCAAAAGACCGGGCACGTTCTTGTCGCAGTTCGGAATGCAAACCAAACCGTCAAAACCGTGTGCCAGAGCCATGCACTCCGTGCTGTCCGCGATCAGGTCACGGGTGACAAGGGAATATTTCATGCCAACGTGTCCCATGGCAATGCCGTCACATACGGCGATCGCTGGGAACATAATGGGAGTACCGCCGGCCATGGCCACGCCCATCTTTACGGCCTGCGCGATCTTGTCCAGATTCATGTGGCCGGGAACGATCTCATTATAAGAGCAAACAACGCCGATGAGGGGACGTTTTCTCTCCTCCTCGGTATAACCCAGTGCATTAAAGAGGCTCCTGTGCGGCGCCTGCGCATTACCAACCTTTACGGAATCACTTCTCATACTAACGTTCTCCTTTTGCACGTATTATTTTCTTCATCTATTTTTGCAGGTCATGCATTGTCTAAATAAGGGAATCACTTGATTCTCTCAGTAATCAGATCTCCCATCTTTGAGCAGCCAACCTTGGTGCATCCTTCGGACATAATGTCTCCGGTACGGAAACCATCCTGAAGTACCTGTTTGACGGCCGCATCGATGGCATCTGCTTCCTTGTCAAGGTCAAAGCTAAATCTGAGCATCATGGAAGCGCTCAGGATCGTGGCAATGGGATTTGCAACGTCCATTCCGGCAATGTCCGGAGCGGAACCGTGGCTCGGCTCATACAGGCCAAACTTCGTGTCATTTAAGCTTGCGCTGGAAAGCATTCCAATCGATCCGGTCACCATGCTTGCCTCATCAGAAAGAATGTCTCCAAACATGTTCTCCGTCAGGATCACATCGAACTGCGCGGGATCCTTCACGAGCTGCATTGCACAGTTGTCAACGAGCATGTGCTCTAAGGTTACCTCGGGATACTCCTTTGCCACCTCTTCCACGACCTTTCTCCAAAGTCTGGAGGAATCCAGCACGTTTGCCTTGTCAACGCTCGTCACCTTCTTGCGCCGCTTCATGGCTACGTCGAAGCCCTTGATTGCAATGCGGCGGATCTCGTTTTCATCATAGGTCAGGGTATCAATGGCCTTCAATACGCCATTTTCTTCGATTGTCTTCCTCTCTCCGAAATAAAGACCGCCGGTCAATTCTCTCATGATCAGCATGTCAAAGCCCTTACTGCTGATCTCCTCCTTTAGGGGGCATGCTCCGGAAAGCTCCTCATAAAGGACTGCGGGACGAAGGTTCGCAAACAGGTTTAATGCCTTTCTGATCTTTAACAGTCCAGCTTCCGGTCTCAGGTTCGGGGGAAGCTTGTACCAAGGGGAAGTCGTCGTATTGCCTCCGATGGAACCCATCAATACGGCATCCGCAGCCTTCGCCGTGGCAATGGCCTCATCCGTCAGGGGTACCCCGCAGGCGTCAATGGACGCGCCGCCCATCAAAATGTCAGTGAAATTCATTTTGTGGCCATACACCTCAGCCACCTTGTTCAGTACTTTCTTTGCTTCCGTGACGATCTCAGGACCAATACCGTCTCCCGGAATGCAGGTAATCTTCAATTCCATCCCGTTCACTCCTTTTCATGCCATATGTATATTTATACATTCATAATATTTTACCTTATTTCCCTCAAGATTTCAACTAAAAAAAAGGACAACGCCAAAAGCGTCGTCCTTTGCCTTATTTTTGCTTATTCATTCGCCTTTTCAACCTTTGCAATGGCTGATTTATCCATGGGAATGCGGCAATTTTTGTTATTTCCGAACTCAATAATTACAGTATCGTCCGTGATGTCAATGATGATTCCGTAGAATCCGGAAGTCGTCATAACGCAATCACCCAGTTCCAAATTGGAGAGCATGGTTGCCACGCGCTTTTTCTCCTTGCTGTTGGGACGTAAAATAAAGAACCAAAATGCCAAGAAAAGCAAGCCATACATAATGATCATGCTTCCAATGCTGCCCCATCCGGCTGCAGCCATGTCAGCTTCTGAAGTCAATAATGCTGCCATAATGAATCCTCCGTTTAAATTCTTTTCAAACAATAGTAATCATACACGTAAACAGGAATTTCGTCAAGGTTTAAAACCAGATTCCCCTAGGCAAATTCCAAACCCGCTTTAATCCAGCGGCGTTGCCATCCCATCAAGCTTACGCTTTTTATATGCCGTAAACTCGCCCTTGTCAAGGCTGTCCCGGATTTCCTCCATCATCTTATTGTAAAAATACAGATTGTGGAGCACGCACATTCTCATGCCCAGCATTTCCTTGGCTTTTAACAGATGACGAACATAGGCACGGCTGTATCTGCGACAAGTCGGACATTGGCAACCTTCCTCGATAGGCCTTGAGTCAAGCTCATATTTCGCATTAAACAGATTGATCTTTCCGTGATTCGTGTAAAGATGTCCATGGCGTCCATTTCGGGTAGGATACACGCAGTCAAAGAAATCCACGCCGCGTTCCACGGCCTCAAGAATGTTTGCAGGCGTTCCTACCCCCATCAGATACGTCGGCTTCTCTTTGGGGAGGTACGGAACCACCTCCTCGAGCACGTGATACATCTCCTCATGGCTTTCCCCAACCGCAAGACCGCCTACCGCATAACCGTCCAAGTCAAATTCAGAGATGCGCTTTGCATGTTCAATCCTTACGTCATCAAAGACCGCACCTTGGTTGATTCCAAACAAAAGCTGGGAAGGATTCACCGTATCCTCCAGGGAATTCAGTCGCGCCATTTCCTTTTTGCATCGTTCCAGCCATCTGGTCGTCCTCTCGACGGAGGCCTGCACGTAGGAACGCTCCGCCTTACTGGAAGGACATTCATCAAATGCCATGGCGATCGTCGAGCCAAGGTTGGACTGGATCTGCATACTTTCCTCCGGCCCCATGAAAATCTTTCTTCCATCGATATGGGAATTGAAGAAAACGCCCTCTTCCTTTATTTTCCTAAGGCCTGCCAGGGAAAATACCTGGAACCCGCCGGAATCCGTGAGGATTGGCTTTTTCCAGCTCATAAACTGATGTAATCCGCCAAGCTGCTTGATAATCTTGTCTCCAGGCCTAACGTGCAAATGATAAGTGTTAGATAGCTGCACCTGCGTTCCAATTCCTTCCAGGTCTTCCGTAGACACGGCCCCCTTGATTGCTGCCACCGTTCCGACGTTCATGAAAACCGGTGTCTGTATCGTTCCGTGAACCGTCTCAAATTCCGCACGTTTTGCCCGTCCCTCTTGCTTCAAAATCCTATATTCCGCCATAAATATGTTCTCCGTTCAAAATAATCCCGCCCAAACGGCGTTCCCTTCGTACAATCAGCCCTTTGCGCTGACACAAAGGGCTGACCGATCAAACCTCCAATAAATTATCAACGTTCGTCTTATCCACGATCTTTGACCTGCAACTCATGAACTCAGAAGGCAATGCCTCTCCGGTAACCAACGAATTGTACATCCAGATAATGGGGTCGTGTCCCTGTCCAAACGGATCCTGTCCGATAGCCGCCACAATGATTCCCTTTTTGATGTAACGGAAGATTCCCTGCGTATGATCATATACCACAAGCTTGATCTTTAAGCCGCTGTCTTCCACGGCCTTTGCAACGGCTTCTGGATTTCCCGTCGTAACGTAGATTCCCGTCAGGTCAGGATGTTCCTTCAGATACTCCGTCGTCTGCGCGTAAGCTTCCTCCGGATAAAGAGCTCCAATTTCAGTAAAAATCTCGATCTTATTATAGTTTTCAAAATACTCTTGAAATACGTCACTTCTTATGCGGGCCTGGTCAAGTTCCCTGCTTCCTTCAAAAATCAGAACCTTCCCCTTTTTCCCTATCGCATTTATCATAAGCTTTGCGGCAAGCAACGCTGCCTCTGCGGTATCGGGATGGAAGATCGCCTGTCTAAGGTTGGTGCTGCTCGTGTCCGTATTAATCACGTAAACCTTTTTCCCCTTTGCCACTTCCGCTTCCAACTGCTCATCAATTGTGCCAACAAGGAATCCCGGCATAACGTATCCATCAAAATCTTCCTTCATCATACGTTCCATCATCCCTGGCATTTCCTGCGTCATGACGTCCCATTTGGGGAAATAGGCATATCTGACGATTGCGCCATGGGATTCCAGCTCTTTCTTTGCATATACGGTTCCGCGGCGAACGGCATGCCAGAAATCATTGTCATCAATGCAGAATACGCCAATTCTGATCTTCTTTGCCGCCTTCTTTTTCACGGGTTCCACCGCCGTCGTGAACTGACGCAGCAGCTGCTCCAAATCGCTAAGCATCTGATTTAAGTTTCCGGCGTTGTCGATAATATTCTGCGACACTTCTGAAGTCTGTTCGGACACCTGGGAAATCTCCTGCGTTCCCGAAGTGATCTCCTCAGACGAGTAATAAGCCTGCTCCGCACGGTTCTTGGTCACTACGGAATTCTTCGTAATCTCGTCGATCTCCGTCATAATAATCTTTGTCTTTTCGTTGATGACGCCTGCCTGACGATCTATGTCACGGAAGGAAGCGCTGACAGCGTCAAACTCCTTCCTGCCTTCATCAAACACCTCAACACAGCCCTGCAGACATTCAGCAACCTGGTCACTGCTTTCGATGATATTGTCTAGGATACCATTGATCGTTCCAATGCCTTGCTGTGTTTTGGCCGACATGACGCCCATCTCTTTCGCCACAACCGCAAAACCGCTTCCTGCCGATCCAACCCTGGCTGCCTCAATGGATGCATTCAGCGCGAGCATCTTTAAGGATTCACTGATGCTGACAATAAAAGCACCGATCTCATTGATCTCATTGATCTTATCGTTAAACTCCTCCAGAATCTTTTCACTCCGGTCCAGATTCTCCGAAACCGTCGTCATCTTGTTTTCATAATTCTCCATGCTGGCAACGCCTGACTGACAGCTCTCAACCGTAAGCGTAAGCAGGTCTCCGATCTCATTCATGGAGCCGTCGATCTCCGTCAGCTTTCCGGTATTGTCCTCGATCAGATCCAGACAGGATTTCACCAGTTCCAGCTGTTCCTCAACCTTATCAACCACGCTGGAAAGACTCTCCGTAATCCTCTGGCTGCCCTCGCGGTTCAAATCCGCGCCGTGAGACAAAACGTCAATGGAATCCGACAGGATCACGACGTTATTCTTCGTAGACTCCAGAAAAGTCAACATGTTATTCTTGATAACGTTTAGGGCGCTCGCAAGGGAGGCCATGGAATCCCTCCTGTTCTCACTCACCTCAACGTCATCAAGATCCATGCGGCGCTTTTTGATCAGCTCCGCCTGCTTCATTAATTCCTTTTTGCGCGTCCAGTCCATCAAAAGATATAACACTAATGCAATAATGATAATGGCTTCAAATACGATAAAGAATATTTTCATACGTTTTACCCCCATTATTGCAACAATTATATCATTGTTTCCAGTTTTTTTCAATGAATTTATGGAATCCTTTCTTGCCACAAGCCCCAAAATAGAATATAATTATTAGCGTTTACGAAATATTATTACGCTAATTTCCCGATGACTTCGGGATACGGAAAGGAAAACCACATGGCCGGATCATCTTTTGGAACCATTTTTAAAATCACTACTTGGGGCGAATCCCATGGAAAGGCTCTTGGCGTCATTGTTGACGGCTGTCCTGCCGGACTTGCGCTTTCCGAAAGCGACGTTCAGGCCTATCTTGACCGCCGCAAGCCCGGAACCAGTGCCCTTACGACGCAACGAAAGGAAGACGATCTCGTCGAGATCCTGTCCGGCGTTTTTGAAGGAAAAACAACCGGCACTCCCATTTCCATGATTGTCCGCAATACTTCCCAGATCTCTGCCGATTATTCCGACGTGGCCTCCTATTATCGTCCGGGTCATGCCGATTATACCTTTGACCAAAAATACGGTTTCCGTGACTATCGCGGCGGCGGCCGTTCTTCCGGCCGTGAGACCATCGGCCGGGTAGCTGCCGGTGCCATTGCCAGCAAGCTTCTCTCCGCGCTTGGCATCACCGTCAAAGCCTACACAAAATCCATTGGACCCATCGAAATCGATCCGGCAAACTACGACGAAGCCCTTCGCCTCACCACGCCCACCTGCATGCCTGATGCCATTGCAAATGAAAAGGCCGTTGCCCATCTGGCAAAGGCCCGGGAAGAAATGGACTCCGTAGGCGGCTGCATGGAATGCGTCGTGGATGGACTTCCGGCGGGCATCGGCGATCCCGTGTTTGAAAAACTTGACGCCAATCTTGCAAAGGCAATCATGTCCATCGGCGCCGTGAAAGCCGTTGAAATTGGCGACGGCGTACTCGTTTCCAAGAAAAAAGGCAGTGAAAACAACGATGCCTTTCTTTCCGGAACAGGCACCGGTTCTCCTGCCATTACCAAAGCCACAAACCACGCAGGAGGGATCCTTGGCGGGATCAGCGACGGATCACAAATCGTCCTTCGCGCCCACGTAAAACCCACGCCGTCCATCTACCAAAAACAGCGTACCGTAAATCAGTCCGGGGAAGAAATTGAAATCCAGATCAAAGGCCGCCACGATCCCATTATAGTGCCCAGGGCCGTTGTTGTCATGGAATGCATGACCGCCATCACCATTCTGGATGCCATGTTAGTTGGCGCAAGTTCTAAGCTAACAACCCTGAAAGACATTTATAGGCGATAATGCCATATTGGAAAAGCCCCTTCACTCGAAGGGGCTTTCAATCTGTCATCACATATTTTGCTGCTTTTTCTCATATCGTTTTTTCAGTTGAAGATTCATGACTGCCGTATGCTTTCGATCTACCAAGTAATGCACTATGCCAACAAAGAAATAAATGCCACCTACTGCGAGGAGTATCACGAAAAACGTCAAAGGCGTCAACTCACACCATTCAAATTTGATGATCAATCCCAAAGTTATAAAAAACATAAGAATAAAATGCAATACCCAAAGAGCGAATGACAATCTGACGTCAGACGGATCTATGCACAGGAAAATGGCCGTCGGTAATGCAGTAACAAATGCGCATAACAGTATTTGCCATATCATTCCATTTCCAACGTCTCGCCCGGAAGCAGACAAATAAATAGCGGCACTAATGGTCAGACCTGTTGTTGTATTTACAAAATAATGCAATAAGGAAACTAAGAATTCTTTTATCATGCTTCCACCTCCTGCCCGCTCAGTTTTGATTTCAGATTACGGACGTATTGTCTGGAGATCAAGATTTTTTCTCCATTTTTCAGATGCGCCTCCAGCTTGCCGTTAAACATCGTCGTAAGATAATCTATCTTTTCCATGTTTACGATCAGGGATTTGGAGCATCGCATAAAATCAAAAGGTCCAAAAACATCCTCCAGCTCATACAATTTGTTCTTTATTTCATAGACCTCGGAATTGCAATATGCAAAAACATGGTTTTCATTTGCCTCAAAATAATATACGTCCTGATAATTTAGACGAACGATCTTATCATCCTGATAACCGGTCAATTCCGTATTTGCCGTTTGAAAAGCGAGCAGCGTGGAAATCAGGCGCGGATCCGGCGATGCGCATCTAACAATGATCACGTCTTCATCATTCGGTTTGGGGGATTCGATAATTATTCTCATGACGTTTCTCCGTTTAAAATGAACTTGTTACGGGGTTGCAACTGAGTCATTCTCCTTCGGTCATAATTATACTGTAACACACATTTCTTTATTACGCAAATGAAAAGCTCCCCTGTTTAGGGGAGCTTCCCTTATCAATGTTTCCCTCTTATCTGACTTTCAAAGTAGTCTCGTCGGTATACGTGGTATATCCAAACGTATTCATTACAGCACATCTAAACTTCATGTTGTTCGTGGTCGAGTTTCCCTTTACCGTCATGGACTTTGTTCCCACGTTATAGAAATTCGTGCCCGAAGTCAGGTTCACCCAATTTCCGGTGCTGTTATTATAATATTGCCAAGTGTACCTTGAAATGGTGCCTTCAGCAGTAACTTTCAGTAAAACCGTTGCTCCGGAGTTTACGTAAACCGTGCTGTCAGGCTGACTGGTAATCCTTGCAACCACCTTGAGGTTGACGTCATCAGAAATGATCGTTTCCGTTCCGCTCGTAGCAACGCAGCGGAATCTCCAGGAATACATGCTCTCATCTACCTGGAAACGCATGGTGCGGGACTGTGCTCCGCTAAAACTTACGTTTTCCCATCTGGATCTTTCTCTGTTATATCTTTGCCACTGGAAGGTAGCGCCCGAACGATTTACGGCAACTTTCAAAGTTACGTAATCTCCAACTGCTCCAGTTACTTGGCTTTCCGGCTTCTGAACGAAGTAAAAGTTTGAGATTTTAACTTCTTTTGCCAAGGTTTTGCCATCGTTTTGATAAATGTTTCCATTCTTAGCTTGCGCATATCTTGGGGAAGCGAGTTCACAGTTAGCAATGCTAATCCAATTAAAATCAGAAATTGCTGCCGTATTAGCTTTCGCATGGATTGTGGAATTTCTTACGATCAGCTGTTCTCTCGTCTTATTGCCGCAAATACCCCAGCTTTCAAAATTTCTTCCAAATTTGGTAATGGTTGCATCAAAGTCTAAGTTTGCATTTAGAACTGTCAGCTTACTTCCATCCGTAACGTGGATGCCAAAAATCGGAGCTGGCAATCCCTCCGAAGGCGCAATGGTCAATTTCCCGGGGCCAGTGATAGTCGTATCTGCGCTAAGAGTAATCTCGCCTCCATAGACAGTCAAATCCTTTTCCACGCGAATGGTAAGACCCGAAACTGAACTACTGATGAAAGTAGGATGCGTGCAATTTAGAGTTCCGCCGCTTTTAAGGGTAAGCGTTTTCGTACTTGGGTCATATTGATAATTCGCACAGTTGAATACCCTGCTATTGCCTGCAAAATTTCCCAGACCATATAAGTATAAATACTCCGTAGCAGCATGTACCGTAACGGACGGCAAAAGGATCACGGCCATCATGGCAAAAGCCGCCGCAAAGCACAGAAGCTTTTTGTAAAGTGATTTTGCTGTTTGCTTTTTCATTTCATAGTTCTCCCTTAAACGATTATCCATTATCTAACTTTCAAAGTAGTCTCGTCGGTATACGTGGTATATCCAAACGTATTCATTACAGCACATCTAAACTTCATGTTGTTCGTGGTCGAGTTTCCCTTTACCGTCATGGACTTTGTTCCCACGTTATAGAAATTCGTGCCCGAAGTCAGGTTCACCCAATTTCCGGTGCTGTTATTATAATATTGCCAAGTGTACCTTGAAATGGTGCCTTCAGCAGTAACTTTCAGTAAAACCGTTGCTCCGGAGTTTACGTAGACCGTGCTGTCTGGCTGACTGGTAATCCTTGCAACAACCTTGAGGTTGACGTCATCCGTATTGATCGTTTCCGAACCACTCGAGATAACGCAACGGAATCTCCAGGAATACATGCTCTCATCTACCTGGAAACGCATTGTGCTGGACTGAGCACCGCTAAAACTTACGTTTTCCCATCTGGATCTTTCCCTGTTATATCTTTGCCACTGATACTTAGCGCCTGCAAGATTTGCGGTGACTTTCAGTGTTACGTAATCTCCAACCGCACCCGTCACGCGACTTTCGGGTTGATTTACGATGTATAAATTTGAAATTTTTGCTTCTTTTGCAAAGGTTGCGCCGTCGCTTTGATAAACGTTGCCACGCTTTGTAACTGCGTATCTGGGAGAAACGACGTTACAACCGGTAAGATCCATAAAACCATCAAAATCAGAAATTGCAGCATAATTTGCCTTTGCATGGATTACGGAATTCTTCACAATCAGACGCTCTCCAGTTTCGTCGCCGCAAATTGCCCAGCTTTTAGAACTCGGAAAACGAGTATCTTCCATGTTAACGTCTATGTTGGCATTATCAATTGTCAACTTGCCTCCGTCCGTCACGTAAATGCCTACGGTCAAACGTGCACCTTTCGAATCCTGCGCAATGGTCAATTTCCCCGGGCCGGTAATTGTCGTATCTGCTCTCAGAGTAAAATCTCCTCCATAAACAGCTACGTCCTTTTCCACGCAAATAGTTAGTCCCTGTACTGAGCTGATAACGTACGGCCGACCCTGGCAAGCTATGGACGCTCTTTTTAGGGTAAGCTTTTTTGCATTTGCATCGTACTTAAATAATGCGTTTTCAAACGAACAATAGCCGCTACGATATCCCTGTCCATATAAAATCAACAGTCCGTTAGCCGCTTTTACCGTAACGGACGGCAAAAGGATCACGGCCATCATGGCAAAAGCCGCCGCAAAACAAAGTAACTTTTTGTAAAGTGATTTAACTGTTTGCTTTTTTGATTTCATTTTTCTTCCCTCTTTTTCTTTTTTAATTTCTAACGTTTAGTGTAGTTCCGTCCGTATAAGTGGCGTATCCAAATCTATTCATAACAGAACATCTAAACTTCATTCCCTGGGTATCCGAATTTCCCTTTACTGTAAAAGCTTTTTGTAAAGTGACCTTACGCAATGTTTTCCCATATTCAGTTTTCCCCCTCTTTTTTATTCATCACGGCCAGCGCCGAAATGATCCCCCAATTATCGTTTCCGCACTTCGTTTATTTTCGTTAAGCTTTTAATCGTAATCTCCTTTGCCAGATTTTTTCCATTGCTTTCATAATAGGAACCCTTAATCTTTTTTACCACCGACGGATACGTTACGTTACAAAACGAAAGCAGAATCCCTCTGTTAAAATTTGAAATCGCGCCCTTCTCTCCTTTGGCATGAAGGTTTGAATCCCTAACAATCAGCATCGAATCCAAACCTCCCAAAATGGCCCGGCTTCCGAATATTTCGCTCAGATAGGAGGAAGCGCTCACGTCCACGTTGGCATATTCAATTGTTAACTTGCATCCGGCATCCACGCCGATCGCCATGGGAAGAACCGTATACTTCGAGGTCGGAACGATAGTCAGCTTTCCCGGTCCCGTGATCGTTGTATCCCCACTCAGGCTAATATAACCGTCATAAATGGTTACGTCCTTTTCCAGATAGATTCTTAACCCTTTTACGTTGCTGCTTAAAAAACAACTTGTGTGCGGTAAGATGAATTTGCCATCACGTGGTAAGAAGTTTTTTGCATCTTAC
>CAMKQH010000005.1 GCA_946414885.1 uncultured Lachnospiraceae bacterium
ATGGCGAAGTAGCTCAGCTGGCTAGAGCACACGGTTCATACCCGTGGTGTCGAGGGTTCGAGTCCCCCCTTCGCTATTTTTTTATTTTAAATTTTTATGGAACTTGAACATATGGATCTGGATTCTTGGAAGACTGATTGCGGTCTTACGGAGGAATGAGTCATGGCAGAGAAGTTTATTTCGGACATTCATTTGCAGAATTATGCGGCAGGATATGAAACCATTCAGGCATTGTATGACGACGTGATTTTTATGGGCGGACGCAAGACGCGTTCCTTGAACGGCGAATGGAACTATGCCGTTGATCAATATGATACCTGCATCCGGCAAAAATGGTATTTGGAAAATTACGAAGATCAAAACGGTTTTTCCCTGCCCGTTGACTTTTCTTTTGAAGAGTGGCCCAAGATGGAGCTTCCCTGTTGTTGGAATACGTTTGCCAGGGAATACATGCTCTATGAAGGACCGATGGTGTTTTTTAAGTCGTTTTCGATGAGTAAGGAAGAACTGGAATGCATCGAAAAGCATATGAAGCGTGTTATTTTGAGGATCGGTGCGGCTTCCATGCTCTGCAGGGTCTTTATAAACGGACGCTACGTTGGCATGCATCGGGGTGCGTCCACGCCATTTTATTTTGACCTCACTTATTTCTTGAAAGAGGAAAACCGCTTGTTGATCAGCGTTGATTCCACGCGCCGGCCGGAGCAGGTGCCCACGGAGAACACGGACTGGTATAATTACGGCGGGATCTTCCGGGACGTTGAACTGGTATCAGCTCCCAGCCTTTACGTGAAGGATTTCAAGACGGCTCTGGTCAGGGATGGGGAATTTAACAAGATCAAAGTAAAAGTTCTTTTGTCAGAGCGCGCCGAAGGCGAGGCGGAATATGAGATCCCAGAGCTTGGCATTCACGAACGTATTGAGATCAAGAGAGGAGTCGGCCATGCGATCATTGACGTGAGGCCGGAGCTTTGGTCGCCGGAGAACCCGAAATTGTATGACGTTACGCTTCGGTTTGAGGAAGACGAGGTCACGGACCGGGTGGGATTCCGTGAGATCCGGACGGAGGGCAGAGACCTTCTGTTAAATGGCAAGCCCATTTTTCTTAAGGGGATCAGTGCGCACGAGGAGAGCGTGGCCCATGGCCGCGCGTTGACGGATGAAGAGCGCGTGGAAAACATTCAGCTGGCAAAAGAGCTGGGCTGTAATTTCATGCGGGTGGCGCATTATCCTCATCACGAGAACATGGCGAAGCTGGCAGATGAACTGGGGATTTTGCTTTGGGAGGAGATTCCGGTTTACTGGGCCATTCGCTTTGACAGGGAAGAAACCTTCCAGGATGCAAAAAATCAGCTTGCTGAGTTGATTACGAGAGATTACAATCGCGCCAGCGTGATCATCTGGTCCGTGGGAAATGAAAATGCGGATACGGACGAAAGACTAAGCTTCATGTCACGTCTGGCAGATTATGCCCATGGCGTTGACCACACGAGGCTGGTGTCAGCGGCATGTTTGGTGGATGAAGAGAATAACCGGATCGCGGACAGATTGGCGGACTCGCTGGACGTGATCGGACTCAATGAATATTGCGGCTGGTATAATCCGGATTTTGGAAGGCTTCCCAAAATGCTGGAAAACAGCAATCCTGACAAGCCCGTGATCATCACGGAGTTTGGCGCGGATGCCATGAAGGGGAACCGGGGATCGGCGGATATAAAGGGAACGGAAGAATATCAGGCAAAGATTTATAAGATGCAGATGGAGACGTTGCTAAAGATCGAGTATGTCAAAGGCATGTCGCCGTGGATCCTGTATGATTTCAGATGCCCGAGGCGAACCAGTTCCATTCAGAAATACTATAACCGCAAGGGCCTTTTGGACGAGACAAAGACCTACAGAAAGCCTGCATTTTACGTTCTCCAGAAGTATTACCGCGAAATCAAAGAGTAACAAAGAGATATTCAAGGAATGTAAGAAAATCAAGAATGCGTAAACTTGCCATATTCCACGCGGGATGATATGATGGAATATAGAGAAAGTTTAGGAGTGTTTTCAATGTGTAACTTAATGGAGATTCAAATTGTAGATGCCACGTTGCGTGACGGCGGCCTCGTAAATGACTTTTATTTCGAGGACGAGCTTGTGAAGGCGCTTTACCGGACAAACAGATTGACCGGAGTGGATTACATGGAATTTGGATACAAGGCATCGAAAAAGATGTTTGATCCAGCCCAAAACGGGAAGTGGAAATATTGTGATGACGAGGAGATCCGCAAGGTGACGGAGGCTGCGAAGGCATCCTGGGAATGCGGACCTGACGGAGAGGGCAAAGGTGGTCATGGAAACGATGCCGCAGGGAATGATTGGCCGAAGATTGCCGTCATGGCGGACGTGGGACGCTGCGATTATCAAGAAGACATAAGGCCCAAGGCGGAAAGCCCCATCGATATGATCCGGGTGGCGACGTATCTGGACACGATTCCAGGGGCCGTAGAGATGATCGAAGACGCGGCAAAGAAGGGCTATGAAGTGAGTTGCAACGTCATGGCAATCTCAAAGTCGGATGAGTATGACTTAAAGGGTTCCCTCGAGACCTTGGCGAAGACGCCCGCAAGCGTTCTGTACGTGGTGGACAGCTACGGCGCGCTGTATCCGGATCACGCAAAGCGCGTGGTGGATACATATCTCGAGGTGGCGGCGAAGTATGGTAAGAAAGTGGGCATGCATGCCCATAATAATCTGCAGCTTGCGTTTTCCAACACGATCCTTGCCAAGAAGCTTGGCGCAACCTGGCTGGACGGTACCTATGATTCCATGGGGCGCGGGGCTGGGAACTGCGCAATGGAATTGCTGTTAAGCTATTTGGAGAGAGAGGGCTTCGAAAAGTATCACGTGACGCCTGCACTCCCGTTTCTGGATGATTACATGGAGAAGTTGAAGGCAAAGGGGATTGTCTGGGGATATGACTTGCAGTATCTCCTGACGGGACGGTTGAACCAGCATCCAAGGGCTGCCATCAAGTTTACGAAGGAAGGCCGCAGGGATCATGAAATTTTTTATCACGAAATTCGTGAAGATAAAACGGAATAATAATGATGGGAATGAGCTCAGCCGAGTCGGAAGGACTTGGCTGGGCTTTTCATATGATTGATCATAAAGTGTATATGAATTTCTCTTGCCAAAAGTAGTGTTTAATGCTATACTTGCGGTTGATAGGTGAGATGATGAAGGAGAAATCATTGCAACTGGGATGATTTCTCCTTATTTTCTGTTGTTTGGAATTAGGGAACATGGGTATTGGGATAGTTTTGTCGCATTAAGAAAGGTTTGGAAAGAGATTTGGAAGAGAATTTGAAGGAGCAGTACGAAAAGAAGTTGGAAGAGATGCTTGCGGAAGCCGGCATTGGGGAAGTCGTAAACGATGAGGAAGAGGGCGACCTGGATTCCTTGGAGGCGGAAGAGGCATTGGCCATGAAGGAACTGGGGATTTCTGACGAGGCAGAGGAACTGGAGGAGTCTGGCGCAGCGGATAAGCATGGAGCTTTCGCGACTGCCGGTACGGAAAACAAAGTAAGCAATTCCGCCGTAAGCAGTACTTCCGGAGTGGATGATGCCAAAATGGATGATTTGCGGGACCAGTTGGATCCCAGGATTCAGCGCGCGTTGGATGACATGGGCTTTGCAAAGCTGACCCCCATTCAGGAGCAGGCAATCCCTGCACTTTTGGATGGTCAGGACATCATTGGCCAGGCGCAGACGGGAACGGGAAAGACGGCGGCATTTGGTATTCCACTGATCTCCCGCGTGGATGCGAGTCTCCAGAAGCTTCAGGCCATCGTACTTTGCCCGACGAGAGAGCTTGCGATCCAGGCGGCATTAGAGCTCCGCAAGATCGCAAAATATATTGAAAGTCTCCGGGTTTTACCCGTATATGGCGGACAGGAGATCGGACGCCAGATCCGCGCGCTTCCAGGCACGCAGATCATTGTTGGCACGCCTGGACGCGTGATGGATCACATGAACCGTCACACGATCAAGCTGGATGACGTAAAGATGGTGGTTTTGGATGAGGCAGACGAGATGCTGAACATGGGCTTCCGCGAGGACATGGAGGTCATTCTTGGCGCCATTCCCGGAGAGCATCAGACAGCTCTGTTTTCCGCGACCATGCCCAAGCCCATTCTGGAGATCACCGGAAAGTTCCAGAAGGAAGATACCAAGCATATCCGCGTGACGACGGGCGAGCTGACGATCCCGCTGATCAGCCAAAGATATTTCCTGATCAAAAACGCAGACAAGGACGCGGCAACCGTGCGTCTTTTGGAATATTATGATCCCAGGCTCTGCCTGATCTTTTGTAACACGAAGGCGAAGGTGGAGGAGCTTTCGGAGGTGCTGAAAAAGAACGGATTCCAGGCAGAAGGCCTGCATGGCGATCTGATCCAACATCAGCGTGACATTGTCATGAACCGTTTCAGGAACGGAAGTACGAACATTTTGATCGCAACGGACGTGGCGGCGAGAGGAATCGACGTGGACGACGTGGAGATCGTAATCAATTATGACGTCCCGCTGGATAATGAGTATTACGTGCACCGCATCGGCAGAACCGGACGCGCGGGAAAGACGGGCATGTCCTTTACGTTCGCCAATGCGAGAGAGCTGCGCAGGATCCGCGACATTGAGCGGTTCTGCAAGACTACCATCGAAGAAAAGAAGCTTCCCGATGCATCCAAGGTATTGAAATCCAAGGCGAGAAAGGTTCTGAATACCGCCTGGGAGCTTAAGGATCATGAGGACATCGCACTGATGAAGGTTTATCTGCAGCGCATGATGGACAAGAATGAATGTGACATTTTTGACCTTGCGGCGTGCATGTTAAAGCAGGAGATCGGTGATAAGGGAGAGGAAATCCTTGAGGACAAGCCCCAGCCCAGAAAGGGCCGCGGCAGAGATGACAGAGGCGGCAGAGGCTTCGGACGCAGAGAAGGTGACAGAGGCGGCAGGAGCTTTGGCCGCAGGGACGAAGAGAACCGCGAGGAAAGGCGCGGACGTTTTGGCCGTAAGGACGATGAGAACCGTGAAGAAAGACGCGGACGTTTCGGCCGTAAGGACGATGAGAACCGCGAGGAAAGACGCGGACGCTTTGGCCGTAAGGACGATGAGAACCGCGAGGAAAGGCGCGGACGCTTTGGCCGTAAGGACGACGAGAACCGCGAGGAAGGCCGTCGGGAGAGAGGCGATAGAAGCGATAAAAGCTTTGGCCCCAAGGACGGCGAGAAGCGTGGGGAAAGACGCGAAGAGAGACGCGGCGGAGAATTTGGCCGCAGAGACAATGGCAGAAAAGAGGAAAGCTTCGGCGAAAAGATCTTTGGCAAGAAGCAGGTGAAATTCTGGGAGATGGAGAAGCCGGAATTTGTGGAGAAGGCTGACGCCATTGAAAAGCACATGGCGAAGAAGGAACGTAAAAGCGGCGCCAAAGACTCTAACGCTAAGTATGGCAATGCGGATAAGAAAAGCCGTGGCGGGAAAAAAGATAAGGTTGGCAAAGAAGGCAAAACAGGAAAGAATGAAAAATTAGACGTGCGTAAAGTTATGGACGTAGATTATTCCGGAAGACCTACGCGCGTTAAAAAATAAGGTATGCGTGGCATTGATCCGGAACGGACTGGCAGAAGAGACATGGAGGTGGCTTGAATGAGAGTAGGCATGGGATATGACGTACACAGGCTGACGGAGGGCAGGGACCTCATCATTGGGGGCGTGAAGATCCCTTATGAAAAAGGGCTTTTGGGGCATTCGGACGCGGACGTGCTGTTGCATGCCATCTCAGACGCGCTCCTTGGCGCGGCGGCACTCGGTGACATTGGAAAGCATTTCCCTGACACGGATCCTGCTTACAAGGGGATTTCATCGATGATCCTGCTGGAGAAGGTGGGAGACCTGATCGCGGAGAAGAGCTTTCTGATCGAGAACGTGGACGCTACCATCATTGCACAGGCGCCCAAGATGCGTCCTTATATTGATGAAATGAGAGAGAATATTGCAAAGGCGTTGAAGATTGACGTGTCTCAGGTGAACGTGAAGGCCACGACGGAAGAAGGACTTGGCTTTACGGGCACGGGTGAGGGGATTTCCTCCCAGGCCGTATGTCTTTTGACCAGTCCCTTTGATCTATCGGCATCGCCCGTACAGATGGGCTGCGCAGGATGTAGCGGATGTGCCGGGGCTGGCCAGCGCATGCAAGAAAAATAATGCGGAAGTGAGCCTGATATAGGCAACGCGAAGAGAAGGAAACTATCATTCAGGGAAGTAAAAGGTTGGTCTGTATGCCGGGAGGACGGTAAAATGGAACAATTGTCCTTATTTGATCAGTCGCAAGGGTTTAACGGAATACAAGAGATGAATGGCGCCCCCGCTGAAGTGGAAAGCAGCGGAGGCGTGGATTTTACGCAGCCCTTGGCAAACCGTCTGCGCCCGAGGAGCCTGGATGATTTCGTGGGCCAGGAGCATTTGCTTGGAAAAGGGAAGATGCTGAGACAGCTGATCGAACGCGATCAGATTTCTTCCATGATCTTTTGGGGGCCGCCTGGCGTGGGCAAAACAACCCTTGCCAGCATCATTGCGGGACAGACAAAAAGCGCCTTTATCAATTTTAGTGCCGTGACCAGCGGCATCAAAGAGATCAAGGAAGTCATGCAACAGGCTGAGAATGACAGGCGAAGGGGACGCCGGACGGTGCTTTTCGTGGACGAGATCCATCGCTTTAACCGCGCGCAGCAGGATGCCTTTTTGCCTTACGTGGAAAAGGGCAGCATCGTGCTGATCGGCGCAACGACGGAGAATCCGTCCTTTGAGGTCAACGGGGCACTTTTGTCCAGGTGCAAGGTGTTTGTGTTAAAGGAGCTCACGGAGGAGAATCTTTGCAGGCTTCTTCACAGGGCACTGACGGCGCCGGAAGGTTTTGGGCGGCAGGGCGTTGCCATGACGGATGACCAGATCCGTGCGGTCGCGGCGTTTGCAAACGGGGACGCGCGCACGGCCCTGAATACTTTGGAGATGGCAGTCTTAAACAGCCAGATCCAGCCTGACGGCAGCATGATCGTGACAAATGAGGGACTGGAGCAATGCGTTAGCAAAAAGTCCCTGTTATATGATAAATCAGGGGAAGAGCATTATAACATGATCTCCGCGTTGCATAAGTCCATGCGCAATTCGGATCCGGACGCGGCCATCTATTGGATGCTTCGCATGCTGGAGGGCGGCGAAAATCCCTTGTATATTGCAAGGAGACTGATCCGTTTTGCTAGCGAGGACGTGGGCATGGCGGATCCGAAAGCGCTGGAGCTTGCAGTGAATGTCTATCAGGCCTGTCATTTTCTGGGGATGCCGGAGTGTGACGTGCATCTGACGCATGCCGTGACATACCTTGCGATGGCGCCGAAATCCAACGCATGTTACGTGGCATGTGAGGAGGCAAAGCGGGATATCAAGGAAAAACCCGCGGAACCCGTGCCTTTGCAGATCCGGAACGCCGTGACAAAACTCATGGCGGATCTGGATTATGGAAAAGGCTATGAATATGCCCACAATGCCGAGGAGAAACTAACCAAGATGAAGTGCCTGCCGGAAAGCCTGCAGGATCGCGAGTATTATCGCCCGACGGAGCAGGGTGCGGAGGCGGCCGTGAAGGAGCGCCTGGAAGAGATCAAGGCCTGGAAGGCGCGGTAAGAAAATGCCTTTGAGCAGTCAAGATCTGGAAGGCGCGGGAGCAGATTCCTTGTGACGTCATACTTGCGGAAAGTAAAAAAGTAACGTAGAATAGGTTTTGGGTTTTATAAATTGGGGATAAAGGATACGGGAGAGGGAGTTATGGCGGAAAAGAAAGAGGTATTTTGGCATTTGCCGGGACTTTGTTATTTCAGATTATTGAATCAGGTGCTGATCAATACGATGAAGGATTATCCGGATAAGTTCCGGGAGGGGTATCGCATTGGTTCCGTGTACGGGACGATCCCCGGGGCCATTTGGAATGGCGGGCGGGCCGTTTTTGGCATCAGCAACAAGGCGGAGATCGAGAGAGTGATCCATACCTATAATCAGTATGGCATTCCGGCGCGTTTTACCTGGTCAAATTCCCTGCTGGAAGAAAAGCACGTATATGACACGTACTGCAACATGATCATGAAGGTTGCGGACAACGGACTCAATCAGGCAATCGTGAACAGTCCGGCTTTGGAAGAGTATATTCGCCGGGAATATCCGAATTATAAGCTTATCTCTTCGACGACAAAGCGCATGACGGACTTTGAGCAGCTGAAGGAGGAAGTGGCAAAGAATTACTTCCTTGTGGTGCTTGATTATGACTTGAACCGCAATGAGGAAGTGATCAAGCAGCTGGAGCCCGTTGCGGATAAGATCGAGATTTTGGTCAACGAGATCTGTTATCCCGGATGCCCGAAGCGTGCGGAGCATTATCGAGAGGAATCCCGGTCGCAACTGGAGTTTGATAACCGGACAACCTTCCGTTGCCCGAACAATTCCAGGGACAATCGCACCTTTGAAGAGTGCATGAAGCGTCCGGCGTTCATGTCAACGGAGGAAGTGGATCGCTACATTGAACGCGGCTTTTCGAATTTCAAGATTGTCGGAAGGGGACTTCCGCAGCAGTTTGTACTCGATTCCTACGTCTACTTCCTTGCGAAGGAGGAGGCGAGGGATTTTGTGCGTAAGCGCATCACGGGAACCTTGGAGCAGTTGATGGCAGCCCAGCGCGCGGCGATGCGGCGCTAAGACAGGTGCCATGACGGGGGAGACGTTAACCGCGCGGCGATGCGGCGCTAAGATAACGTTTCATTGACGGGAGAGGATGACGACATGTTTAATGATTTGTTTTCGATTGGTCCCATAACGCTTCACACCTATGGCCTGATGATCGCCATCGGCGTTTTTGCGGCCTTGTATATTGCGGAATACCGGGCACCGAAAAATGATTTGGATAAAGAATTGATCTTCCCGCTGACCATGTACTGCGTGATCACGGGAATTGCCAGCGCAAAGATCATGTTCTGCATTGTCGGCTGGCGTGATTTTATCAAGGATCCGCTGTCCATGCTTGGATCCAGCGGACTTGTGGTCTACGGCGGCATCATCGGAGGAATTCTCTGCGGCTACTTATATTGCAAAGTCCGTAAGGTCAGCTTTTGGGATCTGTTTGACATTGTGCTTCCTTCCGTGGCAGTGGCGCAGGCCTTTGGACGGATCGGATGCTTTATGGCAGGATGCTGTTACGGACGGGCGACGGACGCATGGTACGGCATTGCCTTTGTGCATTCGCACTATGCACCCAATGGCGTGAAGATGATCCCGACGCAGCTGATCTCCAGCGCAGGCATGTTTACGATAGCGGGACTTCTTTTCTGGTATGCGTATCACGCCAAGAAGGCCGGGCAGATTGGTGCGGCTTACATGATCCTTTACAGCATTGGAAGATTTTGCGTGGAATTCCTCCGCGGCGACCTTGCCCGCGGCAGCGTGGGTGCGCTTTCCACGTCCCAGTTTATTTCCGTATTCATCGTTGTTTGCGGCGTGGCATTATGGCTTTGGAGGGGAAAGGCCGGTACCGACAGGCCCCAGGCCATGAAGAAAGCCAAGGCAGTAAAGAAAGTTGAGAAGGACGAAAAGGCCGAAGACAACAAAGAATAGTGAGAACGTAACGAAGGCCAATTCATCAATGATAAATGAAAAAACGGCTAGACAAGCCAGTTGAAAAAAGACCGAAGGAGAGGACAACATGGAAAGAACGTATGCTCAGGAAGCATTTCAAAAAGCAGGAGAGACGGTGTTGGTGAGGGGATTTGTTGATAACTTGCGTGACAGCAAATACATGACCTTCATCGTATTAAAGGATATTACGGGAAAGATCCAGGTAACGATCGAGAAGGAACAGCACCCAGAGTGGGAAGAACTGCTCGCGGGCCTTACGGGAGATTCCGTGATCAGCGTTGTAGGACAGGTGAATGCGAATGAGTACGTAAAGCTGGGCGGTGCGGAGATCCTTCCGGAGAGCATCACCGTGGACAGCCTCTCTGAGGCGCTTCCCATTGCGCGCAAGGCGATTCCCGCAACCAAGAAAAAGAAGGAAGTGGAGCGTTCAAGCATTGATCAGCGCATTGATTACCGTTGGATCGACCTCCGCACGGAGGAGAACCAGATGATGTTCAAGGTGCAAACCGTCATGGTGAATGCCATGAGGAAATTCCTCTTGGACAGAAACTTTATTGAGATCCATACGCCAAAGCTGATCGGCGCGGCAAGCGAGAGCGGCGCTGACGTGTTTGAAGTGAAATATTTTGACAGGAATGCCTATCTGGCGCAGAGCCCTCAGTTTTATAAGCAGATGGCCATGGCAGCAGGCTTCGAGCGGATCTTCGAGACGGGTCCCGTGTTCCGCGCGGAGAAGTCCTATACCAATCGTCATACCACTGAGTTTACCGGATTCGATCTGGAGTTCAGCTACATTGACTCCGTGAAGGACGTCATGAAGATGGAGGAGGATCTCTTGACCGACATGCTTGCGAAAGTGAAGGAAGCATATGGGGAAGAGATCAAGGAACTATTTGGCAAGGAAGTCATCGTTCCCACCACGCCTTTCCCGGTTGTAGACCTGCAGGAGCTTTATGACGCACTCGAGAAGGAATATGGTTACGTTGCGCCGGAAGAGGAGAAGGGAGACCTGACCACCGAGGCAGAGCAGCTTTCCTTCCGGTATTCCATGGAGAAGTTCGGATCTGAATTCCTGTTTGTGACGGGTTACGGCGTGGAAAAGAGACCGTTCTATCACATGCGTGACGAGAAGGGCATGCCCCAGGGCTATGACCTGATCTGGCGCGGCGTGGAGATCACGACGGGCGCACAGCGCGAGCATAGATATGAGATCCTGAAAAAGCAGGCCGAGGAGAAAGGCTTGGATCAGGACGTGCAGTTCTATCTTGAGTTCTTCAAGTACGGATGTCCTCCCCACGGCGGCTTTGGAATCGGCGTGGACCGTATGACGATGCTGCTTCTTGACCTGAGCATCAAGGAGGCCATGTTCCTGTTCAGGGGACCGAACCGCCTGACCCCGTAAAGTAGACCAGGGGGACGGGGTTAGTGGTTCAAAAAATGGTCCGCAAACCCCGTCCCCAAAAAGATCGGGCTTGACAAATTTTCAAAATTTGCATATTCTGTCAATAAGCATTAAAATTGATCGCAGGTGAAAAAGAATGGTTTTCACCTTGGAAAAAGCGAAGAACGGAGAGAGTACTTTTCCGAAAGAGATCACAGAGAGGGCTTGTCATCGGCTGAAAGCTTGCCCGGTCTTGGGAGAAGGAAGTGCATCCGGGAGCTGACCTGGGGAAGCTTAGTATCCAGGTACGTATGGGCGCGTTAAGCCGTCAAGGGAAGGGGCATGCCCCTTAAGTAGAGTGGAACCGCGGAACAATTCGTCTCTTAGATGGATTGTTCCTTTTTGTTTTAAATCGCATGACGGATCTTACGGTAAGTGCTTTAAGAATTTAGCAATAGAAGGAGAGGATGAAGCTATGGAGAACAAGGTAAGGTTTTACAACACGCTGACAAAGAAGGAAGAGCTGTTTGTGCCGAACGTTGACGGAAAGGTGAACATGTACACCTGTGGCCCGACCGTATATCATTTTGCACATATCGGAAATCTTAGAACTTATATTTGCGAAGACATTTTGGAGAAGACGCTCCGCTACGTGGGATATGACGTAAAGCGCGTCATGAACGTCACGGACGTGGGACATCTTTCCAGCGATGCGGACACCGGCGAGGACAAGATGCTCAAGGGCGCAAAGCGTGAGCACAAGACCGTCATGGAGATCGCGAAGTTCTACACGGATGCTTTCTTCTCTGATTGCGCAAAGCTGAATATCAAGACGCCTGACGTGGTGGAGCCCGCAACCAACTGCATCCCGGAGTTCATCAAGATGATCAGTGGCCTGATCGATAAGGGCTATGCTTATCTGGCAGGCGGCAACGTATATTTTGACACTTCGAAGTTAAAGGAGTATTACGTTCTTTCCAATCACAGCGAGGAAGAGCTTCTCGTGGGCGTCCGCGATGACGTGGAAGAGGATGGGAATAAGAGAAACAAGAGTGATTTCGTGCTTTGGTTCACAAAGTCGAAGTTTGAGGATCAGGAGCTTAAGTGGGAGAGCCCTTGGGGTGTTGGTTATCCCGGATGGCACATCGAGTGCTCCTGCATCAGCTTAAAGCACCTCGGCGAGTTTATGGACATTCACTGCGGCGGCGTGGACAACATCTTCCCGCACCACACGAACGAGATCGCGCAGAGCGAGTCCTACCTTGGCCACAAGTGGTGCAACTACTGGTTCCACGTACATCACTTAAATGACAAGACGGGTAAGATGAGCAAGTCCAAAGGAGATTTCCTCACCGTATCCCTTTTGGAGTCCAAAGGCTATGATCCTTTGGCATACCGCATGTTCTGCCTGCTGAGCCACTATCGCAAGCCTCTGGAGTTCTCTTATGAGAATCTGGACAACGTGGCACAGGCGTATGACAAGCTGGTAAAGAGGGTCGCTTCCCTGAATAAGGAGGGCGAGGTGGATCAGAAGGCGTTCGCCGAGTACCGCGAAAAGTTTGAGGCGGCACTTTGCGATGATTTCAATACTTCCATGGCCATCACCGTACTGTATGACGTGCTGAAGGCTGACGTTAACGATGCGACGAAGTTTGCGCTTGCCGAGAGCTTTGACGAGGTGCTGTCCCTGAAGCTGACCACCGCGGTGGCAGAGAAGGCAGAGAGCGTGGATGAAGAGCTTGCAGTTTACGTGGAAGGCAAGATCGCAGAGCGTGCGCAGGCCAAGAAGGACAAGAACTTTGCACTGGCAGATTCCATCCGCGCGGAGCTTTTGGAGAAGGGCATCGTGCTCAAGGACACCAGAGAAGGAACACTGTGGGAGAAGGCCTGAGTTTATGGGCTGAGAGTGATTGATCAATTGGAGGAAGCTTTGGAATCTCAGGAAATCTTAGATAAAATCAAAGAAACGTTTCCGTGTCCGCCCCAGGACGTGCGTGCATACTCACCGCTTGCGCTGGCATTTATCGGCGACGGCGTGTACAGCCTTGTGGTCCGCACCATGGTGGTATGCCAGGCGAACCGCGCGAACAATGCCTTGCACAACGTGACGGTGAAGTACGTGAAGGCGGAGAATCAGGCCAAAATCGTCGAGATCATCAAACCTCTTCTGTCGGAAGAGGAGGCGGACGTGCTTCGCAGGGGGCGCAACGCAAAGCCTCACACGACGGCAAAGAACGCCAGCATCAGCGACTATCACAAGGCAACCGGATTGGAAGCGCTGGTTGGATATTTGTATCTCGCGGGCCGGACAGATCGCATGCTGGAGCTGATGAAGATTGGTTTTGACGGACTGGATTAGGATCAAAAAAGGAGAGTGCCATGGGTTATCAGGAGTTTACGATAGAGGGACGAAATGCCGTGATCGAGGCGTTCCGTTCAGGAAAGACCATTGACAAGTTATACGTGCTGGACGGCTGTCAGGACGGCCCCGTCATGACCATCAAGCGTGAGGCGAAGAAGCAGAACGTTCTGATGAAGTTCGTGACGAAGGAGCGTCTGGACCAGATGTCCGAGACGGGAAAGCACCAGGGCGTCATTGCCGTGGCGGCTGCCTATGAATATGCGGAAGTGGACGACATGCTGAAGGCGGCGAAGGAAAAAGGAGAGCCTCCGTTCCTTATTTTGCTTGACAACATTGAGGATCCTCACAATCTAGGCGCCATCATCCGTACCGCCAATCTTGCGGGGGCCCATGGCGTGATCATTCCGAAAAACCGCGCGGCAGGACTTACGGCCACGGTGGCGAGGACTTCCGCCGGAGCGCTGAATTACGTGCCGGTTGCCAAGGTGACAAACCTTGCCAAAACCATAGAGGAACTGAAAAAAGAGGGACTTTGGTTTGTATGCGCCGACATGGGCGGAACAACCATGTATGACCTTAATCTGAAGGGCCCCATCGGTCTCGTCATCGGCAATGAAGGGGAGGGCGTGGGAAGACTTGTCAAGGAAAGCTGCGACATGATCGCCTCCATTCCCATGAAGGGCAACATTGATTCCCTTAATGCATCCGTGGCAGCAGGCGTTCTCGCATATGAGATCGTACGCCAGCGCCTGCAGGCATAGTTCACGCAGGGGCACTGCGACGTCAGTGGGATTGCAGGTTCTGGGCAGAATGCTGAGAAATGCCAGAGATCTCAGGAGGAAGAAAACAGATGGATCATGGAATCAACGATTATCAGGGCTATTCGGACGAGGAACTGATCGATCGCCTGCGGGCGGGAGAGACGGAGATCACGGATTACCTTTGCGACAAGTATAAAGACTTGGTGCGTAAGGGCGCGCGGAGCATGTTTATCTTGGGCGGAGACACCGAGGATCTAATCCAGGAGGGCATGATCGGCCTGTTTAAGGCCGTGCGCGATTACGACAGCGGCCGCGACGCCAGCTTCTTTACCTTCGCGGAGCTTTGCATCAACCGCCAGATCTATACGGCAGTGCAGGCCTCCAGGCGAAAGAAGCACGTGCCCCTGAATGAAGCCATTTCCCTTTATAGCCAGGTGGATGGCGCTGGTGACGGGGAAGGACGGTTTTTGCTTGAAGAGCTGGCGGACGATTCGAGACAGGATCCCGAGAGCCTGCTGCTGGACAAGGAAAGGGTCAAGGAACTGGAGCAGACTATAGAAGAATCCCTCAGTCCCTTTGAAAAACAAGTGCTGGATCTTTACCTCGCCCAGATGACCACGTCACAGATCGCCAGGATCCTCGGAAAAAATGAAAAATCCACGGACAATGCGTTGCAACGTCTGAAGGGAAAATTGAAAAAAATACTCAAATGACAAAAAGTAAAAAAGACAGGGAAAAAAGTGGCTGAAAACGGCCACTTTTTATGTTTTTTTTATGATTTTATCAGTATTACGTTATTGTATCTTGCGGTGGTAACGTGGTATTCTTTGGGTTGAGAAGAAATGACCGGATGCTTATTGGGGGAAGCTGGCGGCTTATGGGGGGAGAAGATACTTGTAAAAGAGATCGGACCTCGGAGGATTTGATAAATGTCAGGTTTTAGCGTTAGAAAACCATATACCGTGCTAGTGGGCGTCATACTGGCCATCGTGTTGGGCGTCGTGTCCTTTACGAAGACGACAACGGACCTGTTGCCCAACATTAGCTTACCATACGTGATCGTTGTCACGACTTACCCGGGAGCCAGCCCGGAAACCGTGGAGACCGTTGTTACGCAGCCCGTGGAGGCAGGCATGGCGACGGTTAGTAACATTGAGAGCATACAATCCGTGTCCTCGGACAGCTATTCCATGGTCATCCTGGAATTTGCGCAGTCAACGAACATGGATTCCATCTCATTGGAGATCCGTGAAAAACTGGATCAGATCAAGGGATATTGGGATGATTCCGTTGGAAATCCCATGATCATGAAGCTGAATCCCAACATGCTCCCCGTCATGATCGCCGCGATCGGCGTGGACGGCATGGATGACGCGCAGATCAGCTCCTACGTAGAGGATGAGCTGATGCCGGAGCTGGAGAGCCTTGAGGGCGTTGCATCCGCATCTGCCACGGGACTTTTGGAGAAGAGCGTGCACGTAATGATCCGCCAGGAAAAGGTGGATCAGGTGAATGAAAAGATCCGCGCAGCCATCGACAAGAAGATGGAGGACGCGGCAAAGGAACTGGCGGACGGACGCCAGAAGATCGAGGACGGACAGAAGGAACTGGATGACGGAAAGCAAGGTATCCTGGACGGAAAGCAAGGCCTTCTGGACGGACAAAAGCAGTTGGAGGAAGGAAAGCAGCAGCTTGCGGAAAAGCAGGAAGAGACCTTAAAGCAGCTGGCTGCAACGAAATCCATGCTCTCGACTGCGAAGACGCAGCTGGAGGCGACCAAGGTCACCATGACTCTTGCGAAGGGTGTGATCGACCCGCTGATGGCGCAATTAAATGATCTGGAAAATCGTCTCAATACCTTCCGTGAGAATATGGAAAAGCTGAGGGACCAGATGCAGAATCCGGATAACGGCAATTCCGAACCCGGGACGGAGGAAGGCGGAGAGGAAGGAAGCGGCGAAGGAACTGGTGAGAGCGGAACCGGTGAGGCTTCAGGTGATGGCCAGCAGGAGGAGAAGCCTGACGAGGAGCAGCAGATCAGAGAGGCACTGAAGGCACTTCGGGAGCAGATCCTGCAGAGCCAGTTCTTAAAGGACGCGGCAGAACAGGTTCCGGCACTGAAGGATGCGCTTACGCGATTAGAGCAGATGAATCCGGACGAGGATCCCGTGACGCTCCTTGGCGTACTGAAGAACACCATTCAGACTCTTCAGAACACCATCGAGTCCACTTCGAAGATGTTGGACGTGAACCTTGCAACGGTGAACCAGGGATTAGAGGCCGTTGAAAAAGGAGAGTTGACTGCGGCCATTGAATTTGCAAATGCATCTGCAGGCATTACTCTTGGCGAATACAAGATGGAGCTTGGCAAGTCCCAGCTTGACGCTGCGGAGGAGCAGTTAAAGAGCGGCCAGGAGCAGTTAGATCAGGCTCTGGAAAAGATCGAAGAGGGTGAAAAGCAGCTGCAGGAAGCACGCGAGAGCGCTTACGAGCAGGCTGACGTAAAGAACGTCCTCACGGTGGCCACCGTGGAGGGACTTTTGAAGGCACAGAATTTCTCCATGCCGGCCGGCTACGTGACGGAGGAAGGCGTGTCATATCTGATCCGCGTGGGCGACAAGCCCCGTTCCGCAGAGGAGTTGCAGGCAATGCCTTTGATCGACCTGCACATGGAGGGCCTGGAGGCCATCACTCTCGGCGACGTGGCTGACGTATTCTATGCGGACAATTCCGACAGCATTTACACGAACGTTAACGGCAGCGCCGGCGTGATGTTATCCCTGCAGAAGCAGACGGGATATTCCACGGGCGACGTATCCGACAAATTAAAGGAACGCTTTGACAAGCTGATGAAGGAGGATTCCAATCTTCATGTGATCACGTTGATGGATCAGGGAATCTACATCGATCTGGTAATGGATTCCATTATCAGCAACATTTTGTTCGGCGGCGGACTTGCCATCTTGATCCTGTTGATATTCCTTAGGGATTTAAGGCCCACCATGGTCGTGGCCTTTTCCATCCCCATCAGTTTGGTGACGGCGATCGTCTGCATGTATTTCTCGGGCGTAACGCTGAACGTGATCTCGCTTTCGGGCCTGGCGCTAGGCATAGGAATGTTGGTGGATAACTCCATCGTCGTAATAGAAAACATTTACCGAATGCGCGGTGAGGGCGCGTCCATGAAGGATGCGGCCATCCAGGGCGCAAAGGAAGTGGCGGGTGCCATCATGGCATCCACCCTGACCACCGTGTGCGTATTCCTGCCCATCGTGTTTACGGAGGGCATTACGAGGCAGCTCTTTGTGGACATGGGTCTCACGATCGCGTTCTCGCTGTTTGCCAGCCTTGCGGTCGCACTCACCGTGGTTCCGGCCATGGCGTCCAAGATGCTTACGGGCTCCAGCCTCAAGAAGGAGACGAAGTTCTTTGAATGGATCATCAAGGGATACGGCAAGCTCCTGGCAGGCGCGTTGAAGGTGAAGCCTTTGGTGTTCCTTCTGGTGATCGGCCTGCTGACCCTGAGCGGATATGCCGCATATTCCAAAGGTACGGCTTTCATGCCCGCCATGGATTCACCGCAGATGACCGTGAACGTGACCTTGGATGATTCGGCAAAGCTGTCGGAGACGGCGGAGCTTACGGATCAGATTGTGGATATGTTGCTTGCGATGGAGGACGTTACGGATGCAGGCGCCATGACCAGCTCCGGCAGTTCCATTCTGGGCATGCTGGGCGGCGGAGGCGCGGAGAATGCTTCCACCATCTACGTCGTGACCAAGGAAGACAAGAAATATAACAATGATGAGCTTGCCTCGCAGATCCTGCAGATGACGGAGGACCTTCCCGCAAAGATTTCCGTGGAAACGTCCAGCATGGACATGTCGGCGCTGGGCGGAAGCGGCATTTCCATCCAGGTGCGCGGACGTGACCTGGATACCCTGCGCACCATCGCCAGGGACGTGGCAGCCATCGTGAGGGAGACGGAAGGAACCGCAGAAGTCTCGGACGGACTTGCGGAATCCGGAACTGAACTCCGGATTCACGTAAAGAAGGAAGAAGCCGTGAAATATGGTCTCACCGTGGCGCAGGTGTTCTCGCAGGTGATGGAGAAGGTGGCGGCGGCCAACGCATCCACCGTGCTTTCCGGAAATGATCAGGATTACAGCGTATACGTAAAGAATGACAGCGATGAGGAACTGACCAGACAGCTGCTCAAGGAGATCGAAGTGAACGGAACCGGCGAGAATCAGGCACCCGTAAAGGTGAAGCTTTCCGAGATCGCCGACTTCGAGGATGAAAAATCCCTGGATTCCATCAACAGAATCGATCAGTCCAGATACATATCCGTAACAGCGCAGATCGCAGACGGTTACAATATTGGTAAGGTTTCGACGGTGCTTGAGGACCGATTGAAGGATTATCCGATGCCGGAAGGATACCGTCTGGTATATTCCGGTGAGAACGAAACGATCAATGACGCGCTGGGACAGCTCCTTTTGATGCTTCTTTTGGCCGTGGTATTTATGTACCTGATCATGGTGGCGCAGTTCCAGTCCCTTTTGTCGCCGTTCATCATCATGTTCACGATCCCGCTGGCATTTACGGGTGGATTCTTCGGACTTTACTTTAGCAACAGCGAGATCAGCGTCGTCGCAATGATCGGTTTTGTCATGTTGTCTGGCATTATCGTGAATAACGGCATTGTGCTGATCGATTACATGAACCAGCTCCGGGATGAGGGCATGGATCGCAAGACCGCCATTCTGACCGCAGGAAAGACGAGACTCCGTCCCGTTTTGATGACGGCCCTGACGACGATCCTTGCATTGTCTACCATGGTATTTTCCAATGACATGGGATCTGCCATGGGCAAGCCCATGGCCATCGTTACCATTGGCGGCCTGCTCTACGGAACCGTGCTTACTTTGGTGGTGATCCCTTGCGTATATGACATATTTACGCGGGGCCGCGACAGGAAGAAGGAGAAGGCGGAAAAGCAGGAAAAGGCCGTGGAACCAGTTGTTTTTACGGAAGAATAAAAAATAAATCGAAAAAGTAAATTTTCATATTGACAGAATCGAAAACATTTGTTAAGATGGTACACGGTGATTGCGAGAGCAAGTCCTAATGCTGCTGTGGCTCAGTCGGTAGAGCGTCACATTGGTAATGTGGAGGTCACCGGTTCGATTCCGGTCAGCAGCTCACTTAAAAGAGAGAGTCATGAGACATTTTTGTCCCATGACTCTTTTTTCGTGCAAAAAAATCCTGTTGCTAACTTTACCCTAATTGATATAATGGATTTAGCATCGTTTTGCTTATGGAGTAAGGACATGAGAGGAAGAAAGAGGTATTTGGGAATTTCCGTTTTTACGGGAATTTTCTTCCTGCTGACGCTGGGAATCGGACTTGCATTTTTTTATAATGCCCGCGAATTACAGCAGGAACAGGAAAAATTATATAAAGCACGCTATGCGATGATCGTTGAAGATAGAAAAACGCCGTTTTGGCAGTCTGCCTATGAGGGGGCAAGGCAGGAAGGCGCAAACAGGGACATTCTTGTGGAGCTTGCCGGAACGGAGCTTTCCAAGGATTATTCCATGGCAGATCTCATGCGAATTGCCATTTATTCAAAGGTGGACGGCATCATCCTCGAAGCGGATGAAAGCCGCGAGATGACGGCCCTCATCAACGAGGCCGTTGCCCAGGGGATCAACGTGGTGACAATCTACAGCGACAACGCGCAGAGCGACAGATGCAGCTTTGTCGGCGTAGGCGGCTATAAATTGGGACAGGAATATGGCCGCGAGGTATTAAAATGTGCAGTGGAAGGGGAGACTCTCAAGGTTGCCGTTTTGGTGAGTTCCACGGCGAATGACACGGGGCAGAACATTCTGTATTCCGGCATTCAGGATACGGTGGACAGGCGTGAAAACAAGGACGCGCAGATTGAACTCTCCCTGGTCCAGGTCGACAATACGAACGCCTTTTCCGTGGAAGAGTCCATCCGTGACCTGTTTATGGAGGAAGAGCTTCCGGACGTGATCGTGTGTCTGGACGAACTGAATACAACTTGTACCTATCAGGCAGTGGTTGATTACAACAAGGTTGGATTGGTAAAGATCCTTGGGTATTATGAGTCGGATACCATATTAAAGGCGATCGAGCGTAAGGTAATCGGAGCCACGCTGACCGTCAACACGGAACAAATGGGAAGGTATTGCGTGAAGGCACTGACGGAGTATCGTGAGATTGGGACGACCAGTCAGTACAGCACCGTTGACGTGAAAATGATCGATAACAGCAACGTGTCGCAATACGTGGTGGATGCCCATGCAAAGTAGAATACAAAACCTTTCCGTACAGGGAAAGATCACCTGGATCCTGGTCACCGCGAATCTGTTTATCTTTATTACGATCCTCCTGTTGTTTGGAGGCATCAATCAGATTTCCGACCGCATTGACGCGGTGTACCGGGAGAATCTAAAACTGAATGAACTGTCTTCGGCGCTTCTTGGCGTACAGGACAGCATGGAAGCATACCTGAGCGCCAGAACGTCTGACTCACTGGAAGAGTTTTTCCGGAATGAGCAGATCTTTTCCACCATGATACAGGAGCAGGAGCAGCAGGTTACGGGAACGGCCTTTGGATACATGGAAAAGAGCATTTATGCGATGTCCGGGACGTACGTGGAGCTGGTGGACCAGACGATCGAGGCAAAGCGCGGAAGAAACGTGGAAAAATACCGCATCCGCTATGAGAACGCAACGCAGGTGTATGATTACATCCAGTCCCATATCGAGAGTCTGAACCAGAAGCGTTTTGAAGAGAACTCCAAGACCTACAGCGTCGTGCTTGAGCGGTTCCGTACGTTTGAGACTGCGGGAAGCTGGCTCATGACGTTTGTGCTTGTGGGTAACATCTTTATCATCGTAAAGCTGATCGGAACGATCATCAGCCCGCTAAAACAGCTTGCGGGATATGCGGATCAGGTCTCCGCGGGTAACTTTGACATCGAGATCACGCCTACGGAGAGCAAGGATGAGATCGGCGTCGTGACGAGGGCCTTCCAGAAGATGGTGGTGAGCATCCGGCAATACATTGAGAAGCTTAGACAGAGCATGGAGGTCGAGCAGGAGCTGAAGGAGAAAGAGCTCCTGATGGAGACCCACTTAAAGGATGCCAAGCTTAAGTACCTTCAAGCGCAGATCAATCCACATTTTCTGTTTAACACGCTGAACGCCGCCGCACAGCTATCCATGCTGGAGGAGGCGGACAGAACCTACGATTACCTGCAGAACGTGGCGAATTTCTTCCGCTATAACGTAAAGAATGCGGACGAGATCGTGACGCTTGGGCAGGAACTGGATTTGATCGATTATTACATTTACATTTTGAATGTTCGCTTTTCCGGTGACATTCACTATGAAAAGCATGCAGACGAGAAATACCTGATGTTGAACATGCCCGGCATGATCCTTCAGCCCATCGTGGAAAACTGCGTGCGCCACGGAATTCATGAGATGGAAGGCGACGGAAAGATCTGGCTGACCGTCGGGGAGAAGGATGGCAGGGTTTACGTTTCCATCAGGGATAACGGCGTCGGCATGAGTCAGGACGTCATCCAAAAGGTGCTTGACGGTGAATGGCGCCCGGATGACAACGTCAAGAATTCAAACGGCGTCGGCATGGACAACGTTATTGCCAGGCTTCGGTTGTATCAAAAGAGGGATGACGTAATGGAAATCCACAGTGCGGGGGAAAATCTGGGTACGGAATTTATTGTTTACGTTCAATAGGGAGTGAGACGCATGTATAAAATTATGTTGGCGGACGACGAGGGAATCGTGATCGACTCCCTGAAGTATGTCATCGACAAGGAATTCGGCAAGGAATGCGAAGTGGCATTTGCCAAGACGGGAAGAAAGGTGATCGAGCTTGCGGAGGCCTTTCGTCCGGACATTGCCATCGTGGACATTCAGATGCCCGGCATCAATGGAATCGACGCGATGAAGGAAATACGCCGCACCAATGACAAAGTGATCTTCATCGTGATGAGCGCTTATGATAAGTTCGATTATGCCCAGGAAGCGATGAAGGTGGGCGTGCTTGAGTATATCATGAAGCCCATGGACAAGAACAAGATCATTGCGACCCTTAGGAAAGCCATGGAGATCGTGGACCGTGAGCGAAGGAGAAGAAGCGATGACCTAAAGATCCGCGAGAAGTTAGAGACGGTGGTTCCCATCATCGAGAGCGGCCTGATCTACAATCTCTTGTTCCAGAAAATGGACGGCGAGGCGGTGGAGAACTATAAGACGCTGCTTGGCTTGGAGCAGGATCACTTTTATATGCTGGCCATGGTCTTTGGGGATGACCAGGAGGGGAATCATCTGACTAACATGGTGGGCAGCAGCGTAAAGATGCAAAAGTTCTACCGCGACGTCAGAGAGTACGTAAAAGAGGAATTCCCCTGCGTGATGGGGAATGCCATGGCAAACAAGATCGCGGTGCTGGTCCCTTACGCGCAGACGGAGATGGACTACAACGAAAGGATTTTCCTAATCGAGCGTGCAAGGGAATTGGTGCGCCGCATGCGGGGACGCGTTGACATTCGTTTCCGCATTGGCATCGGAGGCGTCGGGACCCTTGACGAGATGGCGAGATCCTATGAGGATGCGCTTCGCGCGCTGTCCCTTGATGAGGGAAGCGTCGTGCACGCGGACGACATGCAGCTTCACGGAACCTATGATGAAGATTATCCCGTGGAACTGGAAAAACAGCTCTTTGACCGCATGGAACAGGGAGATCTGAACGGAGCCATCACGGCGGCAAGGAATTTCTTCTCCTGGATGAAGGAGAGCAATTCTTCGGATCTCATGGACATCCGGTTAAAGATCTTGGAGTTTGTGTTGCTGGCGGAAAAGCTTGCCTTCTCCAAAGGCGGCAGGGTGTATCATTTCAACGACAGGAAGGATTACCTGCCGGAGATCATGGGAAGCAGCGATCTTTCAGAGCTTCAGACGTGGTTTCTGAACAAGATCACGGACGCCTGCCAGCTGATCATTGGCAATCAGCAGGAGAAGGCTCAGGGAACCATCGATCAGGCCGTGCAATATATCAAGACGCATTATCAGAAGGATATTTCACTTGTGGACGTCTCCAGACAGGTGGACGTGAGCCCCTATTACTTTAGCAAGATCTTTAAGGATTCGACGGGAGAAAACTTCATTGACTACCTGACGAACCTTAGGATGGAAAAGGCGAAGGCGCTATTGAAGGAGACGGATTCTTCCATCAAGGAGATCTGCGTGCAGGTGGGATATTCCGAGCCGAATTACTTCAGCCGCACTTTTAAGAAGAACGTGGGAGTGACGCCTACGGAGTACAAGGAAGGGATCCGGTAGGGGGCTGCGGTGGTTTTAGAGGGGGAAAGGGAGTTTCGTTATGTGGAAGGTTTGGAAACAAAAAAGAAAGGGCATATGCAGGAAGATCGCGGGACTGTGTCTTATGGCGGGCGCGTTATGTCTTCTGGGGGCTTGCAAGGGCGTGGAAAAGAAAAGCGCCGGCGCCGCAGACCAGGCGGACAAGCCCATACGCATAGGCATGTCCTTTGATTCCTTCGTCATTGAGAGATGGCAGAGGGACAGGGACGTCTTCGTGTCCGTTGCCAAAGAGTTGGGCGCTGAAGTGAACGTGCAGAGCGCAAACGGAGAGATCGAGCAGCAGGAAAAGCAGATCCAGTACTTTATCGATCAGGGAATGGACGTCATCGTCATCATCTGCATTGATTCCCAGTCGCTGAAGGAGAGCGTCAAGAAGGCAAAGGCGGCGGGGATCAAGGTCATCGCCTATGACAGACTCATCATGAACGCCGACGTGGATCTCTACATTTCCTTCGACAATGAGATGGTTGGAACGATGATGGGACAGGCGCTCATAAATAACGGACTTGCGGGAAAGAAGGTGTTGATGCTGGGAGGCCCGCTGCAGGATAACAACGTACCGCTGGTGGAGAGTGCCTTTAAGTCGGTCATGGATGCCAACAACGTAGAGATCCTGGATTCCTTCCACGCGGAAGGCTGGAGGGCTGAGGAGGCGGCAGAATATATCTACCGCAATCCAAGAATGGCGGCGCAGGCTGACGCGGTGATGTGTGGCAATGACAACCTCGCCAGTTCCGTCGTGAGGGCGCTTGCGGAGAGCAGATTGGCGGGAACGATCCCGGTGACCGGCCAGGATGCGGACCTTGAGGCCTGCCAGAGAATCGTCGAGGGAACGCAGATCATGACGGTATATAAGCCCGTGGAGCGCCTCGCAAAGCAGGCAGCGGAATGTGCGATCTATCTGGCGAAGGGTGAGAGCCTTTCGGATGCCTTGGGACTGGAACAGGTATCGTCGATCGACGACGGATCGCATTACGTACCCTTTGTGAAACTGGCTCCGATCAGCGTTACGAAGGAAAACATTGACGAAGTGATCATTGGCAGCGGATTCCACATGAAAGAGGACGTGTATCTGAACGTACCGGATGAGATGAAAAAGGATAAGAAGAAATAGAACAGCAAATAATTGCGATAAAGACCGCGTTAGCACAAAAAAATGCTAGCACGGTCTTTTTTTGACTTTTTTTAAGCGTAAAAATATACAGAAGGCCGTAAGATAATCCTATTTTATCCATGCTAATATTTAGTCGTCAACAAAAACAAAGCTTGCTTAGGGAGGTATAAGCACATGAAGAGAAAGTTATGTAGTATTCTGCTGGCGGGTGTCCTGGCATTAGGTACCCTGGCAGGATGTGGTTCCGCGACGGGTTCCACGGATGGTTCTACGAGCGCTGGAAATGATTCCGGCAAGGTAAGTCAGGAAGCTGCTGCTTCTTCAGAGGCTGGCGGACAGGAAGCAACGACGAAGACTGGCAAGGTTGGCGTGGCAATGCCCACCAAGGATCTCCAGAGATGGAATCAGGACGGCGCCAACATGGAGAAGGAACTGAAGGCAGCTGGTTACGAAGTTGTTTTGGATTATGCTTCCAATGACATCGCAACGCAGGTTACCCAGATCGAGAACATGATCAACTCGGGATGTGACATCCTTGTTATCGCTTCCATCGACGGTGATTCCCTTGGAACCGTTCTGGATCAGGCTAAGGAAAAGAACATTCCCGTTATCGCTTACGACCGTTTGATCATGAATTCCGACGCAGTTACTTATTACGCAACGTTTGATAACTATATGGTTGGTACCAAGCAGGGCGAGTACATCAGAGACAGCCTGAAGCTTGACAGCACCTCTGGCCCTTACAACATCGAGCTGGTTACCGGTGACCCTGGTGACAACAACGCTAGATACTTCTTCGGCGGCGCTATGGACGTTCTTCAGCCTTACATCACTGCTGGTAAGCTGGTTGTTAAGTCCGGCCAGACCGAGTTCAAGGAAGTTGCTACCGCTAGCTGGGCAACTGAGAACGCACAGAGCAGAATGGATGCCATCATTTCCGCATATTATGCAGACGGAACCCAGCTGGATGCAGTTCTTTGCTCCAACGACTCCACCGCACTTGGCGTTACCAACGCTTTGGAAGCTAACTACGTTGGAAGCTGGCCCATCATCACCGGTCAGGACTGCGATGTTGCTAACGTAAAGAACATGCTGAATGACAAACAGTCCATGTCCATCTTCAAGGATACCAGAACTCTGGCATCCAAGGTTGTTGAGATGGTTGACGCCATCCTTAAGGGCGGCGAGGCACCCGTTAACGACACTGAGACCTATAACAATGGCGTGAAGGTTGTTCCTTCCTTCCTTTGCGAGCCGGTATTCGCAGATAAGAACAACTACAAGAAGATCCTTATCGATTCCGGTTACTACAAAGAGGACGAACTGAAGTAATACAACGTCTTATCATCTTGCCAAAACGATGATTGACACATAACAAGCTAGGCGGGCGGGTTTATCCCGCCTGCTGTCTGTAAAAACGCAGCGCATGGCGCGTAAATCATTATTTTAGAGTAAATGCTGGCGACCGGCAGGGAGGAAAGTAAATGGCAAAGATTTTGCTGGAAATGAGAAACATCACAAAGACGTTCCCCGGCGTAAAAGCACTTGATCAGGTTAATTTGCAGGTGGAAGAGGGAGAGATCCATGCACTCGTTGGTGAAAACGGTGCGGGGAAGTCAACCTTGATGAATGTTTTGAGCGGAATCTATCCGTATGGGAGTTATGAAGGAGACATTGTCTATGATGGAGAGATCTGTGAATTCCATCAGATCAAGGACAGTGAACACAAAGGAATCGTCATCATCCATCAGGAGCTGGCACTGATTCCTTACATGAGTATTGGTGAAAACATGTTCCTGGGGAATGAGCAGGGCAAGAGTTACAAGATTAATTGGAATGAAACGTACGCCAAGGCGGCAAAGTATTTGAAAACCGTGGGACTGAAGGAGTCGCCTGAGGTGTTGATCAAAGATATTGGCGTAGGTAAGCAGCAGCTCGTGGAGATCGCGAAAGCGCTTGCAAAGAATGCAAAGCTCCTGATCCTCGATGAGCCTACGGCATCACTGAATGAGGAAGATTCCAAGGCGCTTCTGGATCTGCTGTTGCAGTTCAAGAAGGACGGAATGACTTCCATCATCATCTCGCACAAGCTGAATGAGATTTCCTACGTGGCAGACAAGATCACCGTCATTCGTGACGGTACCACCATTGAGACGCTGGACAAAGCGACGGATGACGTATCCGAGCAGCGGATCATCAAGGGAATGGTTGGACGAGAGATCAATGACCGTTTCCCGAAGCGTGACAAGCAGATCGTGACCGACGAATCCGAAAGGGTCATGATGGAAGTAAAGAATTGGAACGTTGACCATCCCATTTATGCAGAGCGCAAGGTGGTAAACGACGTCAGCCTGCACGTGTGCAAGGGCGAGGTTGTTGGCATCTACGGACTGATGGGAGCGGGCCGTACGGAGCTTGCCATGAGTCTCTTTGGAAAGAGCTACGGCAGCAATATCAAGGGCCAGCTGTGGATCAATGGCAAGCAGGTTCACCTGAATACCGTGCAGGAGGCGATCAAGCATAAGCTCGCCTACGTTACGGAAGACCGTAAGGGAAATGGACTGATCCTGAGCAATCCCATCCGCGTGAACACGACGCTTGCTAATCTTGGCGCGATCAGCAAACACATGGTGATCGATCGCGACATGGAATACCATGCAGCTGAAACCTATCGGGAAAAGCTGAAGACAAAGTGTCCGACCGTGGAGCAGAACGTTGGAAACCTAAGCGGCGGTAACCAGCAAAAGGTGCTGCTTGCGAAATGGATGTTCGCGGATCCTGACATATTGATCCTTGATGAGCCGACCAGAGGCATTGACGTCGGCGCAAAGTATGAAATCTATTGCATTATCAATCAGTTAGTTGCAGAAGGAAAGTCAGTCATCATGATTTCCTCTGAGTTGCCGGAGATTATTGGTATGTGTGACCGCATCTATATCATGAACGAAGGCAAAATTGTTGGCGAAGTGAACGGAGAAGATGCTTCCCAGGAATCGATCATGTCTCACATTGTAAGCAATACGCGTGAGAAAGGAGAACAGAAATGAATAAAGCAAAGACCTTAGAGTTAGTAAAGAAATATACAATGATCATCGTATTGATCCTGGTGACGTCCTTTTTCGCATGGAGATCTGACGGAGCAATCCTTCTCCCGATGAACGTCAGCAGTTTGATTTCCCAGAATGCGTACGTGTTCATTCTGGCAACGGGTATGTTACTCTGTATCCTCACGGGTGGTAACATCGATCTGTCGGTTGGTTCCGTTGTATGCTTTGTCGGAGCCGTCGGCGCAATTCTTATGCAGACCTTCCACGTAAACGTATTCGTGACCATTCTGGCGATGTTCGTCGTTGGCGCGTTGATCGGTGCATGGCAGGGTTTCTGGATCGCATTCGTGAGGATTCCTCCTTTTATTGTTACGCTGGCTGGCATGTTGATCTTCAGGGGCCTTAGCAACGCGGTTTTGGACGGCAAGACGATCAACATCAAGAGTCAGGAAACGTTTGTAAAGCTGTTCGGCGGCGGCGCTAACTGCTACATTCCGGATTTCTTCCACGGGAACGGATTCAATATCACCTGTATGGTGGCAGGCGTTGTGGCAGTAGTCATCTACGTTCTCCTTCAGGTAAAGAACTATATTAGCAGGAAGAAAAAGGGTTATGAGACTGGCAACCTGGCCGGAATCATTGCAAAAACGGTTGCAATCTGTGCAGTCATTTTGGTATTCTGCTACAAGCTTGCATTACACAAGGGTATTCCCAGCGTTCTGGTATGGGTATTGGTAGTCGTTCTGGTTTATGGTTTCATTACCTCCAACACCACCGTTGGCCGTCACTTCTATGCAGTGGGCGGTAACGAGAAGGCAACCAAGCTTTCCGGTATCAACACCAACAGAGTATACTTCCTTGCATACATGAACATGGGCTTCCTGTCCGCACTGGCAGGCATGGTTACCATCGCCCGCATGACGGCATCACAGCCTACCCTCGGTACCAACTACGAGATGGACGCCATCGCATCCTGTTTCATCGGCGGCGCTTCCGCATACGGCGGAATCGGTACGGTTCCCGGCGTTATCATCGGTGCATTCCTGATGGGCGTCATCAACCTCGGCATGTTCCTGATGGGTGCTAACGCAGACCTTCAGAAGATCGTAAAAGGTCTCGTGCTTTTGGCAGCAGTTATCTTCGACGTTGTTTCCAAGAGAGGCGGCAAATTTATCGCGAAGAACTAATACTATTCTACTCCTCCCAGATTTACAAAAAACCTCCCTGCCCCTGCAGGGAGGTTTTTTACGTCGCGGGGCTGCCATGGTCACGGGGCTGTGTCTACTGTCACGTTTTCCCATGATTTTCCACAAAACTCGGGGCTGAGGCTTGGCAGTATCCCTCAGGCACGCTCGCGCTTTTTGGCGAGCCTTCGGCTCGTCCTCGCTACGCTTCGGATCGCAGACAAAGTCTGCGACAGTTGCAGCGTATTGGTACTAAGGTGTCACGGACGAAGCCATTACAAGACATGTCTCCGTCCGTATACGCCACCTAAGTACCGACGCTTGGCACACATGCCTGAGGGGTACTATCCAAGCCATCCCCTCGAGAGATGAGAACCTATTGTATACGTCACGTGACGGTAGACGTGGCCCGTGACACATGGTAGTATGGAGGGAGAGGAAAGGCGAGGTGAAGGACGTGGAAGAGGGCAGACAGTTAAAGATCATAGCGAGGATTCATACGGATTTTGCCACGAAATTTGGCGTGCCCAGGCAGAGCGGGCTGGTGGAAGAACTGACGGCGGAGATCGTGTTTGAACCGGAGTACCGGCAGCCGGAGGCATTTATGGGGATCGAAGAATATTCCCACCTATGGCTCCTTTGGGATTTTTCGGAAGTGCAGCGAGAGAACTGGACGGCCACGGTGCATCCGCCAAGACTTGGCGGAAAGGAAAAGCGGGGCGTTTTTGCGACAAGATCGCCATTCCGGCCCAATCCCATTGGGCTTTCCTGCGTGAAGCTTCTGAAAATCATCACGGAGGGAACGGATGCGCCAAAGCTCCTCGTGGCGGGAGCGGACCTCATGGACGGCACGCCCATCTATGACGTTAAGCCCTACCTGCCTTATGCGGACGCCGTTCCGCAGGCGAGAGGCGGGTTCGGTGAGGAACACCGGAAGGATCAAATCGAGGTGGAGTTTCCGAAGGAGCTTTTGGAAAGATTGCCCGAGGAGAAACGCGCGGCAGCGCTTGCCGTGCTCTCGCAGGATCCGAGGGCAGCGTATCACAAGCAGCCGGATTACGTATATGGCATGACCTTTGCAGGATGGGACGTAAGGTTTACGGCGGAGAAAGGGAAACTGATAGTGAAGGACGTAGTACCCGCCGGCACGAAAAACATAAAATAAACCGTGGAAACTGCGAGTTTTGACGTCAAGTTTGGGAAACATATTGACTTTTTTGGGTTTCCTAACTATAATATTTATGTTACGTGTGCTATCTGCCTATATGACGTTTACTTGCATTGGATTCTTGCGAAGATGAAGGAATTCAATGCCCTTTTTATTTTGCAGGTCATTTTAACGGGGTGAAGTGTTAACACAGTAATACGTTGAATGGAATTTGCAAAATAAAGGTAAACGTCATAGAGGCAGGGCGCAAAAAACTAAATATCTATATCGAGAGGAGTAGGTAACGAAGTTATGAAGAAGAAAGTATTAAGCATTCTGCTGGCTTCTGCCATGGTTCTGAGCCTTGCTTCCTGTAGCAATCAAGGCGCGGGCGGCGAGAGTTCCGGATCGGAAGAGACCGGCAGCAGCGAAGTAACCGAGAGCTCTCAGGGTGGCTCCGACGTGGAAGTCACGCCTTCCGAGGACTCTGACGAGTGGACGGTGGATTATGCAAACAACACCGTTTACGCAGGCAGTGCGGATCTCAAGACCGGCAGCGGCAGTTCAGGAACCCTGAATTACAACATTTATGCCGGCGAGAACGGAAAGGATTATACGGATCCCAAGGTATATACCTTCCATGATTACACCGCAGGAATGACGAACATGAAGTGGTCCACCCATACTTGGGAAACCTCAGATGATTCCTACGTACTTGGATTCATCAGCCAGGGCTTCTATGATTTTGTTCTGAATTCCACGAAGGACAGTTGGGCAATCACTTGCGAGATGGCGGCAAAGCTTCCTGAGGACGTTACGGCTGACTTTGTTGGTAAATACGGCATTAAGTCCGGCGATAAGGCTAAGGCATTCAAGGTTGCACTGAATCCGGACGCGTGCTGGGAAGATGGTACCCCCATCAATGCTGACAGCTATATCTATTCTTATAAAGAGCTTCTTGATCCCGTTATGCTGAACAGACGTGCAGATTCCCTGTACGCTGGTGATTTCGAAATCTATGGCGCAAAGGCATATTTCTATCAGGGCAGCGAGGCGTTTGGCGCGATCGGCATGCCCATCAGTGATTGGCTTGCTGCAGGCGGAGATGCTTCCACTCTGTACGTTGACATGAGTTTCTGGGGCGTAACCGCAGCAGACGGTTCCAATTATGCATCCGTAACGGATGACACCATGGTTCGTGACGCTGCAGTTGAAGATGAGACTGCTGACGAAGCATACGTATCCGCAAAGTATCTGTATGATACCTATCTTGGCGCAGGTTGTCCTTATGAGTCCTATTCCGAGCAGTATCTTGGAACGCTTGAGAAGTATGAAGACGGATATCCCTTCGAGAACGTTGGTATCGTAAAGACTGGTGACTATGAGCTGGTATTCATCACCACCACCTCCATCGATCAGTGGGAGTACTACGTTCCTTACAATCTGAGCGGCGTATACCTTGTATATCCTGAACTGTGGGAGAAGTGCAAGACTTACTTCAACTCTCAGGGCGCAAAGGTAAAGGCTGATTCCGCTGACATCGCAAGCATCACCACCAACTATTGTACGGATGCTGCAACCACCATGTCCTTTGGTCCTTATCGTTTGGCTTACTTCGAGTTGGACAAGCAGATGACCTTCGAGAGAAACGAGAACTGGTATGGTTACAAAGATGGAAAGCACAAAGGTCAGTATCAGACCGACGTGATCTCCACGCAGGTAATCGGCGAGCAGGCTACCGCACTTCTGGCATTCCAGAAGGGTGAGATCGACAACGTATCCCTGGTGGCTGCAAACATGGCAACCTATGGTTCCAGCGATTACATCAGATATACCCCTCAGTCCTACACCACGAAGCTTTCCTTCAATACCGACGTTACCAAGACGACGGAGAGAGGAACCCAGATCATGTGCAATCCTACCTTCCGTAAGGCATTTGCACTTGCCATCGACAGAAACAAGTTTGCAAGCTCTTATACTGCAGCAGGTTCCGCAGGTTACGGCCTTCTGAACTATCTGTACGTATATGATCCCTTCACCGGCGAGACCTATCGTGATACCGACGGCGGTAAGGAAGCCCTGGTTCACCTGTATGGTCTGACCTACGGTGATGACGGTGATTACGATGACCTTGAGGAAGCATACGAGGCAATTACCGGTTACGACATCGAACTTGCACAGCAGCTGATGAAGCAGGCATATGACGAGTGTGTTGCATCCAAGCTATATGACGGAAGCTCCAAGGTAGAGATCGAGCTTCGCGTATATCAGGGAGATGATACCTACGTTCAGATGTTCAACTACTTGAAGGACGCTCTTGAGAACGCATGCAAGGGCAGCGGCTTCGAGGGCAAGGTTACCATGATCATGACCGTTGACGCTGACTACTATGAGACCAACTACTCCGGCGGCGCAGACATGATCTTCACCACTTGGGGCGGTGCTGCATATTCTCCTTGGACCATGCTGTATCAGTGCTACTGTGACGCATCCGACGGAAGCGGCCAGCAGATGGAGTATGGCTTTGACACCTCCAAGATCAACGTATCCATGACCCTTAGCGGAGATAAGTATACTGCAAGCCTTCAGACTTGGGCTCTTTGGGCAAACGGCGACATGAATACCAAGATCCAGTCCGATAACAACAAGACGCTTGCTAGTTTCGGTGAGTACGATTCCGAAACCAAGGCTAAGATCTTTGGTAAGCTTGAGTATGCATACCTTTCCTTCTTTACCACGACTCCCATTTACTATCGTAACGCAGGTAGCCTGGTATCCCAGAAGGGTGATTATGCCGTGAAGCAGTACATCGACATGATCGAGTTTGGTGGATTACGTTACTACACCTACGCTTATGATGATGAAGCATGGGAAGGCGTAAGAAATAATCTGACCTACTAATTTTTGAGCATTAGAATTGATTGTCACAGGCAAGGGAAGCCTTGCCTGTGGCTTATCGTACGCGCGTGAGCTTTCGCAGGAGTTCGCGCCCGTACGATAAGTCAGTAAGAAAAAAAGGAGAGATGTCAAGAGCTATGCGAACTCTGAAATACGTCATTAAGAGAATCCTTTTGATGATCATGACCTACGTTATCATCATGACCATCTGCTTTGTTTTAATCAAAATGTTGCCGCTTCCTGCCGTCAGGGAGATGGGTAAGGACATTAATCTGATCTTGGCAAAGCGAGAGGCCATGGGCTACAACAAACCCATTCTCGTTCAATATTTCCTGTTCTGGAAGAATTTGTTGCTTTACGGGGACTTTGGTCTCGGTGAGCAGATGTACGTGGGACAGGAAGTTATGAAGATCATGCTTCAAAAGATCCCTTATTCCGTTACGGTAAATCTGTATTCCATTCTGATTGCCGTTCCTTTGGGAATTCTGTTTGGCATCTATGCGGCGCTGAAGAAGAATAAGTGGCAGGATCACTTTATTTCAACGCTGGTCATGGTTTTTATTTCCGTACCATCCTTTGTGTACGCATTCGTCGTACAATATTTCCTTTGCTTTAAGACCGGTTGGTTTTCATTGACGGCAGCGTCAAGGGAGACGACGCCGTTCATCAGCTTTGCCATGTTCAAATCCATGTTCCCGGCAGTCATTTCCATGGCATTTAGTACGATTGCGGGACTTTGCCGTTTTACGAGGGCAGAGTTGTCGGAGGTACTCACCAGTGATTATCTGCTCTTGGCGAGAACCAAGGGACTGACCAAACGACAGGCAGTCATCAGGCATGCGATGCGTAACGCGATGGTGCCGATCCTGCCCATGATCCTTGGCGAGTTTATTGGCATCCTTGGCGGTTCCCTGATCATCGAGAAAATCTTTTCCATTCCCGGCATAGGAGCATTGTTCCTGACTTCCATAGGACTGAGGGATTACAACTTCTTCATGGCCCTGAACATGTTCTACACGCTCATCGGTCTGGTGGGCAACCTGATCGTGGATCTGAGCTATGGATTTATTGATCCCAGAATTAAGATGGGCGAGAGGTGATGACGATGGAAAAGAAAATGGAATTTGATAACATTCCCGTCGAAAAGTTTCAATTTGCAAGACGCGATAATGACGTCATTTTGGATAAAAAATTCAGCACGAAGCCAGTGGGATATTTTAAGGATTGCATGCGCCGTTTCCGGAAGAATAAGTCCTCCGTTATTGCGGCATACATTATTCTGCTGTTATTCCTGTTTGCACTGATCGTTCCCTTTGTTTCACATTATGACGTAGCTTTTAGAGACGGATATTATAAGCTGGCGCCGCCAAAATTTGCTCCGCTGGCGTTCCTTGGGTGGGACGGATGCACTGACCGGACCGAGGGTCAGGCTGGATACGACTACTACAAGTCCATTGGCGTTGAGTATGGCTCATCCAGCGTGAAGAAAGTCAAGAACGTAAAGACGGACGAAACCACGGGAAAACCGTTCTATACGATTTACGTGGACGATTACGAGAAGGTCGGATTTGTGTATGTGGATCTTTCTGAGAAAGAATACAACGCATTAAAAGAGTATCAGAACAAGACGAAGATCCAGGTGGCATATCCCATCCCTGAGAATTACAAGACAAATTTCCTGGCAGTTAACGGCGCAAATCTTTGGTATGAGCTTGCGGACAATACGCCGTCCACTTCCGGCGCATCCAAGTATCATGACGACAACGGAGACCCGATTTATAAGGCAGCTTACCGTACGTCAAAGAAAGAGAACAGCGCCAAGTATGACAGCTTAAAGCTTGCAGAGGATAACGGCGGGGAAGATGGAAAATCTTGGTACGTATATGCCGTTAAGAATCAGTCCGGTTATCGCATGCGCGTGCTGTACAAGGAATATTACAAGTATCAAAACGGATTCTATCCGGAGCATATTTTTGGAACGAATCAGGATGGTCAGGACCTGTTCGCCTGCATGGCAATCGGTGCCCGTGTTTCCTTCCTTATTTCCATGGCCGTTGTGATCGTAGTTATTCCTTTTGGACTTTGCTACGGTGCGATCGAAGGCTATTACGGAGGCGCAATTGACCTCTTCCTTGAGCGCATTTCCGATATCATTTACGGTATCCCCCTGATCGTGGTGGCGGCGCTCTGTAACATGCACCTTTTGAAAAAAATCGGACCAGTGCTTACGACCTGGCTGATCTTTATCATTGTGGACTGGCTTGGCATTGCTGCGCGCGTTAGAACGCAGTTCTACCGTTTCAAAGGTCAGGAGTACGTTCTTGCGGCCAGAACGCTGGGCGCAAGCGACAAGAGATTGATCTTCCGTCACATTCTCCCGAACTCATTGGGAACGATCATCACGGGAACCATTTTGATCATTCCCGGAGTCATCAGTTCGGAGATCATGTTTACTTACCTTGGAATCGTAAGTTTCCAGACCTCAAACATTATTTCCATGGGTACGCTTTTGTCACAGGGTGAAAGCTATCTGGCCACGTATCCGCACATTTTGCTGTTCCCCGCATGCTACATCGCATTGCTGGAGATTGCGTTTAACCTGTTTGGTAACGGACTGAGAGATGCATTTAATCCATCCCTGAGAGGAGCAGACGAATAATGGAATCAAAGTTAAAAGTACAAAATTTAGTCATATCGTTCCGTACGGCATCCGGAAAGCTTCAGGCAGTCCGTGACGTCAGCTTCGACCTGTATAAGGGAGAAACGTTGGCGATCGTAGGAGAATCCGGATCCGGAAAATCCGTGACCAGCCGTGCCATCATGGGAATCCTTGCAAACAACGCCATTGTGGAGGGCGGTAAAATCCTCTATGGCGACAAGGATCTTTTGAAGATATCCGAAGAAGAATTCCATAGGCTTCGCGGAGACAAGATCGCCATGGTATTCCAGGATCCTTTGTCAAGTCTGAATCCCATCATGCGCGTTGGCAAGCAGCTGACGGAGGCCATGATCTTAAAGAACAAGGCATCCAGACGCGAGAGCAAGGCGAACATGAAAGAAATGTTCGATAATCTGGAGAAGTACATGGCTGCCGTTGGAGAAGGAAACTCCATTCACGCGGACATTGAGAAGTTTAAGAAATTTGAGGAGAAGCATTGTGAGCTAGAGTCTGCATACCAAAATGCCAAGATCTGCGCCCAGGAAGTGGCTTCCCTTTCCCAAAATTTGATGCTTCGGATCCAAAAGAATTCATGGCAGGGCGTATCAGCTGACGTGAAGGAGCTGTCCCGTGCCGCAAAGGGAGCTTGCTCCCGCTTCGTGATCTGTAAGGAGGAAGCGGAAGTGAGAAAGGCTGCAGACGAGCTTCCGGGTACCTATCAGATCGGCCGCAAGGAGAAGGAGTTCAAAAAGGTATTTGAACTGCTGACCATCATGAGAAACGCAGCGCAAGATGCATTGAAATTTGAGGAACCCAACATGTTTGCGCTGGGATACTATCTGACCTTCGTGGACGGAAGCATTCCGGAAAAGCCCGTATCGGAAATCAACCGGATGGCTTCGGAGAAAATGAATGCAGATTTTCTTGACGGTTTCCTGAAAAAGATCGAAAAGGCAGTCCGCTACAGTGCCGGACAGGCAGATCAGGGCAGAAAGGATGCTCTTGCCATTTTTGAGGAAAAGCTTCCCCTCTTCAAGGAAAAGCTGTTGGGTGGCGAAAGCGGCAAGACCGAAGCGGAAGTTCCGAAGGACCTGATCAAAAAGGAAACGGATGCGATGAAGGCTGCCGTATTAAAGGGAATCGATCCGTTGGAGGTAGAACTTGACAGCATAATGCATACGTTCGGCACTTCCATGGATTACGCGTTGGATCTTTTCTTTACGGCAGGACCCAGAAATGCAGCTGAGAAGAAACGTTACGAGACGCAGCTTGCAAAATATAACAAGATGAAAGAGAGCGGAAAGGAACTGGCCTGGGAGGTCGTTCCTGCCAGCTATATTGACGTGGATGCCGCGCGTGAAGGCGTGACGGACATCATCGCGGAAATGATCGCACACCTGAAGGCAAAGCTTGCCCAGAACGAGCAGGCTGACTTTGGCGCGAGAACGGCGGAAATCGTGGAGTATTTGAAGCAATGTGCCGCTGAGTCCGCATATAAGGTGAGCCGCCAGGTTGCCAAGGAGAAAGCCATTAAGCTCATGGAGGGCGTAGGCATCGATGAGCCGCGAAGGAGATTTTATCAGTATCCCTTCGAGTTTTCCGGCGGTATGAGACAGCGTGTCGTGATCGCCATCGCGCTGACGGCAGATCCTGACGTGCTGATCTGCGATGAGCCCACGACCGCACTTGACGTGACGATCCAGGCACAGATCCTGGAACTGATCAACAATCTGAAAAAAGAGAGAAATCTTTCGGTAATCTTTATCACGCACGACCTTGGCGTTGTTGCCAACATGGCAGACAGGGTTGCCGTGATGTATGCCGGCAAGATCGTGGAGACTGGTACTGCGGAAGACATTTTCTACAGACCCGCGCATCCTTATACGTGGGCGCTTTTGTCGTCCGTTCCGGATTTGGACACCAAGGACAAACTGGAATCCATTCCGGGAACGCCGCCTAACATGATCTATCCTCCCGTGGGAGATGCTTTTGCGGATCGAAACAAGTATGCGCTTGAGATCGATTTTGAAAAGCAGCCGCCCATGTTCCAGATCAGTGAGACGCATTATGCCGCAACTTGGCTGCTTCATCCCAATGCTCCGAAGTTGGAGGTTCCTGCCATTATTCAGGCTAGGATCGAAAAGATGAGAAAGAACGGAAAGGGTGACACGGATGGGCAAGAATGAGAATGAAGTAATACTTAAGGTAGACCATCTTTGCATGTATTTTGGCAAGGGTAATTACGTGAAAAAGGCCGTAAACGACGTCTCCTTTGACATCAAAAAGGGAGAGGTCTTTGGTCTTGTGGGCGAATCCGGCTGTGGAAAGACGACGACGGGCCGTACCATCATCCGATTGTATGACGCCACGAGCGGAAGCGTATATTTCAAAGGCCAGAGGATCGTTGCTGGAACAAAATCCTACAAAGATGAGATCAAGAAAATCCGTGCGGAGATCAAGAAGCTGAATCAGAATCAGCCCTCCGGTTACGCTGAGGAGATCAAAAAGAAGGAAGCGCGGATCGAAGAACTCCGGAAAGAGATAAAGAGCGCGATCTCAGATCATAAAAAGGCCGGCGGCAGCAAGCTGGCAACCAACATTCAGATGATCTATCAGGATCCCGTGGCATCCCTCGATCCCAGAATGACAGTTCGCGAGATTATCGCCGAGGGACTTGTGATCCAAGGCATAAAGGACAAAAAGCTGATCAACGAGAAGGTGTATGAGATTCTGGAGACCGTTGGACTGGTGCGGGAGCACGCAGACCGTTATCCGCATGAGTTCTCCGGCGGACAGAGACAGCGTATCGGCATCGCGCGTTCCATTATCATGCAGCCTGAGATGATCATCGCGGATGAGCCCATTTCCGCACTTGACGTGTCCATTCGCGCGCAGGTCATCAACCTTTTGAATGACCTTAGAAATACCATGGGGCTTACCATCATGTTCATCGCTCACGACCTTTCCGTCGTAAAGTATTTTTCGGACAGGATCGGAGTAATGTATTTTGGTAATCTGGTGGAGCTGGCGACGTCCGACGAGCTCTTTGCGTACCCGCTTCATCCCTATACGAAATCGCTCCTTTCGGCGATTCCGCTTCCTGATCCCCAGGCAGAAAAGGGCAGAAAGAGGGTTCGCTACAATCCTTTGGAGGATCACGAGTTTTCCGAGGAGGAGCCCACGCTTCGCGAAGTAAGCGAGGGACATTTCGTTCGTTGCACGCAGAAGGAATTCGAGAAATATCAGGAGATCAGAAATGCAAAATAACAAGCATCGCGCAATGATCATTAGCGCCGTCATTGGTCTGTGCATGGCCGTGCTGATTTCCGTTGCCAGGGGAGCGTTTTCGGCAGAGACGGCGGCAGATCGCATACTTGCCTTTTGCGACGGGTTTTCCGTCAGCGGCGTGCTCCTGTTATGTTTTGGAATCATGATCTGGATCTCCAACGAAGGCTTTTTCGACGTTCTGTCCTATGCTGCTCAGAAAGGCCTTCATCATCTGATTCCCGGCAGGGCTTCAGAGGATCTGGGATCCTTTTATGACTATAAAATGTCCAAGGCAAATGGAAAGAGGGCGGGTTCCGCTTTCCTGGTCGTGCCAGGCATCGTCATCCTGGCCCTGGGACTGATCCTCATGGGAATCTGGTATTCATTAAGTTCTTGACATAATAAGAAAACCTCTTGGTCACTTGAGACCAAGAGGTTTATTTTATTCCCGGTGGGATTTCTTACAGATAATTGTTCTGGGACTGGCGGAGCAGGAATTTCACTTGATAACCGGCCTCATCGCAGATGGAGCGCACGATCTCTTCCGCGGCTTCCTTGGAATTGTCATTCACGCAAATAATGCAGTTCTGACGCTTGGAGAAAAAGGAGGCCTTCGTCCAACGAACGTAATAGGAGATGCGGTTTTGAAGGAATGCTTTTTCAATCAGTTTCTTGCACTCTTCGTCATTCACCTCGCACAGTTCAATCTCATTGTTTACTTTTAAGCTGGTATAGATGGGTTGCTGCATCATGTCGCGTACCTCCTAAAACTAGCTTCAGTATAGCACAGTTCCTGATAAAAGTGCAATGAAATACTTGAAGGTTTTTGCAAAAAAAGGTACAATAAACCTAGATTTGGGGTTGAAAAAAGGCCATGGAAAGGAGTGGATGGGGTTATGGAGCGATTTGAGACCGTAAAAGCGACGATTGTGAATACGAAGCGCAAGGTGCAGGAGAGCGCAAAGGATTTCGCGGAGATTTCAAGATTAAAGATGCAGATCAGTACCTGTGAGGAAGTGATCAAAAAGAACCAGCTTGAGATCGGTCAGATGGTGTTTGCACAGTATGAGGAGCGCGTGGAAGCGGAAGAGAACGGCGAAGCGCCCTGCCCGGAGGAACTGGGCGTCGAAGTGGGAAAGCAGACGGAAGCCGAACGCTTTAGCAAACAGTGCGTTGCCATTGCAAATGCCAAGAAGGCAATCGCCGACTTGAACAAACAGATTAGGGCCATTCGAAAGAAATCGAAGGGAAATTAAAAAATTCAGTAGAAAAAAATTGGGTCAGGGGGATACGTCCCCTTGACCCAATTTTGCGTTATTGTCCTGCGTTTGCGGCAGCGATCCTCTGTTGCAGGATGATCTGCTGCTCTTGGATGATTGCAGACGCATTCGGTTGCTTGAAGAAATTCGCGTCGTGCTGACAGCGATTGGTGGTAGGCGGCGTTACAAGCGTCTGACCGCCTTCAGGCGTTTTTACGATCCTGGTGGATCCCTTCGTCAGAGAGGGGTCTTCTACCAGAGGAAGCTCAGCATATCCGTGATACTTAAACGGACACTCATCGCAGGCGATTAGGTTATCATACGCACAAATATCACCTTCGTAATGGATGTTACAGTATTCCGTGGGCTGCGTTCCCTGGGCGTAGAGTTCAGTTATCACGCAACCTGCGGCGTCGCAAAGGCCTTCTCTCGGAAGCAGACCGGACTTGGAACAGATCTTGCATTTTACGATGCCGTTCGGAACGGTGAACTCCTGATTGGGAAGATCCTCATGGATTCTGGTCATAACGGCCTTCCAGATTGTCTTGGAGATGTCGGACTGCTTGTTCGTACCGGAGGTTACCATGGCGATGTTGTTGTCATAGCCAGTCCATACGGTACAGGAGTAGTAAGGCGTGAAGCCTGCAAACCATACGTCATGGGTCTTGGTCGTGGTACCGGTCTTTCCGGCTGCGTTCATGTTAGGAAGCTTACACATGGTCGCCGTTCCCTTATTGATAACGTCCTTCATGGCGTCCGTCAAAAGGTAAGCGGTGGTCTCCTTGAGCACCTGGCGGCTCTTGGGATTAATGTTGTCCAGGATGACGTTGCCTTCGGAGTCAGTCACGCGGGAGTAAAGCTTGGGCGTAACGTAAGCACCCTGATTCTCGATGGCTGCGTAAGCCGCATTCAACTCGAAGGGCGATACGCCGCGGGTGATGCCGCCCAGGGCCAAAGGCTGGATGATGTCGGTCTTCCACTCGCTGCCGTAATAATTTCCGGGCTCCAAAGTCGTAAATCCGAAATTGATCAAGTAGTCAAATCCCAGCTGAGGCGTGATTACGGTCAAGTTCTTTACTGCCACGATGTTCAGCGATTCACGGATGGCATCGCGGAGAGAGCAGATGCCCCAGTAAGTATTTCGTCCGTACCAGTTGCTAACCGGCGTACCATTACTGTAATTGAATGCCGCGTCATTGTAAACGGTTCCCAAGGTCATCCCGCAACAATCCAACGCGGGTGCGAAGGATGCCAATACCTTGAACGTGGAACCGGGAGAACGGGTTGAAGATACGGCACGGTTGAGGGTACGTCTTCCCACCTTGGTACCGCGTCCGCCTACCACGGCCACGACATAACCGGTTTTTGGATCGCTTACGACAAATGCTACCTGAGGCTGGGGAGTCATGTTGATGCTTTCCTCGTAGTTATCGGGATCATCCTCAACGTTCAGTTCCTCCAGCATTGCAGTTCTGTATTCTTCGATCGCTAAGTATGCATCTTCCTGAGATTTAAAGATCAGGTTGAAATCCTTGTCCTTATGGCTCTTAAACCAGTTGGCCATGTTTTCCTTACTGAAGTTCTTTTTGGAAACGGCATCCAGCTTCACGGTGAGAGCGTAGTTTAGGTACCAGTCCGTCTGCGCGGGATAATTCTTGGGATTAGCCGCCTCTTCGTCACAGATTCTCTGGATCGTGGGATCCAAAGTGGATTCGATCCGGAGACCGCCGCTGGTCAACATGGTCTCTGCCACGCTGGCGGTATAACCGGCTTCCACAAGGTCATCAAACACCTGCTCGTACACGGCGTCGGAGAAATAGGACGCGGTGGAAGCGGAGTTGACAAGATGTGCCGTGTTGTATAGGCCGATTCGCTCGTAAACGGCGTTGGTGTCCTCAATCGCCTCAGTATACTGATCCTCCGTGATAAAGCCAAGTTCCTTCATCTTGTCCAGACAGTTCTTACGTCTTCTTGCGTTGTTGTCCGGATGGCTGATGGGATTGTAACCGGTAGGGTTCTGCGTGATCACGGCGATCACGGCCGACTCTGAAATGGTAAGTTCAGCGCAGTGCTTTCCAAAATAACGGAGAGATGCGGATTCCACGCCGAGGGTTCCCTGCCCAAGGTTAATTGCGTTCATGTAGCGGAGCAGGATTTCATCCTTGGTGAACTTCTTGGTTGCTTCCAACGCAAGATATTGTTCCTGGATCTTACGCTTGATCTTCTTTACAAGATTGTGACCTTCCTCCGTCCAAGTGGTGAATACGGTATTCTTTAAGAGCTGCTGGGTGATGGTACTGCCGCCCTGGGTTTGCCGGAACCCGGATTTTACGTACTGGAAACCGGAACGGCCGATGGCGATGTAGTCGATACCGTTATTCTGATAAAAACGCTCGTCCTCACAGGCAACGAAGGCCTGACCGAGGTGCTTCGGGATCTTGTCCCAACCGACCTGGATTCTGTTGGAATTCATGGAAATGTAGCTGTCGATCTCATTTCCTTCGACGTCGTACACGATGGTGGCCTGTCCAGATGCGATGATGTCGTCCAAACGTACGCGGGGGGTATCTTCCAGGATGGCCTTAAACAGACCGGAAGCAAGCTCTCCCCCGAAGACCGCCAGGGCGATGGCGACAAGAATGCCCGCCCAGAGAATCAGGATCAGCATGGAATGCCATAGCTTATTTGTTTTGGAATTCAGCGACCTTTGGATCTCGCGAACCCCACTTCTGCCATAATTCATAACGTTATCCTTTCTGAATGGATAAAAGTCCACTATCTGCTATAGTATACCAAAAAAATCAAAAAATGGAAAGCACTTATTTTACCTTAAGAAAAAGTTAAGCTTTTCCGCATGCCTTGACTTCACAAAAATAATTGTTTGTGCTATGATAAAATTGATTGTATTTTGGGATATTATATGCTTTTGGAGGAAACGATACGTGGCAGACGCAGGAAACTCGTCCTATCGCGTCCTTTTGTCTGGAGGGCAGGGGGAATACGAAGAAAAGAAATCCCGTTTTATCGCAACGGTGAGAAGCTGCCAGACGGAGGAGGAGGCTGTCGCCTTCATCGAAGAGATGAAAAAGAAATATTGGGATGCCAGGCACAACTGCTCTGCCTTTTGCATTGGAAGCAGAGGGGAACTGACGAGATGCAGTGACGACGGGGAACCCTCGGGAACGGCGGGAAGGCCAATGCTTGAGGTGCTTCTTGGCTCCGGGATCCGCAACGTGGCGGTGGTAGTCACCAGATATTTTGGAGGCGTTCTTCTGGGAACGGGAGGCTTGGTGCGAGCCTATACGCAGGCCGTAAAGGAAGGCCTGGCCGCCTGTGAGGTTGGCCTGATGCGGAAGGGAACGGAGCTTTTGCTGGAAGCGGAGTACAATGACGTTGGAAAAGTACTGTATCTGCTTGGCAATCGCGGCGTACAGCCGTCAGAGAGCGAATATGCCGAAAACGTCCGACTGAAGGTGCTCCTGCCAACGGAGGACGCGGAAGGCTTTCAAAAGGAGCTGACGGAGGCTACGGCTGCCCGCGTCAAGGTGGAAAAGCTTGGAGAAACGGAATTTGTCCGGAAGGAAGAGACATAAGGCTAAAACAGTACGGCATGACAGACGAAAGAAACAAGGAAAAGGTTGAGTGGGGACATGAAGACGGAAGAGAAGGATTGTTGGAAAATTGAACTTTTGGGAGTGCGCGGTTCCATGGCCGTCACGCCCAAGGAATATCAGGAATTCGGCAGTGACACGCTCAGCATCCGCATTCAGGTTGGAGAGACCGTGATCTTTCTGGATGCGGGAAGCGGGATCATGTACGGGGAGGCCGGCGCGGAAAATCACGTGCTGATCGGCCACCCGCATCTGGATCATTTGCTGGGACTTTGCAAATGGCCGGCGCTGGGCGATTCGTCAAAGAAAATGAAGATTTACATGGCAGACCATGAAGGCATGTCATGTCAGGAAATATTGCATGCCCTGTATGGACCGCCGTTCTGGCCCGTTCACCTGGAGCAAGTCTCCAAGGGCCTGGAGTACGTGTCCGTAAAGGGACCGTTCCGCATTGGTAACATTGCCGTCGACGTCCTTGCCGGAAATCATCCGGGCGGCGTGACGCATTATAGGCTGTCGGACGGAAAGCGCAGCATTGTCTATGCCGTGGACAGCGAGCTCACGGAGCAGGCGGAAAATGATCTGATTGCTTTTGCTAAGGGATGTGACTTGCTCTTTTTTGACGGCCAGCTGACGGATGATGACGCGGAAGAAAAGAGAGGTTGGGGACACAGTACGCAGCTTCAGGGTGCAAGACTTGGAGAAAAATGTGGCGCAAAACAGACAGTGTTGGTGCATTTTGATCCTTCCTCCACGGATGAGCAGCTGGACGAACTGGAAAAGAACGTAAAGAGCAAGTATCCGAAGTGCGGTTTTGGAAGACAGGGAGAGATCCGATATTTATGAGTACCATGAATACCATGGAAATAGAGAGACTATTAAACATAGGCATAGAACTCTCGGCGAACGCTGACAGCGACAGCCTGATGCGGGAGATCGTGGACGTGGCGATGGATCTGACCGACTGTGACGGCGGAACCTTGTATATTCTGGAAGACGGCGCTCTGTCCTTTCACATCATGATAACGATTTCCCTCGGAATAGACCGCGGCGGTCACGGGCAGAAGATTGAGCTCCCGCCCGTGGAGCTTCGCGAGACCAACGTTTGTGCGAGGGCGGCGATGGACAAGATGCTGATCAGCGTGGCAGACGTTTACGAGGACCAGCGCTTCGATTTTTCGGGACCGAGAAGATATGATGAGATGACGGGTTACCGCACGCAGTCCATGCTGGTGATTCCCATGCTGGATGACAAGGGAGACACCATTGGCGTGTTGCAGCTGCTGAACGCGAAGGATGAGAAGGGGAACGTGACGCCCTTCCCGAAGGACTGTGAGCAGGTGATCCAATCCCTTGCTTCCCAGGCGGCCATCCGGCTGACGAACTTAAATTACAGTCGTGAGATCACAAGCCTTTTGGAATCCATGGTGCAGGTGCTCTCAACGGCCATCGACGCGAGAAGCCCGTACAACGCGAACCACACGAGAAACATGGCGAGGTACGGAAAAAACTTTCTTGCATGGCTTCGGAAGCATGCACCCGACAAGGCGATGACGCCGCAGGAGGAACGTGAGTTTTTGATGGCGGTCTGGCTGCACGACGTCGGAAAGCTTGGAATCGCGCTTTCCGTGATGGATAAGGCTTCCAGAATTGAAGGATTCGAGGATGCCATCTGCCAGAGGTTTGAACTGATCGAACTTCTTTCGGAGATCAGTTACCTGCGCGGAGAGATTCCCTTGGAATCCTATGAAAAGACAAAACAGGAATTGCATGAAGGACTTGAAACGATCCGCAGCGCCAACAGTGCGGGGTTCCTTTCTGACGAACTCCTGGCCGGGATTCAGGCCATCTCGCGCAGGAAATACGTTGACAGGGACGGCATCACGAAGAACTGGCTGACGGCGAGCGAGACGGAGACCCTTTCCATCCGGAAGGGAACGCTTACGCCAAAGGAACGCGAGATCATGGAGAGCCACGTGGTGCTGACCAAGAAGATGTTAGAGAGGATCCGGTTCAGCAAGGAATACAGTCACGTGACGCAGTGGGCGTCCAATCATCATGAGCTCGTAAATGGCTCTGGATACCCGCAGCACCTGGCGGGAAGGGATCTTTCCTTCCAGGAAAGGCTTCTTACGATCCTGGACATTTTCGACGCGCTGACGGCCAGCGACAGACCTTATCGAAAGGCGATACCGCGTGAGAAGGCGTTTGAGATCCTGCGCAGTATGGTCAAAGAAGGAAAATTAGACGGAGAAATCCTGGAATTATATTTACAAAGCAATGCTTGGGAGGAATAGAGAAGTGAGCAAGAGATTGGGGAAGATTTTGCTTGCAACGATGGCACTCTGCCTAATGACGGCATGTTCTTCAGGTAAGGAAGGACAGACGGAGGCGTCGGGGGACGCAGGCGCTTCACAGGAAGGCATCGTGAGCGCGCAGAAGGGCTACGAGACGACGGCCATCAGCGTCGAGTTGTCAAAGACTGAGGGCGACGTGGGCGTTGCCAACAAGAGCGGGAACGCTGTCAAGACGGTGGCGGGAATGCACCTGTACAACGGACACAAGGTGACGACGAACGAGGGCGGCAAGGCGTACCTGACCTTGGACGACAGCAAGGCGGCAAAGCTGAGCGAGTACTCGGCGCTGGAGGTGCGCAAGGAGACGAAGGACTTAACGCTGTACCTTTCGGCGGGGGAAATATTCTTTAACGTGTCCAAGCACCTGGAGGACGACGAGAGCATGAACGTGCGCACGTCGACGATGGTGACGGGAATCCGCGGAACGTCGGGATTCGTGAGGGTGATCGACTTTTTCACGACGGAGATCTACATCCTGGACGGCGAGGTGACGGTGACCGTGATCGACCCGGTGACGGGAGCGACGAAGAGCGCGACGGTGAAGGCGGGCGAGATGGCAACCTCGGCGGTGTTTGCGGAGAAGGAAAAGAAGAACGACCGGGTGGACGTGATCGTGACGAAGTTCACGGAGGAGGAAGTGCCGGCGTTCGTGATCGAGGAAGTGAGCGCGGACACAAAGCTTCAGACGAGGCTGGTGTCGGCGGGAGGAATATCAAGCGCGACGCTGACGGGAATGTACCAGCAGGCGCTGCTCAGGGACAGGCAGCGCATGGAGCAGAGGCTTGGAACGATCGACGGTTCGGTGTCGGAGTGGAACGGACAGCAGAGCGCGAAGGACGAGATGTTTGACTCCGACGCGATGCCGAAGGTTTGCGAGCTGACGGACCCGACGCTGGCGCAGGTGCAGGAAGCGCTTGACGACGGGAAGTTCCAGAAGGTCATCGTGAACGGAACGTTCGTGTTTGGAGACGGACAGTCGGGGCTTGAGAAGCTTGCGGCGGTGTCCTGGGGAATGAAGAACGTGGACAAGTCTGGCGAGGTGCTGACGGTGCCCGACGGAAAGGACCTGAACCTGAACGGGAAGACGGCGTTTGGCAGCACGGGAAGCATAGACAATTACGGAACGATAACGAACAACGGGGCACTGTACCTGGGTGGGGTGCTCAGCAACATAGACAACGGAAAGTTCATCAACAACGGAACGATCGTTGAGGCGGAGCTGGCCCACGAGCACATAGAGGAAATGGATCCGGCGGTGGAGCCGACCTGCACGGAGGACGGGCTGACGGAGGGAAGCCACTGCTCGATCTGCGGGGAGATTCTGGTGCCGCAAAAGCCGGTGAAGGCAAAGGGACACACGGTGGTGAAGGACAAGGCGGTGAAGGCGACCTGCGGAGCGACGGGGCTTACGGAAGGAAGTCACTGCTCGGTATGTAACGAGATCCTGGTTGCGCAGGAAGTGGTGCCCGCGACGGAGAAGCACAAGGAAGTGAAGGCGAAGGCGGTGGCGGCAAGCTGCACGAAGTCGGGACTTACGGAAGGAATCACGTGTTCGGTCTGCAAGAAGGTGATCAAGGCGCAGGAAGTGATCCCGGCGAAGGGCCACACTCCCGAATACGTAAACGGAAAGGCGGCGACCTGTACGAGGGGCGGAACGGATTCGGGCCACAGGTGCTCCGCCTGCGGAACGATCCTGGACGGATGCGGCGACACGCCGGCCCTGGGACACGACGAGGAAGTCGTCAGCGGAAAGGCCCCGGTTCACACGCAGACGCAGCTTGCCAACGGCCTGACGGACGGAAAGAGGTGCAAGAGGTGCGGAGCGACCACCGTGGCGCAGCAGACGATCGTGGCGCAGCACACGATGGTGAGCGGCAACGCAGGATCACGCGCGGCGCATCAGGATTCCACGTGTACTGCGGAGGGCTGGGATGACCAAATATGTTCCGCATGCGGACTGGTGAAAACGACGGTAATAGCGAAGAAATCACATACAAAGGTGGCGAGAGCCAACGACACGGCAACTCACTATAAGGCGCCGACCTGTACGGAGGCCGGATATCAGGATTACTGGTGTTCTGTTTGCCATATGGACATGGGAAGAGAAACGATTCCTGCCACGGGGCATAACATTAGGGTTATTCATGGATTGGCACCGACTTGTACGATGGATGGTACCGGAGATGATGAAATCTGTGATAATGGCTGCGGATATTACATTCAGGGAGGCATGATGACGGTTCCGGCATTAGGTCATAATTACGTAAACGGCATATGTACGCGATGCGGTGCTGCAGATCCTACTTATAATCCGTAATATTAAGAAATGTAACGTTGCCATTACTTGGCTCATGAAAATGTTAGCATAGAAAAATATAATCAACGGAGGTAACAATCGCATGAAAAAATGGGGGAAGATTTTTATTGCGATGACGGCCCTTTGCCTGATGACGGCATGTTCTTCAGGTAAGGAAGGACAGACGGAGGCGTCGGGGGACGCAGGCGCTTCACAGGAAGGCATCGTGAGCGCGCAGAAGGGCTACGAGACGACGGCCATCAGCGTCGAGTTGTCAAAGACTGAGGGCGACGTGGGCGTTGCCAACAAGAGCGGGAACGCTGTCAAGACGGTGGCGGGAATGCACCTGTACAACGGACACAAGGTGACGACGAACGAGGGCGGCAAGGCGTACCTGACCTTGGACGACAGCAAGGCGGCAAAGCTGAGCGAGTACTCGGCGCTGGAGGTGCGCAAGGAGACGAAGGACTTAACGCTGTACCTTTCGGCGGGGGAAATATTCTTTAACGTGTCCAAGCACCTGGAGGACGACGAGAGCATGAACGTGCGCACGTCGACGATGGTGACGGGAATCCGCGGAACGTCGGGATTCGTGAGGGTGATCGACTTTTTCACGACGGAGATCTACATCCTGGACGGCGAGGTGACGGTGACCGTGATCGACCCGGTGACGGGAGCGACGAAGAGCGCGACGGTGAAGGCGGGCGAGATGGCAACCTCGGCGGTGTTTGCGGAGAAGGAAAAGAAGAACGACCGGGTGGACGTGATCGTGACGAAGTTCACGGAGGAGGAAGTGCCGGCGTTCGTGATCGAGGAAGTGAGCGCGGACACAAAGCTTCAGACGAGGCTGGTGTCGGCGGGAGGAATATCAAGCGCGACGCTGACGGGAATGTACCAGCAGGCGCTGCTCAGGGACAGGCAGCGCATGGAGCAGAGGCTTGGAACGATCGACGGTTCGGTGTCGGAGTGGAACGGACAGCAGAGCGCGAAGGACGAGATGTTTGACTCCGACGCGATGCCGAAGGTTTGCGAGCTGACGGACCCGACGCTGGCGCAGGTGCAGGAAGCGCTTGACGACGGGAAGTTCCAGAAGGTCATCGTGAACGGAACGTTCGTGTTTGGAGACGGACAGTCGGGGCTTGAGAAGCTTGCGGCGGTGTCCTGGGGAATGAAGAACGTGGACAAGTCTGGCGAGGTGCTGACGGTGCCCGACGGAAAGGACCTGAACCTGAACGGGAAGACGGCGTTTGGCAGCACGGGAAGCATAGACAATTACGGAACGATAACGAACAACGGGGCACTGTACCTGGGTGGGGTGCTCAGCAACATAGACAACGGAAAGTTCATCAACAACGGAACGATCGTTGAGGCGGAGCTGGCCCACGAGCACATAGAGGAAATGGATCCGGCGGTGGAGCCGACCTGCACGGAGGACGGGCTGACGGAGGGAAGCCACTGCTCGATCTGCGGGGAGATTCTGGTGCCGCAAAAGCCGGTGAAGGCAAAGGGACACACGGTGGTGAAGGACAAGGCGGTGAAGGCGACCTGCGGAGCGACGGGGCTTACGGAAGGAAGTCACTGCTCGGTATGTAACGAGATCCTGGTTGCGCAGGAAGTGGTGCCCGCGACGGAGAAGCACAAGGAAGTGAAGGCGAAGGCGGTGGCGGCAAGCTGCACGAAGTCGGGACTTACGGAAGGAATCACGTGTTCGGTCTGCAAGAAGGTGATCAAGGCGCAGGAAGTGATCCCGGCGAAGGGCCACACTCCCGAATACGTAAACGGAAAGGCGGCGACCTGTACGAGGGGCGGAACGGATTCGGGCCACAGGTGCTCCGCCTGCGGAACGATCCTGGACGGATGCGGCGACACGCCGGCCCTGGGACACGACGAGGAAGTCGTCAGCGGAAAGGCCCCGGTTCACACGCAGACGCAGCTTGCCAACGGCCTGACGGACGGAAAGAGGTGCAAGAGGTGCGGAGCGACCACCGTGGCGCAGCAGACCATCGTGGCGCAGCACACGATGGTGAGCGGCAACGGCGGCGATCGCCCGGCGCATCAGGATTCCACGTGTACGGCAGAGGGCTGGGATGACCAGAAGTGTTCCGTGTGCGGACTGGTGAAAACGACGGTAATAGCGAAGAAGGACCATACCAGGGTGGCGCTGGCTAACTCAGGAAACTATATATATCACAAGGATCCAACGTGTACGGAAGATGGTTATCAGGATTATATTTGTTCCGTATGTCATACGAATTTGGGAAGAGACGTAATTCCTGCATTAGGACACATAGAGGTAATTGACGGGTCGGATTCAGCGCCTACCTGTGGCGACATGGGATATCGCGCTCGCAGATACTGTTCAAGGTGTGGTGATACGCTGGATTGGGGCGGAAGCGTACCTCCGACGGGAGATCATCATTTTGTGAATGGCAAATGTACGGTTTGCGGAGCAGATGAATAGTGGCAGGGGGTGAAGAATCTTGCATACAAGAGGACTCGGAAAGGCCTCCTTTTGGAAAAAGCTCATCGTTTCCCTCCTGATCGCGGCAATCCTTACCTGGATTGCAGGCTCCGGTGCTTTGTTTTTACTGGACCGAAAGCTGTCTGACTGGCTCTACAGTAAGGAAAAAGCCCACGACGGAATTATTCACGTCGTGGGCATGGATCAGCAGGCATATGAGCAATTTGGCCCCATGCCGTGGAGCCGGGAGGTATATGCAAAGGCGATCCAAAATCTGAATATTGATCCGAATAATCGGCCTGCCGTGATCGGCATCGACGTAATCTTTATCGGTGAGACGGATCCGGAAGCCAATGACGCATTGGTTCAGGCTGCTGCGGAATATGGAAACGTGGTGGTGGCGGAGGCCGTCAATTTTACGGATCAGACGGTAGCAGAGGGGGATGACTTCTTCCTGAAAAGAAGGAACATAAACGGTTATGACCGCGTGTTTGAAAAATTGCGCGAGGTAACCCATCAAGGACACATTAATGCCATGGAGGACAAGGACGGAATCCTCAGGAAAGGACTTCTTTGGGTGGATCCCAGAGAGGACGTCCACTTGGAATTGTTTGGTTGGGTGATCTACGAGCAGTATTGTAAGGCAGCGGGGATTACTCCGGGGAAACAACCGCCCGCGGGGGAGAAAAGCGGGTTCTTTTACATCCCCTACTCCGTAATGCCAGGCGGGTTTTACGAATGTTCCATTGCGGATTTATATAACGGAGACGTGGATGGCACATCTTTTGATGAGAATAGCATTATATTGATCGGCCCGTACGTCGCCGGAGATGATAAATATTTTACGTCCATAGAGCATGCGGCGGGCATGTATGGCATTGAAGTTCAGGCGAACGTCATTCAGTCCCTTTTGGATGGCAAATACCAGAAGGCCAGTCCTACGTGGTGGCAGCTTGCATTGTTATTCGTGCTGTCAGTTGCATCCGTTTGGTTTCTGTGGGACAGAAAGGTACGCTGGTCATTGATTTGGTGGCTTGGTTTCTCAGGCGGATGGCTGATCTTATGTAAGCTGCTTGGGGGAGCCGGCATTTTACTGGAGCCCTTGTGGATACCACTGGCGACAACGGTTCTGTTTATTGCCTTTGTGGCCATCAACTACGTGCAGGCATCCCTTGCAAAGCATAAGGTGACAAGCACCTTCAAGCGTTACGTCGATCCGTCGGTCATCAATGAATTGCTCCGGGAGGGAACGGATTCCCTGGGACTGGGCGGAAAGCTGACGGACATTGCGGCGCTGTTTGTGGACATCCGTGGATTTACCACCATGAGCGAGGCACTGCCGGCGACGGAGGTCGTGGAGATCTTAAATCAGTATCTGACGCTTACCACAAAGTGCGTCATGGATAATCACGGCACGCTAGATAAGTTCGTGGGAGACTGTACCATGGCACTTTGGAACGCGCCGCTGCCCCAGGAGGATTACGTGATGAATGCCTGCAAGGCGGCACTGGACATGGTAAAGGGCTCGGAAGAGCTGGCGAAGGAGCTTCAGGAGAAATATGGAAGGACGGTTGCCTTTGGCGTTGGCGTGCATTGTGGAAAGGCCGTCGTCGGTAACATCGGCGCGAAAATGCGCATGGATTACACGGCGATCGGAGACACGGTCAACACGGCGGCAAGACTTGAGGCCAATGCCCCGGGCGGATGCGTTTATATCAGCCGCGCCGTGGTGGATGCGCTGGGCGACAGGATCCTGGCAACCTCTCTTGGAACGAGCATCAAACTAAAAGGTAAGGCAGACGGCTTTGAAATATTCACCCTAGACGGGATAAAGGAAGGTAACTGACATGAAAATCGACTGGGAAAAATTGGAACAAGTGGATAAAAGAATCGTATACGGCGTCGCAGGCGGCGTGCTTGCGCTCATTCTGTTAATAACTGGCGGAATCGTATGGGGCGGCAAGAAGAACAGAAAGGTGCCGGAGCAAAAGACGGTGACCGTGCCCGCAGCGCAAAAGCCTGACGAGGACAAGAACGTGCGCAAGAAGGTGGAGCTTTTGACGGGCGTGCAGGGATCGCTTGCAGGCGTTGCAGTGATGGATGAAAATACGCTTCTGGTCACGGATGAATACAGTAAAGTCATTTGGGAGATCAAGGACGGAAAGGCTACCCTGCTCGCAGGAAAGACCGGCCCGGAGGATGCATTTGGAGAGCCTCTTGGCGGATATCACGACGCGAAGCTGGAGGATGCCCGCTTTGAGAAGCCCTGGGGCATCGCAAGATATCTGAACGGCTGGGCGGTCTGCGACAGCACAAACCGCGTGATCCGTTATTTTGACGGGGAATTGGTTCGCACCGCGGCTTACAAGAACAGCGAGAGAACGCTTGTGAATCCCATGGGACTTGCGTCCGATGACGAGGGAAATCTCTACATCGCGGATGCAGGCGCTGACATGGTATACAAAATGGATACCAAGGGCATCCTGACGCCGCTGGCTGACGGATTCAATGCACCCTGCGGCGTGTGCTGGTCGAATGGCGTTCTGTACGTGGCAGATACCGGAAATCACAGGATCTGCGTGATCGAAAACGGTCTGATCAGAGTGTTTGCAGGCAGCAGGGAAGGCTTTAGGGATGGTACGGCTGAGGAGAGCTGCTTCCAGAATCCTCAGGGCGTGACTGTTGGCGAGGACGGAAACGTTTACGTGGCTGACACCGGAAATTCCGCGATCCGCGTGATCAAGGACGGCGAAGTAAAGACGCTTCTGAACTGCACGGATGACAGCACTTGGCCCGTTGCACCCGTTTCTTTGGCACCTTACAAGGGCGGATTGGTTGTTGTTGACGACTTCGCAGGCGTTGTATTCACCATGCCTTACGTGAAGAAATAAGTTCGTTGACGTTTATTTGAAATAAGATTAAAATGTTTGAGAATTCAAAGGAAAGGACGGTGGTGAACGTGTCAGGAGATAGTCGAAGTACGGATTCCGTTCCCCGAAGTACGAACTTCATAAAAATCACGGCAGCGCTCATCGCCACGTCCCTATAGAGATCGTAACCGCGTCTCTTCCGGGGTGAGGCTTTGATGCGTTGCCTCATAAGGAGGAGAGAGCCATGGAAGAGATGAATGAATTTGACGAGCTCATGGAACTGCTGGAGGCCAAGCAGTATACCAAGCTCAGACAACATTTGGCTGAAATGAATGACGCGGACATTGCCGCGTGGATGGAAGGACTCGAGGAAGAGGAAAACATGCTGAAGGTCTTCCGGATCCTTCCCAAGGACCTTGCGGCGGACGTGTTCTCCTATCTGGATGTTGACATCCAGCAGAAAATCATTACCTCCATGTCAGAAAAGGAAGCGGCAAACATCATCGATAACCTAATGGCCGATGATGCTGCTGACCTGATGGAGGAAATGCCCGCAAATATTGTAAAAAAACTCTTGGCAAATGCCAGCCCGGAGACGCGAAGGGACATCAACCACCTGTTGCGATATCCGGAGGATTCCGCCGGCAGCATTATGACGGTGGAGTACGTGGACCTGAAGGAAAATCTGACCGTTGCGGAATCCATCGAGAGGATCCGCAAGGTCGGCGTGGATTCCGAGACCATCAACGTTTGTTACGTGTTGGATGCCGGAAGACACCTAAAGGGTACCGTAGCTTTGAGATATCTGCTGCTTTCCGATGATTATGAGATCATCGGTGACATCATGCATGAGAACGTCATCGCCCTCAATACCATGATGGACCAGGAGGAAGTAGCAAATCAATTCAAAAAATACGATTTTACGACCATGCCCGTCGTGGATAATGAGAACCGGCTCGTAGGCATTATCACCGTCGATGATATCGTGGACATCATGGAAGAAGAGGCCACGGAGGATATGGAAAAGATGGCTGCAATCGTGCCGAGCGACAAGCCTTACATGAGGACCAGCGTCTGGGAGACTTATAAGAAGAGAATCCCCTGGCTGCTCCTTCTGATGATCAGTGCGACGTTTACGGGTGCCATCATTTCATCCTTCGAGGATGCGCTCAGCGTCTGCGCCATCTTGGTCGCCTACATTCCCATGCTGATGGACACGGGAGGAAACGCAGGCGGACAGGCCAGCGTGACCGTGATCCGCGGACTGTCCCTCGGTGAGATCGAATACGGTGACGTGCCAAGAGTCATCTGGAAGGAGATCCGCGTGGCGGTATTTTGCGGAGTGACGCTGGCGGCAGCAAACTTTGTTAAGCTTTTGGTACTGGATCAGGTGACCGTGATGGTTGCCCTGACCGTATGCCTAACCTTAGTGGCGGCAGTACTCATGGCCATGTTTATCGGCTGCGTTCTGCCCGTTGGCGCAAAGCGACTTGGCTTTGACCCGGCCGTGATGGCGAGTCCCTTTATTACGACCATCGTGGATGCGCTGTCTTTGCTGGTATACTTTAGGATTGCAACGTTGATACTTAAACTGTGACGGCTCATGGGTGGAGAATTAGACTTCGGGACGCGGATGAGGAATTATTATGAATGAAGAGAAAGACATTGTAATCGAAGAGATCAATCCCACGTTCCTTTACATCTGGAAGGGAACGAGACATGAGGACGAGGCAATCTATCATTGCCACAATCATCTGGAGATGGCCTTTGTTCTGTCAGGGGAAGGAAAATATCACATTGAGGGAGAAATCTTTGACGTTGCAGAGGGAGATCTCATGATCTTCAATCCCGGCATCCGCCACCAGGCACTCTTCTTAAAGCAGGTGGAGACGCCTACCACGGAATTCTTTGTGGGCTTTACGGACGTGCAGTTCCCGGGCTTTTGTCCCAACCACGTGCCGGTGCCCGGGGGCGGATACGTGATCCACACCAAGGGAGAACTTCGGCAGAGGATCTTTAAGATCTGCTCTTCCATGGAAGCGGAGAAGGCAGCAAGAAGACAGGGCAGATATTACATGCTGAAATCCTACTTGATGCAGCTGCTGATCCTCGTGATGCGTGAGCAGTGTGAGCCGGAGAAGCCGGCGGACGGATATGTGTTTGAATCCACCAACAAGAAGTACGTGGTGGAGAAAATCCTGACTTATTTTGAAGATCACTACAGTGAGAAAATTTCTCTGGATCAGATTGCGGACAACATGTACCTTAGTCCCTTCTACGTATCAAAAATCTTTAAGAGTGAGACGGGGGACGCGCCAATCCAGCACCTGATCAAGATCCGCCTGGAGAAGGCAAAGGAACTGCTGGAACAGGGGAAGGCCCTGAGCGTGCAGGAGGCAGCCGCCATGGTGGGCTATGACGATGCCTATCACTTCAGCAAGCTTTTCAAGAAGCGTTTTGGCATCACGCCGACCCAGGCGAGAAAACTTGAAAATCTTTAGAAAGCTTGCAGGAAGCCTATGGAACAGGCGTTAAACGCTTAAAGTAGCGCGTGAGATTGATATTTTTTTGACGGTATGTTTTTTTTGAAGTACTTGTCCAAAAACTGTTTTCAAGAAAAAAGAATTGTGTTACGCTCAAGTTAATGAAACTGTTTTTTCCAGATTTTAGGTATTGGGAGAGGGCATGACATGAGGTATTTTTTTGAAGCAAAATTAGAGAGAAACGACGGTGGATTTTTCATCAACATTCCGTTTAACGTATGGGAAGTTTGCAAGCTGCGCGACGTGATCCAGGCAGACATCGTTTTGGACAATCGCATCATCGCGTGCGAACTGACGCCGAAGGAGAAAGGCATCTACGTGATCCAGCTGGACGACGAGGACGTATCGGGAATCGAGATTGGCGTTCCTCACCAGATCCTGCTCCACATCACGGGATCCCTCATCCGCATGGATCAGAACAGCCCCTACAGCTTTGACAATCCCGTGCGCAAGATCGACGGCATGGAAGTGATCAAGCAGCCGGAGGACGGCCTTTGCGGACAGGCTTGCGTGGCAATGCTTGCCGGACGCACCATCGCCGAGGTCATCACCATCATGGACTGCCGCGAGTGGCAGGCAACCATGGGCCGCATGATCTCTGCGCTGAATTATTACGGCATCGATCATTCTGACGTCATCAACTACACGGAAGGCCGCAACGTGGTGCTTCCGAAATGTTGCATCATGATGGAGAGAATGGGGCGCTACTGCCATTATCTGATCCATTACGACGGACTCTTCTATGATTCCAACCTCGGACTCCTTCAGGAGTACGACATGAGTAAGCTCCTGGGATTCCTGGAGATCAAGTGCTAGTTCTGCTGGCGCTTCACGTAATGACGAAAACAAAACCGCATGGCCGATGGCCGCGCGGTTTTTTGATTCTAAAAGAATTATTAAATCTTTCAAAACCCATTACAATAAGAAAATACGAGATAAATAGAGATAAAATGAGAAATATAGAGAAAAACTTGCCTTGACTTCCGTGAATTCGTTTGCAAACACAGGCATATAAATTTATTATATGGAATAGTGATTAGCACTCGAATTAAAAGAGTGCTAACAACCAAAAACGAAAGCTGGAAACCGCCTTTAAAAGCGGGAGAAGAGAAGAAAGCAAGGAGGCAGAAAGTTATGAGATTAGTACCTTTGGGCGACAGAGTCGTATTAAAGCAGATGGTTGCCGAGGAGACCACGAAGTCCGGCATCATTCTGGCAGGCAAGGAGAAGGAGAGACCTCAGCAGGCAGAGGTGATCGCAGTTGGCCCCGGCGGAATGGTAGACGGGAAGGAGATCGCCATGCAGGTGAAGGTTGGCGACAAGGTAATCTTTTCGAAATATTCCGGAACGGAAGTAAAGCTGGATGAGGAAGAGTATCTGATCGTAAAGCAGAGCGAGATACTCGCTATCATTGAATAATCATTGGAGGTAAAAACATCATGGCTAAAGAGATTAAATATGGCGCAGAGGCACGCGCCGCATTGGAGTCCGGCGTAAATCAGCTGGCTGATACCGTAAGAGTAACCCTTGGACCTAAGGGCAGAAACGTTGTTTTGGATAAGTCCTTTGGCGCACCCCTCATCACGAATGACGGCGTGACCATCGCAAAGGAGATCGAGCTGAAGGATGCGTTTGAGAACATGGGAGCACAGCTTGTAAAGGAAGTTGCAACGAAGACGAATGACGTTGCCGGTGACGGTACCACCACCGCAACCGTTCTTGCACAGGCAATGATCAATGCCGGCATGAAGAACCTGGCAGCAGGCGCTAACCCCATCATCCTGAGAAAGGGTATGAAGAAGGCTACTGACTGTGCAGTAGAAGCCATTGCAAAGATGAGCCAGAAAGTAAACGGCAAGAACCACATCGCAAGAGTTGCCGCCATCTCCGCAGGGGATGACGAGGTTGGTCAGCTCGTTGCAGACGCAATGGAGAAGGTTTCCGGAGACGGCGTCATCACCATCGAGGAGTCCAAGACCATGCAGACCGAGCTGGACCTCGTGGAAGGCATGCAGTTCGACAGAGGTTACATTTCCGCATACATGGCAAGTGACATGGATAAGATGGAGGCAGTTCTTGACAATCCTTACATCCTGATCACCGACAAGAAGATTTCCAACATTCAGGAGATTCTGCCCCTGCTTGAGCAGATCGTGCAGTCCGGCGCGAAGCTCCTGATCATCGCTGAGGACGTAGAGGGCGAGGCATTGACCACCCTGATCGTAAATAAGCTGCGCGGAACCTTTAACGTAGTAGCCGTTAAGGCACCCGGCTATGGCGACAGAAGAAAGGCTATGCTGGAGGACATCGCAATCCTGACCGGCGGTACCGTAATCAGCTCCGAGCTTGGTTACGAGCTCAAGGATGCCACCCTGGATCAGCTGGGCCACGCTAAGAGCGTTAAGGTTCAGAAGGAGAACACCGTCATCGTTGACGGCGAAGGCGACAAGGAAGCCATCAAGGCCCGCATCGCTCAGATCAAGAACCAGATCGAGGAGACCACCTCTGACTTCGACAGAGAAAAGCTTCAGGAGAGACTTGCAAAGCTGGCAGGCGGCGTGGCAGTGATCCGCGTAGGCGCGGCAACCGAGACCGAAATGAAGGAAGCTAAGCTCCGCATGGAAGATGCACTTGCTGCCACGAGAGCAGCCGTTGAAGAAGGCATCATTTGCGGCGGCGGTTCCGCATACATTCACGCATCCAAGGAAGTTGCCAAGATGGCTGAGACCTTGGAGGGCGATGAGAAGACTGGCGCAGGCATCGTAATGAAGGCTCTGGAAGCGCCTCTGTTCTACATCGCCGCAAACGCCGGACTGGAAGGAAGCGTGATCATCAATAAGGTTCGCGAGTCCGAGGTTGGCGTTGGCTTTGACGCACTGAAAGAAGAATACGTTAACATGGTAGAAGCAGGCATCCTGGATCCCGCAAAGGTTACCAGAAGCGCCCTGCAGAACGCTACCAGCGTTGCAAGCACGCTGCTCACCACCGAGAGCGTTGTTGCAAACATCAAGGAAGATGCTCCCGCAATGCCTGCAGGTGCCGGCATGGGAATGGGGATGTAACTCCACTAATAGAAAAACAAGCGAGCTCCCTCGTAAAGAGGGAGCTCATTTTTTTCTGGAGGCGCCATGAATAAAAGCGTCTCTTTTTTTATCGATTGACGGGGAGGGAAAAGTGGATCAAAAGGAATTTGAAAAACTATACGCGGAGCATGCCCAAAAACTGCGAAGATACCTCCGAGGAAAAATCCGGGAGGAGGAAGTGGAGGACGTGCTTCAGGAAGTGTTTTTCCTGGCGTGGAAAAAGAGGGAGCTGCTGCGAGACTGCGAGAATCCGGCAGGATGGTTGTTTAACGTTACGAAGTATAAGATCCTGGAGAACAGACGGGGATGCATGGATTTCGGGATCTGCGTGGAAGAAAAGGAATGGGAACGATTTGGCGGCAAGGAGGATTGGATGGATGCACAGAGTATGACGGAATGGAGAATGCTTTTTGAACAATATCTGGATGCGAGGGAGCACAGGATCATACAGTCGGTCTGCGTGGAAGGGCGGAGTCTTGCGGAGACGGCGCGAAGGGAAGAAATGTCGAAGGAAAGCCTTCGCAGGCATTTCCAAAAGGCGTTGGCGAAGTTGAGAAAAATCATGGCACAACAGGTAATACAATAGGCCAAAAACGAATTTGTTGTATTCCAAAAATTATGTGCCATATAATAATATATGGGTCATTTATAGTACGTAAGGAATGGAAAACATAGGAAAATCATGACGCCATGGATCATGATGAAGGGAAGAAGGGAGTCAAGTCAAAAAAGAGAAAAGTCAAAAAGAAAAAGGGGGAGCCGCATGAAAAGGATTACGTTTGGGGAAAGAGTGATCGCGTCGGCAGGATACGATGCACTGTGTGCGATTTTGGAGCTGGAATTTACCCGTACGGGACAGGTCAGCCAGTTTTATGACGTGGCTGAAGACGTTTGGTACGAGTTTAAAAATGCAGATTTTCCGGACCGCTATTTTCAAAGACGGATCCGTGGGAGATATCCAGAGCGGAGATTATAAATTTTTTCTTTTTTCTCTTTCCCAAAAAAGAGGAATATGCTATACTATCATTTGTGAGATTATGGGTTTTGGGACAAAACCCGCATTTTGATGCCAAGATATGAGGATTGCGTTATGGATCAGGAAAAGCAGGCCACGTCTGCAGAGAGACAAAAGCGCGTCCAGCGGCTGAAAAAGATGATCATCCTAAGCATTGTGATCGGAATCTTGGTCCCATGGGTGGCTTGTGCCATTTTATTCGCGTTTGTTTTCGGCATGCATCAGCAGTGGAAGGATGCCAACCGGCATTTGGATGCACTGACGCAGACCGTTGACGAACAAGGAAAAAAGCTAGAGGAACTGAGTCGCATCCTGCAGGAAGAATTTTCTAACCGTCAAAAGCTTCAAGACGAGACGGAGAAAAGACTTGAACTGTTGGAAGCCGCCGAGGCAAAGGAAGAGGAGCAGGCTCTTCTTCCGGAGGAGCCCAAGGCGGACAACCGTCACAAAGTGTATCTTACGTTTGATGACGGTCCAAGCATCTATACCAATGAAATACTGGACATACTAAAGAAGTACGACGTGAAGGCAACCTTCTTCGTTTTGGGGAAGGAGAGCGAGGAAGCGCAGCAGGCCATGAAGCGTATCGTGGAGGAAGGACATTCCCTGGGAATGCATTCCTACACGCATGAGTATGACAAGATCTATGCTTCCAAGGAAGCCTTCGGTAATGACGTTGAGAGAATCAGGGATTATCTTTTTCAAGTGACGGGTGTTGAGAGCCATCTCTACCGGTTCCCCGGGGGGAGCTCAAACACCGTTACGAACGTGGACGTACATGAATTTATTGAATATTTGAAGGAAAGCGATACGGTATATTTTGATTGGAACGTATCGTCGGGCGATGCCGCGCAGGTCAGCCTTTCGGCGGAGACCATACTTAGAAATGCAACGGCAGGGATCGAAACGAGACCCACGTCCGTCATATTATTTCACGACATGGCGAGCCGCCGGACTACGGTGGACGCCCTGCCCATGGTGATCGAGAAGCTTCTTGCCATGGACAACGTGGAAATTCTCCCGATCACGGAGGACACGGAGCTGATCCAGCACGTGAAGCCGCGGGAGAATCCCCAAAGACAGAAATGACAAGCACTGTATGCAGAATAACGGGAGGTAAGAAAAATGGGTTTTTTCTCTGATCTGAAGGAGGATCTGAATCAGGCCGTCAATGAGCTTTTGCCCGACGGCGCGAAAGAGGAACCGAAGGAAGAGGTTTCCGAAGAAGATGCTACCCTGAAGGAACTCGAAGAGTTAGAAGCCATGCTTCATAACATTGACGAGATCCAGGAAGAGGAGGCGGCGAGAATCGCTGAGGAAGAAGCGCAGATGCAAAAGGAGACGGAGATCGCTCCCGGCGCCGTTGCGGAGGAATCCGTTGCGGAGGTCTTCACGGAACTTGAGAAGGAGCTTCCGGCAGAACCCGAAAAGGAGCTTCCGGCGGAACCTGAGAAAGAAGAAGGCATGCAGATCTCCCTGGCAGATTTCATGGTCATGGAAGAGGTAAAACCGGAACCGAAGAAGGAGCCGGCGAAGATCGTATGGCCGGATGAAACGCCCAAGGCAGCGCCTGCCGCAAGCGAGGCAAAAGAGCCCGCAGATGAAAAGCCTGCGGAAGAAAAGCCTGCAGAAGAAAAGCAATATCAGCAATCCGGAGGAATGGAAATGGAAACCAAGGCAATTGACAAGAGTTGGATCTTAGATTTATCAAACATGGAAGAGATGGAAGAGACCGCAGTGATCACTGCGGGAATGAGAGTTAAGGGCGACATTCTCTCAAATGGATCGGCCGACGTATTCGGAGAGGTTTACGGCAACGTCCAGGTGAAGGGCAAGCTCAACGTGACCGGCAAGATCTCCGGCAACTCCAAGGCAGCTGACATTCTTGCGGATGCGGCAAAGATCAACGGCGACGTGATCAGCGACGGAGAAGTAAAGATCGGCGTTGGCAGCGTGGTGGTCGGCAACGTGGAAGCCACCGACGCGGTGATCGCAGGAGCAGTCAAGGGAACCATCGACGTAAAGGGCCCCGTGATCATTGACGCGACGGCAGTGGTACTTGGCAACGTCAAGGCAAAGTCCATCCAGATCAACAACGGTGCAAGGATCGAAGGCATGTGCGTTCTTTGCTATGCAGAGCAGAGTGCAGCGAAGTTCTTTGAAGAACAGGAAGTATAAACGGACCGGAAAATAAGAAGAATGAGGAGGAACGCATGCGCATACTACTAAAGCTCAGCGGCGAGGCGCTGGCAGGAGAAAAGAAGACTGGTTTTGACGAAGAGACCGTAAGAAAGGTTGCATTGCAGGTGAAGACCCTTGTGGATCAAGGCATTCAGGTCGGCATTGTCACCGGCGGCGGAAACTTTTGGAGAGGCAGGACGAGCGAGAACATCGACCGCACCAAGGCAGATCAGATCGGCATGCTTGCAACGATCATGAACTGCATCTACGTGTCAGAGATCTTCCGCAGCGTGGGAATGATGACGAACGTGCTGACGCCCTTTGAATGCGGATCCTTTACGAAGCTCTTCTCCAAGGACAGGGCAAACAAATATTTCGAGAAGAACATGGTGGTATTCTTTGCGGGCGGTACCGGACATCCCTATTTCTCAACGGATACCGGCGTAGTCCTTCGGGCAGTGGAGATGGAGGCAGACGTCATTCTCCTGGCGAAGTCCATCGACGGCGTTTACAGCGACGATCCGAAGAAGAATCCCGACGCGATCAAGTATGACGAGATCACCATTGACGAAGTGATCGCAAAGAACCTTCAGGTGGTGGACATGACGGCGTCCATTCTCGCAAGAGACAATAAGATGCCGATGTGGGTGTTCGACCTGAACGAAGAGAACAGCATCGTCAATGCCATGACGGGCAAATTTAACGGAACAAAGGTTACCATTTAAGCTTAGACGAAAAACTATAACGTATGTGCCAAGGGGCAGAAAGAGAGGATTACCATGGACGAAAGATTAGTACAGTATGAGAATAAGATGAAGAAGGCGATCGAGTTTTTGGAGGCAGATTTTGCGGGCATCCGCGCAGGCCGTGCCAACCCTCACATTTTGGACAAGCTTCGCGTTGATTACTACGGAACCCCTACCCCCATCCAGCAGGTGGGCAACGTAACCGTTCCCGAGGCACGCATCATCCAGATCGCTCCCTGGGACAAGTCCATGCTGAAGGCAGTTGAGAAGGCTATTTTGACTTCCGACATCGGCATCAATCCTTCCAACGACGGCAGCGTGATCCGCCTTGTGTTCCCTGAGCTTACGGAGGAGCGCAGAAAAGACCTTGCGAAGGAAGTACGCAAGAAGGCAGAGGAAGCAAAGGTTGCCATCCGTAACATTCGCCGTGACGGCAACGATGCATTCAAGAAGCTCACGAAGGAAGACGTTTCCGAAGATGAAGTTAAGCAGCTTGGCGATGAGCTCCAGAAGCTGACCGACAAGTACGTAAAGGAAATCGACGTAGTGACGGAAGCAAAGAATAAGGAGATCATGACCGTATAATCATAGGCGGTACAAGGGTTTGAATATTGGGGGCGGAGGAGGCTTGAGCCAAGCACCGCCCCTTGTAATATGATGAGAGAGGTTAAGACATGGACGAGAGCTTGAAGATACCGCAGCACGTCGCCATCATTTTGGACGGTAACGGCAGATGGGCAAAGGCAAAGGGAATGCCGCGAAATTACGGACACGTGCAGGGGGCAAAGACCGTGGAGGTCATCTGCGAGGAAGCATACAAGATGGGCATTCAGTACTTGACCGTGTATGCATTTTCCACGGAGAACTGGAACCGCCCCAAGGACGAGGTGGATGCCCTGATGAAGCTGCTTCGCAACTACATGAAGACCTGTCTCACCACTGCGGCGAAGAACCGCATGTGCGTGCGTATCATCGGCGATAAGACGAGACTGGATCCGGACCTGCAGGAACGCATTGCGGAGCTGGAGGAAGCCACGAAGAACAATGACGGTCTGCATTTCCAGGTTGCCATCAACTACGGCGGACGTGACGAGATCGTGCGCGCGGCAAAGAAGCTCGCGGCGAAGGTGGAAAAGGGAGAGCTTACGGCAGATGCCGTGACGGAAGGTTTGCTGGGAGACGCCTTGGATACGGCGGGACTTCCGGATCCCGACCTCTTGATCCGCACCTGTAACGAACAGAGAATTTCCAATTTCCTTCTCTGGCAGCTGGCTTACACGGAGTTTTATTTTACCCCCGTGGCATGGCCGGATTTCACCAAGGAGGAACTGATCAAGGCCATTGAGGCATATAATAAAAGAGACCGCAAGTACGGCGGCCTGAAGCAGTAACGGCTTTCGGGCTGATCGGAAACGGAGGAGAAACATGTTTTGGAAAAGATTGATTAGCGGCGTGGTGCTTTTGGCCATAGCCATAGCCACCATGGCGTTTGGGGGCATTCCCCTGGCGGCGGTCCTGTTCCTGATCTCCCTCATTGCCTACCGCGAACTGACGAAGGTGATGGGAGCATCTGGGGAAGGAAAGAGCTTTAATGGGCTTGAAATCGTTGGATATCTTGGGATCACGGCATATTACGTCGTGAGTTATTTTGTTGGAACGGATCTCTTTGGCCACCGCGAGCTTCTCGCCGTGATCATGGGCACGTTCCTGGGCGAACTTCTGGTCTACGTCCTGACATTCCCGAAATATAATGCCACACAAGTATCTGCGGCATTTTTTGCCTTTTTATACGCGCCAGTCATGCTGGCATTCACCTACCTCACCAGACAGCTGCCCCAGGGCCTGTATCTGGTGTGGCTGATCCTGATCAGTGCATGGGGATGTGATACCTGTGCTTACGTCGTGGGCGTGCTGATCGGAAAGAAAAAGATTTTCCCGAACTTAAGTCCGAAGAAATCCCTAGAGGGATGCATCGGAGGCGTGGTCGGCACCGTGATCATTGCCACGCTTTACGGCTACTTTTTCGTGGAAGCGACCTTCCCGGACAAGAAGGTTGCGCCCCTCATCGCGGTAATCTGCGGCTTTGGAGCCATCTGCAGCATGGTGGGAGACCTTGCGGCCTCTGCCATCAAGCGTAATTTTGGGATCAAGGATTACGGTAAGCTGATTCCTGGACATGGCGGGATCATGGACCGCTTCGACAGCATGATCGTAACGGCGCCTCTCGTGTACTTCCTGGCGACGTTCCTGCTGTAGAAAGACTCGGGGCTGACGATGGGAACGTCGGAATGGGAGAAGCGTGAAACGAGAGGCTCCGCCTGAAAGGGGTCTTGAGAAGGGAGTATAAATTTTCATGAAATATATTGCAGTTTTGGGATCGACGGGTTCGATCGGAACGCAGACGCTGGAGGTTGTCCGTGCGAACGGGGATGAGCTTTCCGTGGTGGCACTGGCGGCGGGAACAAGCGTAGCGAAGATGGAGGAACAGGTTCGCGAATTCCGTCCGAAACTGGCGTGCATGTGGACCGAGGAAGCGGCAAAGGAATTAAAGGTGAAATTGGCTGACCTGCCGGAAGTAAAGGTTTTGTGCGGCATGGATGGCTTGATGGAGATCGCGGCGGATCCGTCCTCGGACGTGGTAGTGACTGCAGTGGTCGGCATGATCGGCATTCGCCCCACCATCGCGGCAATCGAGGCAGGCAAGGATATTGCACTTGCGAATAAAGAAACGCTGGTGACGGCTGGTCACGTGATCATGCCGCTGGCAAAGGAAAAGGGCGTGAAGATCCTTCCGGTGGATAGTGAGCACAGTGCCATTTTCCAATCCTTAAACGGTGAACCGAAGCAAAGGTTGGAAAAGATTCTGCTGACGGCATCCGGCGGCCCGTTCCGCGGATGGACGCGGGAACAAATGGCAAAGATCCAGGTGGAGGATGCCTTGAAGCATCCGAACTGGAACATGGGCCACAAGATCACCATTGATTCGTCCACCATGGTCAATAAGGGCCTGGAGGTCATGGAGGCAAAATGGCTCTTTGATGCAGACCTGGACCAGATCCAGGTGGTCGTTCATCCCCAGAGCATCATTCATTCCATGGTACAGTACGTGGACGGTGCCATCATTGCACAGCTTGGCACGCCGGACATGAAGCTCCCCATTCAGTATGCTTTGTTTTATCCTGACCGCCGTCCCATGGCGGGCAAGAGAGTGGACTTTTTTGAACTTGGCTCCATCACCTTCGAGAAGCCCGATCCCGAGAACTTTGAAGGACTTGCGCTGGCTTATCAGGCGGCGAGGACGGGCGGCAGCCTTCCAACGGTGTTTAACGCCGCAAACGAGAGAGCCGTGGCATTATTCCTTGCAAGGAAGATCGGCTATCTCCAGATCCCGGAGTTAATCCGCGGAGCGATGGAAGCCCATAAGGTTGTGAAGAATCCCGACGTCCGGGAGATCCTTGAGGCGGAGCAGTTTGCCTATGACTGGATCGCGGCAAAGGGTTTTTGATTTTCAGATTATAGGAAATAAGGAGTATTAATTGCCGTATGATGCATTACGTAATGACGTTGCTTTTGTTTATCATCGTGTTTGGCATCGTGGTGATGTCTCATGAATTCGGGCATTTTCTCATCGCAAGAATGAATGGCATCCACGTGGTGGAGTTCATGATCGGCATGGGCCCGAAGCTCATCTCTTGGGGAAAGAAGGACACGGTTTATTCCATACGCCTTCTGCCCATCGGCGGTGCCTGCATGTTTGAGGGTGAGGACGGCCTAAACGAGAGGGAGGGCGACGCCAAGGATTCTCCCAGCGCGTTCCCGAACGCCAGCGTTTGGGCGAGGATCGCAACCGTTATTGCCGGTCCGTTCTTTAACTTTATTCTTGCAATGCTTGTGGCCGTGATCATGGTTCCCATGATCCAGGTGCATGATACGGTGGTGCGACAGGTCATGGATGGCAGCGCGGCGGAAGAAGCCGGACTGCAGGCTGGTGACAAGATCTTAAAGTTAAACGGAGAGCGGATCTACCTTTTCAGCGAACTGCAGATTTTCAAGCAGATGAACAAAGGCAGTTCGGTGACCGTGACCTATGAGAGGGACGGAAAGCGTTATGACACCGTTATGACGCCGAAGTTTAATGAGCAGGCAGGTGCCTATGAATACGGCGTCGTGAACACAAACGTGTGCATCGCGGAAGTGGATGAGGGGAGCGCCGCATGGCAGGCCGGATTACAGGCAGGCGACGTGCTCACAAAGGCAAACGGCCAGAAGATTTATTCCTTCGAAGAGTTATTCCAGCAAACCCAGAACAGTGAGAACGGCGAGGTGACCGTGACTTATGAGAGGGATGGCAAGGAATATGACACGTTGGTAAAACCCACGTTCAAAGAAGAGACGGGATCCTATTACTTTGGCCTCAAAACGGGCACTTCGTTCGTGCACGTCAAGGGTTTACAGTGTGTGCAATACGGTTGGTACGAGGTACGCGCAGGCGTAAGGAACACCTATAAGAGCCTTTTGATGCTTGTAAAGGGCAAGCTTGAAAGCAAGGACGTGGCCGGCCCCGTTGGCATGGCGCACATGGTAGGCGAGATTTATGAGGAGACGAAGGAGGATTGGCGGGACGTCTTAGTCAACATGATGAACCTCACCATGCTGATCTCCGTCAGCCTTGGCATCATGAACATTTTGCCCTTGCCGGCATTGGACGGCGGGCGCCTCGTGTTCCTGATCGTTGAAGTATTCCGGGGCAAGCCGGTGCCACCGGAAAAAGAAGGCATGGTGCATTTTGTGGGACTTGTGTTCTTCATGATCCTTATGGTGGTCGTGCTGTTTAATGACATTTCAAACATCATACACAATTGATGAGCGTGAAGATAAGATAAGGGAGGAGTGCTTATGAAAAGAAAACTTTCAAAGGTTTTTTTGACGACAATCCTGTTTGTGTTAACGACTATGACGCTGGTAGCTTGTGGGCAAAGTGAAGCTGTTACGTTCCGGGATCCCTTGGTGGAGCGATGCGTTAGGGAAGAACTTGGAAAATCAGCGACGGCAGCAATCACGAAGAAAGACTGCGAAAAATTGAAAAAGCTTACCATAGATTCGAGGAAGGACATAGGCTTAAATTATAATGAGATCTTTCATAGATTAGAGTACCAAAATTACGTGGACTTGTCTGATCTGCAGTATTTAACGGGATTGAAGGAATTAAGAATTCTTCCTTATGTCTCAGGTGTAGAATACTGTGATAATTACGTTGGATTATCTGCAATTAGTTCCTGCAAGAAGTTAACAAAGCTTGCCATTCTGACAGACAAAGAAATTGTGGAAGAAAAATGGGGATATAAGTATCTTGCAGATTTAGTGAAAGAGTTGCCGGATCTGAAGACGCTGGAGTTCGGATTTGAAGTGCCGGAAAGATATCAAACCATCTTAAAGGGAGAGAATAATAAACTTGACTTTGTTTTTGAAGAAAGAGGCGTGAATACCCGTGAATATTGGTGGCCGATTGAAATCGAATGCATGAATCTTGAAGAGCTGCCAGAGGACACTGAAGATATTGCGTTAAACCTGCATCCCGGCGATGAAGTTGATTTTAGTTATTTTGCCAGATTCAAGCATTTGAAGCAATTGACAATTTGGTGTGACGTGGAACGCCCCAGAAATAACCGTGAGAAATTTGAAAAGGATCAGTTGTTTAAGGTGTATAACATAGATGCGCTAAAAGACAATAAGGAATTGTTTTCCCTTAATCTTTGCGGTGCTTACGGGGACTTCGACGGGATTGGCGAATTGAGTCAGTTGAAGGAATTGTCTATGGTGACCTGTATCCTTGGGGAACCGACGTTTTTAAGCAAGTTATCTGAACTTAGGGAGCTAACGTTTTGCTTAAATTATGCTACTCACTTTTCAGATTACTTGACGGAGAAAAATTTCCCGAAATTAGCATTTTTGCGAACTAATAAATCGCTTTTGAAAAACATGGACACCGTTGCGGAACTAAAAGATTTGAAAATGCTCAGCCTGCAGGAAGCGCTTGGCATGACGTATCGGGATGATGAGCCAGTTTCCATCTCAGAGATAGCAAAATGTAAGCAGTTGGAGTATTTGGAACTGTATCTGAGAGAATGTGAGAATCTTGAAGCTTTTGCACAATTAAAAAACTTAAAATATCTAATGATTGCAAGCTCAGAAAAAATGACAGGCTTAAGCAGCGTATTGGAATTACCGGAATTATATGGCGCATATATGGTTACGGGTAGCATGACCGATGCTTCGGAAGACGTCCGGGAGATGATCGAAGCCTGCAGGTATCCAAAATTATCCGTGTTTGTCAATTCGAGGTACTCTGATTTTATGGGGGTAATCTATGCCAGGAATGGGTTGGACGGTCTGAAGGATTACGTGAGGGAGAGAATGGAAGGGTTTAAGGCATGCGTGGAGGCAAACATCTGTAACGGGGGATACGAAACGGCGCTCTTGGTATTCAGGGTGGAATCCATGCAGGAACTAGAGGAATTCTTGGCGAAGTAAGGGAAACGGAACCAGGAGAACGACTCCGGGCGAGAGCGCATTTAATGCTTGATTTTTTACGTGCGGAGTTCTATACTAGAAACAGTGGACGCCCTAACGGGAGAATCGCATGGAAGGGTGTCAAAAAATAATATCAAAAGGAGAAACCGACATGAAATTTTTCGTTGATACCGCAAAGGTAGAGGACATTAAGAAAGCTAATGACATGGGCGTGATCTGTGGCGTAACCACGAACCCTTCCCTCATCGCAAAAGAGGGCAGAGATTTCGTAGAAGTTATCAAGGAGATCGCTTCCATCGTTGACGGACCCATCAGCGGCGAAGTTAAGGCTACCACCGTAGATGCAGAAGGCATGATCAAGGAAGGCCGCGAGATCGCAGCAATCCATCCAAACATGGTTGTTAAGATTCCCATGACCGTTGAAGGCCTGAAGGCTTGTAAGGTTCTGACCGCAGAAGGAATCAAGACCAACGTAACCCTGATCTTCTCCGCAAACCAGGCTCTCCTGGCTGCAAGAGCAGGCGCTACCTACGTATCTCCTTTCCTTGGCCGTCTGGACGACATCAGCACCAGAGGCGTTGACCTGATCCGCGAGATCGCTGACATCTTCGCAGTAGCAGGCATCGAGACCGAGATCATCGCAGCAAGCGTTCGTAACCCCATCCACGTTACCGACTGTGCACTTGCAGGCGCTGACATCGCTACCGTTCCTTACTCCGTAATCGAGCAGATGACCAAGCATCCTTTGACCGATGCAGGTATCCTGAAGTTCCAGGCTGACTACAAGGCTGTCTTCGGCGAATAAAAGGTTTAAAATGCTGAAAAAGAGACCTCCGGCAGGTAGCCTGCCGAAGGTCCTTTTATTTTCACAGGCTGAGCATTTAGTAGCCGGAGCTTACTTCATCTGCTCTTCCTGCTTCTTGATCATACGGCGAACCATCTCACCGCCGATAGAACCGGCCTCACGAGAGGTCAGGTCACCATTGTAACCTTCCTTCAGGTTTACGCCAAGCTCGGAAGCAACCTCAGTCTTAAAACGATCCATGGCCTCCTTGGCCTGAGGTACTTCCATTTTGCTAGAATTGTTAGAATTACTTGCCATTTTTTCACCTCCTAAACGATGTTTGTCTATTTTCAGACGTCGCGACAATCATTTGTCCCGCGCGTCTTGATGATAGTATGAACCGCATGGCGGAAAATATAATGGTAATTCTTGGAGATGACTGCAAACGCGAAAACTCGGAAATGAGTCAAGAAAAAGGAAGCTTGCATATGAATGAAATAATGAATTAATTGACAAGAATAGAAGGACAATATCATGCTTAGAATGAAAACGAATAACAAACGTAAAGATGGAAAACAACCGATAAACGGTAAGAAACTGATAAAGAGAATCGGGATGGCGGTGCTTACGTGCGCATTGCTGGGATGTCTTACGGCATGTGATACAGCGGACAAGCCTTCTTCGAAGGACAGGGCGAGCTCACCGACGGAGCAAACGGAGGCGGACGTACTGCCCATCTTGAAGCCGGAAGAACCCATAACGCTTCGCGTGGGCTCCTTAAAGGGACCTACCACGATGGGCCTATTGTTTCTGATGGAAGATCAGAAAAACGGAAAGACGAAGAATACCTACGAGTTTCAGATGGCGACGGGTGCGGACGAGCTGCTGCCCCTCATGGTGTCGGGGAAGCTTGACGCGGCGCTGGTTCCGGCCAATGTGGCAGCCATTCTTTGCCAGAAGACGAACGGCAACGTGGTGGTGGTTAACGTGAACACGCTTGGCGTGCTGTATCTCGTGAGCAGCGATGACTCCGTAAAGGGCATCGAAGACTTAAAAGGAAGAACAATTTACCTCACAGGTAAAGGCACGACTCCTGACTGCGTGATCCAGTATCTGCTAAAGCAGGCAGGATATGCGGAGGGCGACGTGAAGCTTGAGTATAAGTCCGAAGCAACCGAGGTGGCAGCCATTCTGAGCCAGACGGAGGACGCGCTTGGATTCCTGCCTCAGCCCTTCGTGACGGCGGCAAGCATGCAGAATGACAAGCTCAAGATCGTCTTTTCTGCGAATGATGAGTGGAAGAAGGCCCAGGGCACTGATGACGCGAGCGGACTTGTGACGGGCGTTACGGTTGTGAGAAAGGAAGTCGTGGAGGAGCATCCGGAAGCCATTAAGACCTTCCTTGAGGAGCATGCGGCCAGTGCTGCGGCGATCAATGCGGATCCCGATACGGGCGCGGCTTACTGCGTGGAGGCTGGCATTGTTGCCAAGGAGCCCATCGCAAAGAAGGCCATTCCTTACTGCAACGTGACCTGTCTTACCGGTAAAGAAATGAAGCAGGCACTTCAAAGCTATTTGGAGATCTTGTACGATTTTGACAAGACCACCGTCGGCGGGGCGCTGCCGGGCGAGGACTTTTATTATCTGCCGTAAATATGAACGCTAATACGTACTGCTATCCATAAGACAGTCAATAAAACTAGCGAGAAAACAGTATTGGCGTGTCGGAAACATGGCAATGCTTGGTATTATGGGAAATATAACAATTCTCGGAAAGGAGGAGCCATGCGGGAACGAAAGGAAACTGCGAAAACGGATGCGACAAGCAAAATCACGTCCGGAAAGATTCTGCGAAAAGTTGCCATCGTTTTCGTATGGCTTCTTTTGTGGCAATTGGCGGGGATGCTGATTGGGAACCCCATTCTGTTTGCGACGCCGCTGGAAACGGCGAAGGCGCTTTTTGAGAACTTTGGAAGAGCGGACTTTTGGGGCGTGGCGGGCATGACCTTGCTCCGCATTGGCGCGGGATTCTTCTTTGGAATGCTTTTTGGAATATTATTGGCGGCCTTGAGCAAGGCGGTTCCATTCTTGGAGGAGCTTTTGCACCCGCTGATCTATCTTATGAAGACCGTGCCCGTGGTGTGCTTTGTCGTGCTGTTCCTCATTTGGTGGGGATCCTCCTTCCTGTCCATTGCCATCAGCTTTCTCATGGTGTTCACGGCGGTTTACTTTAGCACGCTGGAAGGCCTGAAGTCTGTTGGAAAGGACATGCTGGAGATGGCGCAGGTCTATCGCCTGCCCCTACGCACTAGGCTCTTTTACCTCTATCGGCCGGCGCTGGAGCCGTTCCTCATGGGAAGCCTCAAGACCTCCTTGGGATTTGCTTGGAAATCCGGCGTTGCGGCGGAAGTGATCGGCCTACCGTCCAATTCCATCGGCGAGCGGATCTATCTATCCAAAATATCGCTGGACACGGCAGGAATCTTCGCGTGGACGGTGGTGGTCTGCGTGATGAGCGCCATATTCGAGAAGCTGGTATTATTCCTGGTGAAGAAGGCATTCGAGGTGAAGGTTTCCTGCAAGGCGCCCAAAGATCCCGCAGGAGTATTGCATTCCGTCATGTCAAAAGATCTTAACGAGTCACCGCATTCCGTCGTCTCGAAAGACCATGGCGAATCATCGCACTCCCTCATCATAACAAACCTCTCCAAGAGTTATGGCGGGCAGGAGGTGCTGAAGGGCCTTTCCATGGCCATAGAGCCCGGAGAGACGGAATGGCTTACTTGGCCCTCAGGAGCCGGGAAAACGACCTTATTTCGCCTTCTGGCAGGCTTAGAGCCCTATGATGAGGGTAGCATCGACGTTGCGGGATTGGCGCAGCGTGATAAAGGCAACGTTAACGGCGCCGGTCGCGAGATTGGAATTGGATACCTTTTCCAAGAGGACAGACTCTGCAATGGGGAAAGTGCTTTAAGAAACCTGCAGATGGTAACGGGATCGGAAGCGGCGGCGCGCGAGGCCTTGCAGGATCTGCTCGAGGAGGAGCTTTGGGACAAACCCTGCGGGACGCTCAGCGGCGGCGAAAGAAGACGCGTTGCACTGGCAAGGGCGCTAGCAGCGAAGGGGAGACTTCTTTTGCTGGACGAACCCTTTGCGGGACTGGATGAGGAGCGTGTCAGAACATGCTGGGAGATCATCCAAAAAAGAAAGGGAAACAGAACGCTTCTGATCGCCAGTCACCTTGATTTACGCGCCAAGAAGTGATATGATAAATTACGTGGGCGGATGACAAAACGTCACCCGGCGCACAAAGGGATTTTGAAGTGAGACGTCACCCGGCGCACAAAGGGATTTTGAAGTGAGACGTCGCTTGAAAAACGATGGATTATTCAAGTAAGCTTTGGAAATGGAAGAATAGGAAGCAGGAATTGCAAGAATAGGAGAATGAGAGATTCATGAGCGCATTGGCTAATTTGGCACCGCAAGAGGTTTTCCGCTTTTTTGAAGAGATCAGCCAGATTCCCAGGGGATCCGGCAACGTAAAGGGCATCAGCGATTATCTGGTGAATTTCGCCGAGGAGCGCGGCCTGGAGCACTATCAGGACAAGATCGGCAACGTGATCATCATCAAGGAAGCCACCCTCGGTTATGAGGCAAAGAACCCCGTGATCCTGCAGGGACACATGGACATGGTGGCAGTTAAGACCCCAGAGTGCCCGCTGGACTTGAAGAAGGACGGTTTGGTGCTCCGCGTAAATGACGACGAGATCTCTGCGGCAGGGACCAGCCTTGGCGGCGATGACGGCATTGCCGTTGCGTATGCGCTTGCCATTTTGGATTCCGATACCATTGCGCATCCGCGTCTGGAGGTTGTGATCACCGCGGACGAAGAGGTGGGAATGGACGGTGCGAGAGCCATCGACCTCACGCCCTTAAAGGGAAAGCGCATGATCAATATCGATTCCGAGGAGGAAGGCATTTTTACCGTTGGCTGTGCAGGCGGCGCACGGGTTGATTTTGAGCTGACCGGCAAGACGGAAGGCTTCAAGGGCCGCATGCTCGAACTGAAGATTTCCGGTCTTCAGGGCGGTCATTCCGGCATGGAGATCGACAAGGAGAGAGCCAATTCCAATCAGCTGTTTGGACGCATTTTGGAGGAATTGACCCGCGTATATCCCGTGCGGCTTGTGGCGGTAAAGGGCGGCGAGGCGGACAATGCCATTGCACGCGAGACGACGGCGAAATTCGTGTTCGCCGAGGAGAAGAATGACCAGGGAGAGCAGATCTCCTACCGCAGGGACGGCATCCACAATCTCTTGAACAAGATCACGGGTGAGATCAGCAATGAGCTTAGCACGAAGGATCCCGACTTTACGATGACCTGGACCTTCTCCGATGACCTGGACAAGGAGACGGAAGCCTTTACTGCAACGGACACCAGAAAGGTTGCCCTCTTCCTTTGCAGCCTTCCCAATGGCGTGCAGGCCATGAGTGCTGACGTGGAAGGACTCGTGGAGACTTCCTTGAACTTTGGCGTTTTGAAGCAGAAGATTGTTCTGCATGATGCATATTTGCTTGCAAGCTTTTCCGTTCGCAGCTCCGTTGAGAGTGCGAAGGAAGCCTTGATCCGCAAGCTCTTTGCCATTGGCAAGATGGCGAACGTGAAATATCGCGTAAGGGGAGAGTATCCCGGCTGGAAGTATCGCGTGGATTCCCCGCTCCGCGAGGAGATGGTGCAGCTCTATCGCGAGTGTTATGACGCGGATCCGCAGATCGTTGCAATTCACGCCGGCCTTGAGTGCGGCCTGTTCATGAGCAAGATTCCTGATCTCGACTGTGTTTCCATCGGTCCGGACATGAAGAACATCCACACGACCAACGAAACCTTGAGCATCTCCTCCGCAAAGAGAGTATGGGAATATCTTGTGGCATTGCTTGCGAGACTGTAGGGGAAAGAATTCCAGAGTGTTGGCTTTACGCTGGATGGCTTTATTTTGAATGCTGGCAACATGGCGAAATTGACTAAAAATATAGTGCGCGATCGGCAAAAACTGTTGAAAACGATAATTGTATCAAATTCTTAAAACAATTTGAAAAAAGTGCTTGCTTTTTTCAAGAGGGCAAGGTATAATGCTAATTGTGCTTCGGGGTGTGGCTCAGCTTGGTTAGAGCGCCGTCTTAGGGAGGCGGAGGTCGCGAGTTCGAATCCCGCCACTCCGATTAAAAACACCAAGTCCTTATATCAAAAGGACTTGGTGTTTTTTGTTTTCCACCAATTGTACCGCCCGGAGGGCAAAAACGGCCGCCAAGCGGTAGTAAGAAGGAAGAATTGTACCGCCCGGAGGGCAAAAACGGTCGCCAGGCGGTAGTAAGAAGGAAGAATTGTACCGCCCGGAGGGCAAAAACGGCCGCCAGGCGGTAGTAAGAAGGAAGAATTGTACCGCCCGGAGGGCAAAAACGGCCGCCAGGCGGTAGTAAGAAGGAAGAATTGTACCGCCCGGAGGGCAAAAACGGTCGCCAGGCGGTAGTAAGAAGGAAGAATTTTACCGCCTGGAGGGCAAAAACGGTCGCCAGGCGGTAGTAGGGGCCAGGCGTGAGGCCATAAGCTGGAAAGGAGAAGCAACATGGATGCATTTGAGGCGATAATGACCAGAAGAAGCACCAGAAGATATTCGGACGCGGTTCCCGCGAAGGGTAACCTGGGCATAATTGCCTGGTGCGGCATGAAGCCCAACAGGTAGGCGGAAATAACGTCTGGCACGATTTGCTGCGCTAACGTGCTAAAACATCTTCTTTTACTGGCGTTATTTTTATGCTATGATATCTATATGATAAGCAAAACGAGTAAAATAGGTTAAGTGGCGTTCATCGCCATGAGAGGGGGAAAACGGTTGGAAAATACAAGCTGGGTCAATGAACGGTATGAAAAGCATTATCAGATTGCAAGATGGATCCTTGCGATCGGCATGGCCATCCTTGCGATACTTGTATTGCAAGATGAAGATTTGGTTATCGCGATGAGGCTGACGGTGCTATTCGTGATCGCAACTTGGCTGCTTTCGTATCCAACGTCATCCTTTAGCATGAAATTGATCAATTATGCGGACGAGCGCAAGGGAACTGCGAGAAAGGTGTTCTTTTACCTGGCTGTGCTGGGGACGATGTTTTTCGTTTGGTATATTGCGATGCAAGTGTTGCTTGAGATCTGGGTGTTTTCGATGGGTGTCGGAAGCCTGGACAGCTTTATCATCGCATGTGTCATTGTTTCGGTGGCGCTGTTCCTGTCTTGGCCGCAATCCATGCTTGTCTTAATTATGAGAAAGTGGTTTCTCAAAACTGAGGCTTGAGAAAAAATACTTGAGAAAATAGGCTCGAGACAAAGACTTAAGATAAATAGTTACGTTATGAGGAGGTAAAGACAATGAAAGATAACAACATGAAGGAAAAGTATCCCAAGTACAAAAAGCACTACGACGTTGCGCTGAAAATCATTGTGGCTTTTGTTTGCATAGGCATGTTTGTGTGGATGCACGGCGAAGATTGGAGCTTTCGGCTGTTCTTTACGGCCGTGTTGACCGTGGCTGCTTTCGTTTTTACGCTGTTGACGCGTAAGATCAGCTTCCGGATATTGATGTTTGGTGATAGCCTGAAAAAAACATGGCAGAAAATTGTCTTTTACGTGGTGATGCCCATCGTCGCGTTTGGCGTCTTTCTGCTGATTGCCTATGGCCTCTTGTTTATTTTCGATAATAGACAAGAAGGCAAACACGTGGAATTGGCAACTGCCTTGTCTGACGCAATCATGTTTTTGCTGCTTGAGTTCGTGCTGGTCATTGGCATTTACGTGCCTTACGTACAGACGATCCTGGTGCTGATCCTTCGGAAGTTTATCCGCGTGAAGAGCTACTAAAGAGCTTCTAAGGAGCTGCGAAAGAAAGGATAAAACCATGCGTGCAATCGATTCTTAAGATTGGGAACGTGATAAGGAGCAGCGATGACAGAAACGTTAAAAGTAATAGATGACGTGACTACGGACATATTTCTTATTCTGTACTTTGTTTTGTTTTATCTCTCACTCAAAAAATTTTTTTTGACGGAAAAGAAGAGCAAGGTAAAGCTTTTTCTTATCACCGTGTTCACATATCCTTTGTTCACCTTTTCAACCGCATGGGCCATCTGTTATTACCTTTTGGGATGGGAAAAGGTACGTGCGGCTGGCCAGATCTCCGGGATTAGTCCCGTGAAAATGATCATCTTCAGTATGACGGTCTCCGGCACGTTTTTCCTTTTCATATTGCTTTGCACTTTTTTTGTGGGAAGATGGTTTCGCTTAAAATCCAAAGCGCCGCTTTTATTTCTTTTTTTGATGTTCAATACGTTTTTCGTTTTTCAGTTCCGCGGCGATTCAAGATTAGCCGCCATTGATGCAAACGCGTACTATGGGTTTGACATTGTATCCAACGTGGTTTCGTTATTGTTGTTATGGGATTTCTATCGGCTGGACGTGCGGGAATTCGCAAACTTGCCAATAGACGAAATGGAGATCGACTGGAAGGTATTCCTTTTCCCGCCTACACTATTTTTGATTCTGTACGCAACGTTTGCGTTGGCGTTCGAAGGCATAAAGAATACTGCGGTGATCTATACGGGATCGGTGTTCTCCGTCGCAATTGGCATCCTGTTCATCTGGGCCTTCTACGTCATCATCAAGAACATGCAAGCAACCCATGACGTCAAGACCCTCTCCGTCGAAGTCATGGAAGCCCTGGCGCACACCATCGATGCGAAGGACGAATATACGAAGGGCCATTCCGTGCGCGTGGCGAAATATTCCAGGATGCTGGCGGAGAAGCTTGGCCTGTCGCCGAAGGATTGTGAGAGCGTATATTACATGGCGCTTCTGCATGACATCGGAAAGATTGGCGTTCCGAACTCCATCATCAACAGCAAGACAAGGCTGACGGACGAAGAATTTGCCGTCATCAAAAAGCACCCGGGTCTTGGCTATGACATCCTGTCGGAGATCAAGAGCCGTCCAGACCTGTCAACCGGCGCCCGCTGGCATCACGAACGCTTCGACGGCAAGGGCTATCCTGACAAAAAGTCTGGGGAAGAGATTCCTTATTTTGCAAGGATCATTGCCGTCGCTGACAGCTATGACGCCATGACATCAAACCGGAGCTATCGCGGCTACCTCTCCCAGGAGGCCGTGCGACTCGAGATCGAGAAGAATTCCGGCACCCAGTTCGACCGCGACGTGGCAAGGTGCATGCTTGACGTCATTGACGAGGACAAGGAATATAAGCTGCACGAGTAAATTGACAAGAGAACTTTTTTGGGATAAACTGCGTCTATACGTGTAACAGAGATACAAGGGGGAGAACAATATGAAAATAGATCCTGAGCATAACGGGAAAAAACCTGCCTATTATATCGGCCTGGTAGCGCTTGCGGCGGCTCTTGTGGCAGGCGGCATCGGAATCAAAAATGAGATTGAGGAAATCAAAAAACAGGTTGAAGAATTAATGGTTCATACGGCTGGAATAGTTTCTGCAGAACCGGCAATGGAAGCAGCGGAAGCAATGGAAGCAGTGGAAACAACGGAAGAAAACGCATGAATTTGACTTTATACCTTACGGAAAATTGTAATTTGAGATGTTCGTATTGCACGCGGGAAAAGCATGCCCATGACATGTCCAGGGAGACCGTTGAAAAAGCGGTGGCACTGGCCTTTTCGAGAGGGAAAAATGCCGGCATTTGCTTCTTTGGCGGAGAACCACTCCTCAAGAAAGACCTGATCCGTTATGCATTGGAGCTGGCGAACGAAAAATCCTGTCAGACGGGAATTCCCTTCCGCTCCAAGATCACGACCAACGGAACGCTGATCGATGAAGAGTTCGCTTCCATTGCCAAGCGGGCAAACATGCAGATCGGCTTTTCCTTTGACGGCACGATGCAGGATGACTGCAGAAGGACAAAAGAAGGAGGAGCGACTTTTGACCTTATGGTCGAAAAGGCGCGCCTCCTTATGGAGCATGGCTGTGATACCGTTGCCATGTGCGTTGCTTCCCCGGACGCCTGTGGAAAACTCTTTGAATCCGTAAAGCTTGTCCATGATCTGGGCTTTCCTCAGATGATCATCAATCCCGCATACGGAGATAAGGTTACGTGGACCGATGAAACCTTTGAAGTGCTGCGCGGGCAGTACGACCTGATTGCAGGTTACATGATGGAACTGTACCAAAAGGGCGACAAGTTCAAAGTGGCGCCCCTTCACAACAAGATTTCCGAACTCATCAAGGGCATCAATCCGTCCAAATACTGCCATCTGGGAATCCGCCAGCTTGCGGTCGCATGGGACGGAAACCTCTATCCCTGCACGTCCTTCCTGGATAAGCCGGAGTGGTGCCTCGGAAGCGTTTATGAGGGCATTGATGAGGCGAGACGCCTGGAGATGACGAAGAGATGCTTTACGCCATCGCCCTGCAAAGATTGCGACCTGTCCGAACGATGCACGAATTCCTGCGGATGCGCCAACATCCTGAATACCGGCTCTCCGGACATGATCGCTCCCGTCCAGTGCGAGTATGAACGCATGGTGATCTCCCTTGCGGACCGGATCGGCGACGAAATGTACGCCATGGGAGCCCAAAGATTTATTGATTTCATGGGAATATAAAATTACGTCCTTCTTTAAAACCTTTTGAATTAAACTGCGTCTATATGGGTAACAGAGGAACAAGGAGGTAAACAACATGAAAATAGAGCCTAAGCGCAATTTGAGAAAACCCGCGTATGCCATTGGCATGGCAGTGCTTACGACGACCCTTCTGACCGGTTGCCCTGGAGTCAGCGTGGACGGAATGATTTCTACGCTTCCGCCGGGTGAAGAGGTTTCACAGCCCACGAGTGAGTTTGTGTTAGACGGCGACGTGCAGATGATTCCCACGGAGCCTGAAAGCATTGAACCCAGCGAAAGCGGGCAGGATACCACGGAAGAAACCACGGAAGAAACCACGGAATTATTTATTTTAGACGGCGAGACGGCTCCGGAATAGAAATCCTCTTAAAAATGACAAATGTGAATCACATCAATCTTTTATAAATGTCCAGCATGCTTTCCATCTGGTACTTTAGAAGCCACGCCGCGCTGTTATACTCGGGCGTGGCTTTTATTACGCCCAGAAGGGTGGGGAAGTAGGTTTCCGTCTCGCGGATCATGCGGTAGATCTTCTCACGGCTCAGGCCCCAGGACATGGTGGTCAAGTTGTTGCAGCGGTCCAGACACTTGATGAGGGCGGCCTTCGGGTTCTTCGCAATGTTCTCATAATAGGCCTTCAGGACCTGCTCACGGTTCTTGTCCGTGGTTTCCTCGCAGGTGAGAAGACGCACCAGCTCCTTCGTGTCATCGCCGACGGGAAGGTCACTGAGCTTCCGGCCGCAGTCCTCCACCACGTCATGCAGCATGCACGCCGCGATAACGTCATCCTCAACGATGTCCATGGACAGCGCGTGACACGCCAGGTTCAGCGGGTGATAGATATACGGAACGGTAGAGCGTTTTCGCTTTTGCCCCTCATGGGCGGTAACGGCATAATCCACGGCCTTCAATGTGTCGCGGAGCTTGAAATTCTTCGCCGTCGTCTTCACGTAGACCTTCATGTGTTCCCAGTTATAAATGGTTTCCTTTGTCTTGAAGGTGTTCTTTTTTTCCTCCACGATGGCAGACACGGACACGTCAAAAACCTCGGCGAGTCGGATCAGCTTTTCCGTATCCGGCTTATACTCATCGCGCTCCCAGGACGACACCGCCTGGAAACTGATCCCCAGCGCTTCGGCAACCTGCTCCTGCGTCAGCTTTCGTTCTTCCCTAAGGCTCTTAATGTTTGTTCCAATGCTCATCTTTCGTTCCCTCCTTACGATTTCATCATAACGGACGTCACAGCTTTATTGTAGCGAGTGAGGGTTTATTTTTCAAGAAATAATTCAAGTTAAACTTGAATACACAGAGCAAGGCATAAGCCGCGCTGAAACCTTAGTTTCGGCGCGGCTTTATTATTCTAAATGGGTTGGAAGGCTCTAGTTAAGCCTGCGTTTCCGAAAGAGCATATAACATGGGTTGTCAACATTAAATATGCACAATATACATCATAAATGCATATATATGCATACATTAAGATTAAAATCGTGCGGTTTATGCATCTATATTAACATTTTAAATTATGGTATCAATAAAGTGTAAGTTGATAGCGCGCAAGCTTATGTAAACCGAGCAATTAGTGGTAAGGAAGGTGTATAACCAAGAGTAGACATAATACTATGAGGAGGAAAAAATGAAAATTAGAAAAGCTTTTAAGAAGTTGATCTGCATGACGTGCGCCGCACTCATGGCAGTTACGCTGATCCCCGCGCCGCCTGCAAAGGCCGCGCTGCCTAAGAACTACAAGTATACCTCTTGCCTGGATGGGGCAAATTCAAATCGCGAAATAAATGGTGGTGTTGTGGCAACTCAAAATATTCCCAATACTGGCATTCATTACATTGGTGGGTGGGTACTTTCCACACTTCCCATTCAGTCATACGACCTTTTGATTTTAGCCGATGGTAAAACGATTAATAGCTTTAGGTCAAGCACGAAGCCGAAAGTAAATGTTTACCCTTATTTCAAACAGTACAATTGGAACTTCGGTGGAGTGGAAGCTAGTTTCGGACAAGCAGACGGGGTTACGTATCAAACAAAAAACAGCGGGTGGTGTTTTAAAATTGACACCAAAGATTTGCCGGTTGCTAGTACGGCTATGGTTTTTGGAAACATTACCGTCAATGGCAAAAATGAGACTATTCTCGTTGCATCCGTAGCTCTGAGAAAGAATGTTAATAATTTGGTAAACTATCTGAAAGCAGTAGGAAAAACTGTTAAAAGCGCAACATCAGCAAATCTGTTGAACTATTTCAAAATGCAGAGCAATGACGCAAAATACACAAAGTATCTGTCGCAATGTACTATGGATACCAGTTTAGCATCAAGTTACAAAAATGAATATGAGCAAAAGAAGGAATTTTATGACTGTGTTTTAAAATATACCAAAGATATTGTTCCCAAAGCTGATGCAAATGTTGGATTAATTCTTAACACGTTGTACATTCATGCATGCTTTGAGCAAATGGCATACGGAAACAGTAATGACAGCGTGGTAAAGGGATTTACGGATGCATTTGATAGAATTGGGGTTTGGGCCGGACCTTTTAAGCAAATATTCACGAACCATACCATGATTATGAAGGCTGAGTATGCTTTGATGAAGGCGAGAATAGAACAAATCAAGAATATCGATTTTATGAAGGATGCTTATGCCGATTTTACTTCTGATATGATTGCAGAAATCTACAAATATTCTTTGACAAATGATTGTGACGATTTTTGTTTACTCTATGTTGCAGCTAAAATTACAGATATTAACTTAAGAAAAAAATACTTTGACGTTCTTGACGGGAAAAACGGTTCTAGCACGAAGTATAGAAATAAAAGAATACCCAACAAATATGCAGAAAGGCTTTTCTTTTTTGAACTGGCATATCTCGAGGGCGGAGAAGCAGCAGCATTTCCGTTACTGACCAAGTAGTATTACATATTATGCGAATGCCCCGGTGATTACGCATCCGGGGCATTTTTCGTATTAGCTTTTTATTCAAAAACATTGACAAACAGTACAAGTCTTGATATGTTTAAATCACATATCAGGGACTTATTCTATAACCATTTCGGTTGTCTATCCCCATATGAAAACACGTTAAAATACTGGCGGATGGCAATAGGCCGTACACTAGAACGCGAGAACACTGAGAGGGAGAGGTCAAGGGCCGAGGAAGCAGAGCGGAAATGCGCCGAACTGCAGGACGTCATAGACGGCATGAAAGCCAAAGCAGAGCCTTAACCGGAAGCAATAGAAAGCAATAGCCCCGTGGCATCAGAAAGGTGATGTCATGGGGCTTTTTTTCGTCCGTGAATAAATTGTAAAAGTTTTCTGAAATATTGGCGAAATTTGTAATAATTGATTGAAAAATGTGATGTGAAGTATTATAATAATAACATGGGATTGGTATATAAAAATGTAGGAAAATTAAGGGGCGCGGCGGCTTATGAGCGGGCATGACACAAATCAAAAAACAATTGATTATTATAATGCGCATGCGGAGGATTTCGCGCGGTCAACGGCGTCCGTGGATTTTCATGAGGTGCAGGATCGGTTCCTTTCGCATCTCCCGGCAGGAGCGAAGATCTTGGACTTTGGCTGCGGCGCGGGAAGGGACGCCAAATACTTTGTGGAAAAGGGCTATGAGGTCCTTGCAACGGATGGATCTGAGGAACTTTGCAAGGTGGCTGGCGGGGCAGGCATTACCGTAAGGCAAATGCTCTTTTCGGAACTGGATGAGACGGAAAGCTATGACGGTATCTGGGCCTGTGCATCCATCCTGCATCTTTGCAGGGAAGAACTGGCGGACGACCTTCGGAAAATGATCCGGGCCGCGAAGACTGACGGATATATCTATATATCCTTTAAGTACGGGACGTTTGAGGGATATCGCGCAGAGCGCTATTTCACCGATTTTACGGAAGAAAGCTTTGTAGATTTCATGGCGCAGTTTGACGGTATCAAGCTCGTGGAACAATGGGTTTCATCGGACGTGCGCCCTGGCAGGAGTGAGGAAAAATGGCTGAATTCGATCCTTCAAAAACGGAATACCAACTGAATATCAGCGGCGAGTACCATAACACGCTCGACCTTGAAGGGTTCGCGCGGATGATGAAGGATCCCTCGTATTGCTATAAATTCTACTGGCTGGAGGCCATTGTGAAGCTGATCCTTGAGGGCGTCACCGAAACAACCTTCGATGCCGTGATCGATGAGATGATCTGCAATGCGTGGTACTCCGTGCGCGAGTTTCACGTTCACCTAAGCGGCATGCAACTCGACGGGCAGGTGAGAGATGGCCTGGAACGCGCTATTTTGACCTTAACGGAGCTTAGCAACCTTCCGGCGAATGCATCTAAGGTAGAGATCAAAAATGCCATAAAAGAGCATAATACGACGCTTAGAAGTGCAAAGGTCCAATTGACCAACATGGTTCCCTACCGCGCGCTGGCAGGATTCTTCGACAACGTCGGCGTTGCCGTGGAATGGGAAAAGAAAACGAAATTAATCGAGAACATTGAAATCATAAATCGTGAGAGATTGCTCTTGCCCTATACGCTGGGAATGAGCAGTAACCTCAAGAAAGAAATCCGGTTTCAAAAGCCTTGGATCGCCATGATCCAGGACAATGCGGTCGCCATCCTCGGCTGGATCCAATATGAAAAAGTAAAGTGGCTCCAGAACAATAACCCTGAGGTCCCTGGCCTGGTTTACAAGCTCATGCCGATGGATGAAAAGATGCGAAAGCTCGGCCATGTCAGAAAGCTCTGGGAAGGGATCCTTACCTTCAGCGAAGTCCGCGACGTCTTTACGGACAAGCCCGTGCAACCCAAGGAATATGACGTCGATCATTTCATTCCATGGTCCTTCGTCATGAACGACGAGCTCTGGAACCTAATGCCGATGGACTCTTCCCTGAACTCCGTAAAGAGCAACAAGCTTCCCAAGTGGGATCCGTTCTTTATCCGCTTCGTGGATAACCAGTTCCTCATGTACCGCATGATCCATGAGAAGGATGCCATCCGGAAATTGTTTGAAGCATGTTACAGGGATAATCTGCATTCCATATGGGCTGGACAGGAGTTGTACCGGAAAGGAAATTCCAAGGAGCAGTTTTACAACGTGCTGCAGAAGAACATGAGGCCGGTGTATGATTCCGCGAGAAGGCAAGGGTATGAGGTGTGGGGGAAGGGATAGGTAAACATTAAAGTGTGTTTCAAAGAAATAGCAAGCAATATCTACTGAAAAGTATAATGTTGATCAAATTACACTGATGTTCGCAAAGCAGTTCATACGGCAGTTTAAGGAATAATTAGAGTTTGCAAAGTCGGATTTGTAAAATTGTATGAGACGAAAAGTGTTGGCTCACGAGTTTTGGAAAATCTAGGTAAAAGGGACGAGTAGCGAGCGAGAATAGTATAAAGAATGGAAATGGAGGCGATGCCATATGAAAAGTCCTAACTGGTCATATGAAGAATTAAAACTAGCGCTAGAGTTGTATTTAGATAGAGATTTCACATGGCATTCTAGAGTATCGGATTCTACATGGGAAATAGTGGCATTAAGTGAATTGTTAAAAGGGTTAGATATTTACAATTTTTCAACAGGCGTAAAGTTCAGATCTCCGTCATCTATTAGACTAAAACTGGCGAATTTTAAATCGCTGGATGAAAGATACAGAAAATCGGCTTTGACAAATGTAGGAAAAAATGATGTCGCAGTATGGAATAAATGTCACACGGACTATCAAGCCTTGAAAAGAGAATGTGCGGATATTATTAAGAAGTATTATAAAAAGCAGCCTTCTGAGGAGTTAAAGCGCTATTTATTGCGTTTCGATGCTAATCTAATAGTGAGGAATCTCGCGAGCGATAGAATTCTTGAAATAGCCAAAGAAATGCAAAATTTGACAGAAGATATTGACGACTTTGTAGTGGCTAAAACTATTAGAGATCAGTGTGATATTATTATCGCCGTAATTAATAAAAAGGAACCAATTGAAACTATTGGGGATATTAAAACTCATGCAGGAATTAATCAAGTAAGTATTAAAAATGTTGGCGAAAAAATTGGCGAGCATGTACAAAACACATTAAAAGAATTAATTGACAACAACAAATTATCACAAAAAGATATATCTAATCTCACGGATCCTAACTGGAGTAAAGATATATTACACTTAAAATGTGCATTTTTGGTTGAAATAAGAGAAGGAATCGATAAAGATGTCCAGCTATTAGATATAAACGGTTATGTTAGATATTGGAAAACGGAGTATGTAATTAATAACAAAAAATACTGTGCATGTAAGGAATGGTTTGAATACATGCGAAAGTATTTCGATAACTGGGTTTCTTCGTTAAAAGATGATCGATTTGAGATTGGCATAAAGGATTTTGGCAAAATTTTAGATACAATTAGTAAACTTGACAATGAGAAAGTATGTGTATCATTAAGAGATGTAAAAAGACAACTTAGTTTTATAGAAAATCTTGATAAGGTTCTTGAAGGTTTGCTGGAAAGTGGTGTAATTGCTTTTTTCCAAGATGATCATAATAAAATAATCGTAGAGGATTATGATTTACTTTTTGAAATGAAAAAGAATCCTAAAAAATTTATTCGGAGGGGATGAAGATGAAAAAGCCAGATATTGATTGTCCGCCATATGCCCCGATATTAATGGAATCAACCAGGGCTGTTGGATATTCAATCGAATCTGCGATTGCAGATATTTTAGATAACAGCATAGCTGCAGGAGCTAAAGAGATTCAGATTCTTTATAATACTATGCCCAAACCCTATATTGCCATTATCGACAATGGCAAAGGTATGAATGAAAAGGTAATAACTGAGGCGATGCGTTATGGCAGTAGTAGTCCTATTGAAGAGAGGGAAGTAGGAGATTTAGGTAGATACGGGCTTGGTATGAAAATGGCTTCTTTATCCCAATGCAAATGTCTTTCAGTCATTTCAAAACAAGGCGATCAGATTCAAGGAAGACGATGGGACCTAAACCATATATTTGAGACCAAATCATGGAGCCTTGAACAGCTTGACATAGATGAAATGGAAACTCTTCCGGGAAGCGAACTCTTATTTAACTTAACACAAGGAACATTAGTCTTATGGCAAGATTTGGATAAGATTAAAACAGGAAGCTTAACACTGGAAAAAGCCTTAGAAGACAAAATGATAGCCGTAAAACAACATCTTGAATTAGTTTTTCATAGATATCTTTCGGGAGATGGGGTAAAGCGATTAACAATAATGATTAACGGAGTAAAGCTTGTACCGTTTGATCCATTCTTCGTTTCTAAAAGTACTGTTGTAATGGATGACGAGAAAATAGATATACCTGGGCGAAAAGGTAAAGTGATTGTCACGCCATATGTTCTTCCGCATCCCTCAAATATGAGTAAAGTCGAACTTGACAGTTATGGAGGTAAGGAAGGATTAAGGTCTCTTCAGGGGTTTTACATATATAGAAATAAGAGATTGCTTACATGGGGAACTTGGTTTGGACTTACAAGAAAAGACGAATTTACAAAACTTGCGAGAGTTAAAGTAGATATACCAAATTCTCTAGATGACTTGTGGACATTGGATATCAAGAAGTCTACGGCTTATCCTCCTGAAATTGTTAAAACTAGATTAAAACAATTAATAGGAACAATGACTAGTGGCAGTAAAAGGTCATGGACATTTAGACAAAAGAGGGAAACTAGCAATACAACCATTCATGTATGGAATAAAATAGAGACTAGGGATGGTATTAAGTATATTGTCAATCAAGAGCATCCAGCATTAGAAATACTATTTGATCGTTTAGGCGAAGAAGAAAGAAAACTGCTGAAAGTGTATTTAGACACGGTACAAAATAATTTGCCATTAAATAATCTTCATATTGATTTGAATCATGATGCTAAAATAGTCAATGATAACAGAAATGATGAGAAACAGAGAATCTTGTTTTTGGCAAAGACTATAATCAAGGATGCTATTAGAGACGGCCATATCGATGAAACAATGAAAAACCTAGAAATTGTTGAGCCCTTTTCAGAGTACATTAAGGATATTGAGATGGTATACAAAGAGGTAAAGAAAAATGGCTGATTTAAAGAATTGTGAAATCATAGCTAGAACAATGCTGAAAGAATCAATAGAGAACAAGAATATCACAGAAGAAGATATTATTAAGGCAATAAAGAAGGTATCATTGTTAATCCCCATGACCGAAGAAGAGATGGAGATAGTCGAAAAACATCTACAATCAAGTTTAACCATCAGACTTGATTTGGGAATAGATGTGATTAGGGAAACGACATATCATCCTTGGCTTTCAAATCGAAAGGCTCAAATGGATTCATATTATTGGGATAGATATGCAATGTTTCTGGAAACTGATCAAGGATGGAATGCGGATGTTGTTGAAACCCTTGGTGATGTGAGTGATCAAATATTGGATTTATGCGGGAACCCTGAAGAAAAAGGGATTTGGAAAAGAAAAGGTTTGGTGTTGGGAGATATTCAGTCAGGAAAAACTTCCAATTATTTGGCGTTATGTAACAAGGCGGCGGATGCAGGGTATAAGCTAATCGTTTTATTGACTGGTACAATAGAGAGTTTACGCCGACAAACGCAAGAAAGAGTTGATGCGGGATTTGTTGGTCTAAATAGCAGAAATGTGCTACAAAAGAATCCTGAGAAGAAGTATATCGGAGTTGGAAATGTAGATAGCAATAGGACAGCATATCCATTTACCAATATACTTTCAGATTTCAATTCTTCAAAACTTCAAGCGTATGGATTTAATATTATTGGAATGCCAGAGCCTGTTATTCTTGTGCTTAAAAAGAATAAAAGCATTTTGGAAAATCTTGCGACATGGTTGAGCACACGAAATACTTCAAAAGTTGGAGAGAAAATAGACCTTCCGCTATTGCTGATAGACGATGAGGCAGATAATGCATCTGTTAACACAAATAATGAGGACAAAAAACCAACTGCCATTAATAATGCAATAGTAGAAATACTTAAACTATTTAACAGATCTTCTTATGTAGCGGTAACGGCGACTCCTTTTGCCAACATTTTTATAGATCCTGATCTTGATCGTGGAACAGATGAGTTTAATCTTTTTCCTAGTGATTTCATATATGCTTTGTCCTCTCCATCTAATTATATTGGGGCAAATAGAATATTTGGTGCGGATGCGGATTATGGTGATGCGCTAGAGACAATAGACGATGTAGTTATAGATGAACCCAATGGTAGATATGTTTTTAGATCGAAAGATAAGTCAAACCATCAAGTGCCTTATCTTCCAAATAGTCTAAAGGATGCTATCATGTATTTTTTATTGGTAAATGCAGTATTGGATAAAACACAATCTAAAAAGTCACATCGTTCTATGCTTATAAATGTAAGCCAGTATGTTTATGTTCAAAACGAAGTGTTTGATCTAGTGAATGCTTTTCTTAGGGGATTAAAGAATAAGATACAGTCATACAGCAAGCTAAGTTATAATGATGCAATCAAGAATGAGGCCCTTAATGAATTATATAGAATTTGGGAAGAATATGGACTGGCACTTAATAGTGGAATTGGTTTTAAAGAAGCTTTGCAATGCTTGTACGAAGCGGTAATGCCTATAGAGATAAGACTGGTCAATCAAAAAGCAAAAGAGAAGGGTGTTGAACGTTTAGATTATGACCCTTACAAAGAAACAGGTTTGAGAGTTATTGCTATAGGCGGGAATAGTTTATCTAGAGGACTTACGCTGGAAGGTTTGGTTGTTAGTTATTTTGATAGAAATTCCCAGATGTACGATACTCTTATGCAGATGGGCAGATGGTTTGGTTACAGGATGGGATATGAAAAATTATTTAAAATTTGGATGGAACCCGAAGCAATATCATGGTATGAATATATAACCGATGCCACGGCAGAATTGAGAGAAGAGATTCTGGAGATGAAACGTGTCGGACTAACGCCCAAAGATTTTGGACTAAAAGTTCAACAAAATAAAACCGCTTTATTTGTTACGGCCAGAAGTAAAATGAGAGCAACAACAACTGTTGAACAGTGGATTTCTTTAGCTGCGGAAGTAATTGAAACGCCTAGGTTAATAGCGAATTATGATACATGCTTGAAGGTAAATTTGCAATCTACAATAGCTTTTTTGTATCAATTGAAAATTGCAGGTAGGTATTGGTTGGAGGATTACAATTTCGACAAAAACAGAGTAGTATTTACCGGTGTAGAAAAAGACATGGTTGCTAAGTATATCGAAGGTTTTGTTTCGCATCCTCGCCATATACCATTTAATGCAAAGGACTTATCTGAGTATATTCGTCAATTATGTGAATTCCCTACATGGACGGTGGCTGTAATCGGCGGTTCTGGATCGTTGCTGGAAGCAGAATATTTCCCGCTTGAACTTAGAGAATTGGGAGTTCGGTATTCAAAAAGAGTTGTACGTAGAGATGACAGTTGCTTGCTAATCTCAGGTCAACGCGCGAGAGTAGGTGTTCCTGGGGCGACAAAGTATGGTTTGAAAAAGAAGGAAATAGAAGCTATAGAAAAATCTTACCGAAACGAAGATTCGTCACAAACGATCCCTGATAAACCATATTTAAGGACAAAACGTAATCCGGTTTTATTAATTTATATAATGCAAATTGACAAGGATGTTAAATCAGTTAAGGATGAGAATGGAAAAGCGAAGCGAAAGTTCGATTCCGATAAAGCATCCATAGATTTGGTCAACGATTGTCCTATTATTGGCTTGGGTATAGGTTTTCCGGGAGTTGATGGTAATGGAGAAAGTAAGAAAATTAAATATGTCTTAAACCGAGTTGGGGAGAGAGACATGCTTAATTTTGAGGAGGATGCGGATGATGAAGATTAGTTCGGAAGACTTAAAGGAAAAGTGGAGAGCATTTAAGACGCAAGAGGGTATGCTGCAACGTTTAGATCCGATGCATCCAATGGACTTTTTCGTGGGAATTAATAGAAACGGAAACAATGAACTTGTATTAATCACCACAACTGAGCCAATCCAACTAAAATCTAGCGATTCTTTCGAGGTAGAAAAGAATATCAGAAAAGATGGCCGTTGGGCTACACAAATAACTCTTACGAAAAAAGAAAATGAAGATATTTTTTCAAGATTTTGCTTAGAGTTGGTAGAAGTATCGGCTGCTGCTAAAAATGAAAAAGAAGGCTTGGATAGTATTGTTAGGAGATTTGTTGCATGGCAACGGTTATTTGCAAATCATAGCAATGATCTTTCTGTTAATGTGATTAAAGGACTTATCGGTGAACTGATTTTCCTTAGAAAGGCATCCAAGCATTATGGATGGGAAACATTATTAACGGCGTGGACAGGACCGGAAGGGGCAGACAGGGATTTTGTATTTAAAGAGAAATGGTATGAAATAAAGGCTATATCTACTGGAAAGGACAAGGTTACTATTTCGTCATTAAATCAATTGGAAAGTTCTTCTCCGGGTAATCTATTGATTTTTCGGGTTGATGAGACGGTTGCTACGGATGCAGATGCACGCTCTATCGTGGGTTTGATTGATGATGTGCGGCAGGATATAATTGATAACCCTGTTCTGGTTCAAAGATTCGATGAAAAGCTAATTTCATTGGGATACATAAAGAAGAAAAGTTATGAAACTATTTATTTTTCGGTCGGTGAACTTAATTGTTATCGTGTGGATAACACATTCCCAAGATTAGTTACAAACGATGTGCCCCCAGAAGTTGTTTCTGTCAAATATGAGTTGTCGATTCCTGGATTGGATGGATGGAAAGTTAATGAGGAAACCTTATGGAATTATCAGACTATAGAAAAGACTATTTAGAAAATGTAAAGATGCTAGCAGCAGCTGAAAATGAAGGAACTGTGTCTATGTTTGTAGAAACGGTGCTGCGTGATTTACAAGAATTAAATGTCATTCCGGATTATGAACAATGTTATTCGGTTGGAAAAAATGGACGAAAAGCGTATCGCATAGATGCATATGCATTTGATGATTATGACTTTTCAATGTCGTTGTTTATTGCGGATTTTGAAGGTGGCGAAACAATAAACACGCTTACAAAAACAGAATCGGTTACACTTTTTGATAAGCTGTATTCTTTTGTTGATGGATGCCTAAATGGTAATTTTAGGAATTCAATAGAGATAAGCACGCCAGTATATGATCTGGTTGAAAGGCTGGTTAATCTTGAACACACAATTCGCAAATACCGTTTCTTTATTTTATCGGATAAGGAAATGAGTGAAAAAATTTCATCGATTGAAACAAGTGAGATTAATGGCGTACCAATCGAATATAACATTTGGGATATGAGAAGATTATTTCGAGTTATGGGTACGGGTGATGGTCATGAACCAGTAATGATAGATTTTATGGAAATAACAAAAAAAGGACTTCCTTGTCTGGAAGCTAGTGATGTATCCAATGATGATATTAAGTGTTTATTATGCGTCATTCCGGGTGAAGTATTAGCTGATCTTTATGACAAATATGGGAGTACATTGTTAGAAGGGAATGTTAGGTCTTTTTTGTCAGTAAAAGGCAAAGTTAATAAAAATATAAGAAAAACGATTATTGAAGCTGACGGTGAAACAAAAAGAATGTTTTTCGCATACAATAATGGAATTTCTGCAACCGCAACCAGTGTTCAAATTAGGGAGTTAGACGGAGTTAAATATATAATGGCAATTAATAATTTGCAGATTGTCAACGGTGGACAGACTACGGCATCTTTGTCAAACACGCGGTTTAAGGATAAGGCAGATCTTTCAGGTATTTATGTCCAGATGAAACTCACGGTAATTCCAGACCATGATCAAGCGCAGGTATTAATTCCTAAGATATCCAGAGGATCAAATAGTCAAAATAAAGTTAGTGATGCAGATTTCTTTTCAAACCATGAGTTTAATGTTCGAATGCAACAGATTTCAAGAAGAATATATGCTCCAGCGGTTAATGGCTTGCAATACGAAACACATTGGTTCTTTGAACGATCAAGGGGGCAATATGATCAAGAACAGAGCAAAATGACAGTTGCTGAAAAAAGAAAGTATCAGATGCAAAACCCCAAGAATCAAAAGATTACGAAAACAGATTTTGCAAAGTATCAAAATACATGGCGAGAATACCCGTATTTTGTGAATATGGGAGCACAAAAAAACTTTTCAAAATTTGCTACTTATATAGTTGAGGAATGGAGCAAGGATGAGTCGCAGTTCAATGAGTTGTATTACAGGAACACAGTGGTGATTGCTATTTTATATGATTGTGTGGATAGAATTGTTCCGAAACAGAGTTGGTATGAGAAGGGCTATAAAGCCAACATTGTTGTATATACGCTTGCATATTTTCATTTTCTAATAAAAAAACAGTTTCCGGGATGCGAACTGAATATGCGATATATTTGGGATAAACAAAGAGTACCGGATGAGCTGGCGGAAGAGTTTGTTAAGTTAACTAGATTTGTTTTCGAACACATTACAGACAGCAAGCGACCCATTACAAATGTGACTGAATGGTGTAAAAAGGAACAATGCTGGATTTTGCTAAAGGCAAAAGATTATGTTTTAGACGGATCGGTTTCTGAATTCTTGATTGACAAGTATCAACAACGTAAAGCTAAGTCTGATGGTAAAAAGGAACATGCGCTTGAAACGGGAATACAGGTTCAGGCTGAAGTGATTTCGAAAGGACAGGAGTATTGGGAAAAGGCTTTACGATGGGGGAAAGAAAAGAAATTGTTGTCAGATATTGACATTAGCTTTTTGACAACTGCCACAAAAATGAATTATGGTAGGATACCCTCTGAAAAGCAGTGCCAGAGAATTATTAATATTGCTTCAAAACTGATTGATGAAGGATTTATGGGAGAATGATCTATGAGAGTTGCAGCACTTTTTTCGGGATGCGGAGGATTGGATCTCGGATTTGAAAAGGCAGGATACGAGATTATTTGGGCAAATGATTATGATAAATATGCTGTTAATACTTATAATCTCAATATGAAGACGCCAGCTATCTGTGCAGACATTAATAACTTGAACTTAAATGAAATACCACCGCATGATGTCCTTATTGGGGGATTCCCATGCCAGCCGTTCAGTATGATGGGGCACGAAGAGGGGTTTAATGACTCGCGGGGAACTTTGTTTTTTAGAGTTATGGAAATAGTGGACAATCAAAAGAAACGCGGATGTCCTCCGCAAGTGATTGTTTTGGAGAATGTAAGGAATCTTATGACGCATGATAAGGGAAGAACTTTTTCTAGAATCAATGAAGAATTAAACGGACGAGGATATAAAGTTTACGCAAAACTCTTAAATAGTGCTGATTATGGAGTCCCACAAACTAGAAACAGGGTTTTTATGGTATGCTTCCTAGATTCTAAAATTGCATATGAGTTTCCGGCTGCCATGCCGCTTAAAACAACTCTTCAAGATATTCTTGAGAAAAAAGTGGATGAAAAGTATTTTTTGTCAGAGAAAATCAAAAAAACAATTTTGTCCGATGGAAGCGGTAATTATTTTGCCAAATCTGAAACGGATTTGCGTATCGCACGCCCTTTGACAGCGACAATGGGGAAAATGCATCGTGCTTGTCAAGATAACTATGTGACGCAAAACGGAAGATTAAGAAGATTAACACCAAGAGAGTGCGCTAGATTACAAGGATTTCCGGATACATTTAAGTTCGAAGTTTCGGACGCGCAAGCATATAAACAATTTGGTAATGCGGTTACGGTTAGTGTGTCGTATGCAATAGCAAAAAGTATTAAAGAAAAGGTAGAATCCAATAATGATTAAATATCTAGAAGAAATTGAGCAAGTGTTAATGAATGTGGATAAGATGCCGGGTGATGTATTATCAACTAAACGTTTTTTGACATACATTGCATTTGATTCAGATGAGACTGATCGTAAAACAATACTTGAATATATTAATCTAAACATTGATAGTCTAGTGGAAAAATATAAATTTATATCGGGTTTCACATCTGAGCTCTGTTTAAAACAAAAATGCAGTTTGTGTTCCGTGAAAAAATGGTGTGGTAAATATAGGGCAAATTGTCAAAAAAAAGAAATTCGAAGGACTGGATTTATTTATGCAGATTTTTTTTGTGGTGCTGGAGGCCTTTCGTTAGGTTTCAAAAGTGCAGGTTTTAAACTTAGTTTAGCAAATGACATTCAGGAATGCTGTATAGATACTTATAGGTTTAATCATCCTGAAACACCGAGTAATAACATTGTAGCTGGAGACATTAATGAGATTTTGGAAAATATTGAGAAGTATCGGAGGTTTAGTAATATTGATGTAGTCGCAGGTGGTCCTCCATGTCAAGGATTTAGCATGGCTAACAGACAACGACTCATAGATGATCCTAGAAATCATTTATATAAGTCTTATGTTGCTGTGATTAACAAGCTGCGTCCCAAGTTTATAGTTATGGAAAATGTTAGAGGAATTTTTAATGTGATGGATCAAATTGATTCGGATTTTTCTGCCATTGGATATCGAGTGAAGGCTAAGCTTCTAAATGCGAAAGATTTTGGGATTCCACAGAATAGAGAGAGAGTTATTGTCATTGGAAACTGTTTGGAAATAGATAATGAAAGTATTTTTAATGAAATCCTCGCAAAATCATCGAAGATGTCTTCTGTGTATTTAGAGGATGCCATCGCTGATTTGAAACCTTTGAGTGCTAAAAGAAGCAAGAATAGTACAGAGATAGAAGATTCGAAAACGGGATATAATATTACAAAAAAAGAGGGAGGGCTAGAAAGTGCTTATGTAAAAATGATTAATAGAATGGGTGACACATCGATTTTGTTTAATCATAAAGCCAGGTATAATAATGATCGAGATATCGAGATTTTTAGTAGACTTAACCCGGGGGATAATTCCACGGATCCCAAAATAAGAGATATTATGCCATATAAAAGACGAGAAAGGATATTCAAAGACAAATATTATAAACTTGAGATGGGTAAACCATGCAAAACTATTACTGCACACATGAAATATGATTGCAATATGTATATTCATCCCGATCAAGCAAGAGGTTTAACGCCAAGGGAAGCAGCTAGAGTTCAATCATTTCCTGACGATTATTTTTTCCGAGGATCATACACGAAAACATATATGCAAGTCGGAAATTCTGTCCCACCCTTGCTTAGCAAAGTCATTGCCGAGGTGATTAAAAAAAGATTGGAGGAACTTAATGTCAGCGTATGATCCTATTCTGAACCTTATTCGAGAGTATTTTATCGATATGGGATATAATGAAAAATATATACAAGATTTCATTTCCGAACGAGTTTTCAAAGAAGTTATTTCGATTCGATTAGCTAATGCTAATGTCATGATAAAGAATAAGAGTGATCACAAAAGTCATCAGACACATATAGCCATTACGGGCGAGGCAATAGAATTTTTTTATGACCCCGAAGAGATGTTACAAAAAGGTAGTTCTATAGTTGAAACCAGGGCAGTTTATATTTCCCCTAATAATATTAAACAGTTAAAAGGAGAAGATGTTGATATTGAAGATACGAGAGACATGCGGCTTGTCAAAGGTGTGGTTACTATTGGAACGAGAACTCAAAAACAAGTACAACTGTCAAAACGTAATTCGGAAAACAGTGTTGAATTTAACTTGCTAAGGCTAGGGCTTTTTGAGAATGATCTACTTATTTTGTTAAAACAACGCGAACAAGAAGTTCTTTGGGCAATTGGTATTCCGCAAGTTTTCTATCTAGATATTATACCTAATTATGCGAAGAAATATGAAACTAATACATATCTGAGAATTCCTAAAATAATCTAATCATTTAATATTTTGGTTTGGTATTTTGCAAAACATGTGGTATGTATTACATATTAAAGCAAAACTTCTTGGATCTAAAAGTAAAGGGAGTCATTAGCTGTCATAATGATATTTAGAAAACTTTTTGGGAGCTATAATAAGGAGTTTACGCATGAAGTTTACAATTGGAACAGCTTCGAACTCGCTGGGATTTGAGGAATTATATGGACTAATAAAAAGTTCGTTGTTATATGCTGATGAGATAGAACTCATCGGCATGGTAGAATATGCTATATTTAAGTATTTCCCTAACAGAGTTAATTCTGTCAAAGACTTTGATAGTTTAATGAACTCTTTTTTGCCGTTTCTAAAATCAATTGATAATGATGATGCAAAAAATGTAGTTTTTCAAATAGAAGAGCTCAAGAATAAAGTTGATCAATACATGCCCTACTTAAAAAAGAATCGAAGGCGAACGAAGGACGAATTGCTGGCACAACTGAAAATGAATAAAATGATAAATGAACAAAAAGATGCTCTTGCCCTGGCGGCAGCACATTTTGCTGAAACGCCGCTTTCAAAAGAAATCCAAGGGTTAATGGAAAAAGGGGTTGTGTCTGTATTTGATTATGGCTTTGAGGATTTTAACTTTGATAAACTGGCTGGAGGATATTTTGGTAATTTAATTAGAGTGATGCAAAACCATACCGCCTTTCCATTGTTCGATAAAACTAGCAGTGATGTCATTTCCTCCCTTTCAGAAAATAAAATACTTGATCTTGGACATGTTAACCAGGAAGTGCTGGTTCATGCAGGAATAGCAACAAATATATTAATGACTTTACCAACGTTAGAGAAGGCGTCATTTGATGAGATTCTTAGCTTCAAAAAAGAGATGGAAGGTCCGCTTGTTAATTTCCGAAAAGCGATATTTGATTTTTCAGAAATGGTTGAATCGCATCCTTGGGATGAGGATTTTCAATATGATTGTTTAAAAATATATAGCACGGAAGTTGCTCCGCGCGTCGAAGAATTAAACGAACTATCTTCAGAAACTTCTGTGCTTAAGAATATGGGAAGGAAAGTACTCGCGGATGAAGAAATAAGAAAAAAGGCATCTTGGGCAGTTGGAGGATTAGTTACAACTATTACTACGACATCAAATATGATGGGGGCAATAAATGTCTTTAGAGACTGGATTCTTGGTTTGTCATTGTTGGTGGTAGCACCAAATGCAGCTTCTGCTTTCTTAAAAACATTAAGCATGCGTAGCGAGGCTAAAGAAGAAGTAAAGAAATACGAAAAAGAAATACATGGTAACTCAATGTATTACTATTACAAAGCTTCAAAGGAATTGAAATAATTATTCATTAAGGGGATCAAAAATACGGATGCCTGAGTTTCAGAAACCTGTTTTTTGTTAATCGTATCGGGTATAATTTCTAAGATTTTTGAATTGCACTCAAGTTTTTAAACCGTGCGCGACAATGTATTATAATAATTTTTCTAGTTTGATTTACGAAGGAGTAAGTGTTATGAATTCGGTTTGCAAAGAATTATTCCGGGCTATTCATGAAGGAAAATGGCTAAAAATCGAATATCGTAATAAAACTGGTGACGTTACTAACTACTGGATTGGGATAAAGTCTGTTGATGTTGGCAAAAGGATGCTGGTGGTCGATGGATTACATCTGGGGTTTTATTCTTTGGAGGAACTTCGGATATATATTGATTCCATTCAGACGGCCGTAATCATAGATGGCACTTATTGTCCGATTAATAAATCATTAGTTGAAGATATTGCGATGCACCCTGACAAGTATAAAACGCTCTTCGACAATGTCGTAAATCTGAAGATTCTGAATTATCTTGAGATGTGTAACCGGCTTGATACGACCCCGTATTTTACTGAATATGAGCTGATAAAGTTTTTGGATAGGGATTCATTTAGCGCCAAAGAGTATACGCTTAATCGAGCACAGTTTGCTGAGATAGTTAGAAACTTTTCTATTAGGGCAGATAAGAAAAAGAACGCTACTCAGACTGGAAATATACGAGTTAAGCAGCTTGCGATGAATGTGCTAAGTATCAACACCAAGAAAGGACTTTATCCACTTGCGTACAAAAAACTGAATCTTGACGTGAAAGCGGCTAAAATGGTTCCGGAAGAAACGATTACGATTTGCACGGAGTTCATGATAGATGGAACTCATAAGGAGAATATAAGGAAGTATCTCGATGCAGATGATTACGAGTTGCTTACGGATTATGAAAAAAATCAAGAACTTATTAAAAACGCAATAACAAAATATACTGCGGGCAAAGCGATTGTAGATGACATGCCATATGTTATTGGTATTGGCATGGACATAATAGTTGATCTTCATAAAGAATATCAGGCTATTGTAGAAATGTATGAAAAAAAGAATGTTACGTTTCCTGTCAAAGCATTTTTTGGAGATCTTCTTGAAAAGCCACGGAGAATCAAAAGTTATCCCATAGCATTGATAGATAATAAGATCAATCTCGATCAGCTTCTTTCGATAAACAAAGCAATGCAGTATCCGACGGCTTACATTCAGGGGCCGCCCGGAACTGGGAAAACCAATACTATAATGAATACTATTGTGACTGCTTTCTTCAACGAGCGAACAGTCTTATTTGTATCTTACAATAATCACCCGATTAACGGAGTTTTTGACAAACTCCGTAGTCTGAAATATAAAGATAAAACCATTCCATTTCCGGTACTTCGATTGGGGAATACGGATAAAGTAAAAGAATCCTTACGCTATATTCGTGAACTATATAAGCAGGTTGAAGCTATTAACATTTTCGAAAAGACGCTTGATAAACGAAAAGATGATCGGAAGGAACGAGCAAAGCAATTGACAGAACTTCTGAAAGTCTATGAGGACTATATAGACTTGAAAGAAAGAAAAGAAACCTTAAATAGGCTTATAGAGTATCATGATCAAAGTGCTACGTCAGCGGCTCTGTTTCCGTTTGAAATGGATCTTCAAGGAAGACAGATGAAGCAGATCGATGATGCTATTTCAGCCAAGCCGAAGGTAACGGAAAATGATGCATTAAAACTTTTGGACAGAAATGAAGAAGAGTTTTTACAGTATCTCTATTATGTTTCGGCTAAATACGTAAAACGACTTAGTGAAGAGAAATATGCTGAATTGAGGGGCATCATCAACAATGAAGATAGCGATGCGGCAGTTCAGGCGCTTAATAAATACATTTCGGAATCAGATAATGTTAGGAAGCTCCAAAGGATCTTCCCGGTGATCATTACCACTTGTATTTCAGCGCATAGAATTGGAAAAGCAGAACCGCTTTTTGATATGACGATAATGGACGAGGCAAGTCAGTGCAATACTGCCATGTCATTGATTCCAATCATCAGAGGAGAAAATCTGATGCTGGTCGGTGACCCGCAGCAGCTGAATCCGGTTATTTTGCTTGATGATTTTACTAATCGTCGTCTGATGAAGGAATATAGTGTTCCGGAAGAATATAATTACAGAACGAATTCGATATATAAGGTTTATCTTGCCAGTGATTCCGTCAGTGACGAAATTCTGTTGCATAACCATTACAGGTGTGATCCGAGAATCATTGGTTTCAACAACAAAAAGTACTACAATTCATTACTGAGTATTCAAGCTAAGTCAGGAGCGGAGGATCCGCTGGTTTACGTCGAAATCGAGAATGCAGAACAAGCCGTCAGGAATACCTCTGCGTCCGAAGTTAAAAGTATCGTAGAGTATGTTAAAGCAAATAAGGACAAAAATATTGGTATTATAACTCCTTTTGTAAATCAAAAAGAGATGATAGACAATGCTCTTAAAGAGCAAGGACTCACTAGCATTGCGTGTGGAACCGTTCATTCTTTCCAGGGAGATGAAAAGGATGTTGTCCTTTTCTCTACGGCTATTGGAGCGAACACTCAGGTTGGAACGTATGAATGGCTGAAGAGTAACCGTGAATTGATAAACGTTGCTACTTCCAGGGCTAAAAACAAGCTGATTGTTCTAGCTGATTCCAACAATGTTGAGAGACTTCATTCCCAAAGCAATTCGGATGATGATCTGTACGAACTATTACAGTATGTTAAGGGGGAGGGCAAAACGGTAGTAACGCCCAAGGTGACAAATTCGCGAGCACTAGGCGTGAAGCCTTTTAGTACCGAGACAGAAACGGCATTTCTGCAGAATCTTACACATGCCTTGGAAAATATTTGGTTGACTCAGTCAAAGTATGTTATTCATAAAGAGGTAGCCATTTCACAAGTGTTTCAAGATAATGTAGGCTATGAAGGATTGTTTTATACGGGACGTTTTGACTTTGTGGTATATGAAAAATATAAAGATCGAGAAACCCCGGTATTGGCAATCGAACTTGATGGCAAGGAACATCTTGATGATGATGTGGTCCGCAGGCGCGATGTTGAGAAAAATAAGATTTGCCGTGAACATAATCTTCAGTTGATTCGCGTCGAAAACACTTATGCACGAAGATATAATTATATTAAAAGCATATTGATGAGCTATTTTGCTATAAAACATTAATGTAAGGAGGATGCCAAAATGCCGATAGAACCAATTCATGGTTCCTGTGCGGACCAAGAGGTTGACATAGTGGTGAATGCAGCAAATAGATATTTGGCAGCAGGCGGTGGAATTTGCGGAGAGATCTTTAAGAAAGCAGGCATGGAGGAATTAACTGCGGCATGTGGGAAGTATAAGACGCCACTGGAGGACGGAGAAGTTGTAATTACTCCTTCTTTTGGAATTAAAAATGCGAAAGCAATTATCCATGCGGTAGGACCGAATTTTGGAGCTACGCCCAAGGCCTTTAAGGAACTGTATAATGCCTATTATAATTCGCTAATGCTGATGAAGGACAAAGGCTATCACAGTATTGCGTTCCCGCTGATCAGCGCGGGAATCTTTGGAGGCTCTTTGACTAATCCAGCCGAGGTATCTACAAGGCAGTGTGACAAGGCGTATAATGATTTTATAGAAAAATACCCAGATTATGAAGTAAGAGCGTATTTATGTGCCTATGGCGATGATGAGTACGCTACAACAATGGAGTATTTTTATTTCACTCCACAAAATTAAGCGGTTATTCGGGGTGTAGCCATCTCTAGCTATGCCCTTTTTCGATTGAAAACAATAATGTAATGGATTATAATAATGGTAAGTGAAAAGATAAGGTGGGCTGTGTATGGATAGCAAAAAACTAGAGCGCTGGGCTCAGCTTTTATTTGTACGGAAGGAAAATAAAATGTAGAACAAAACGGGAAAGAAGGGATCGAATGCCTAAAACATGTATGAATTGCGGATGCAAGCTAGGGTTTTTGACAGGTGAACATTTTGATGGATCGTTGTGCGATAAATGTTTTGTAATGTTTGGGGGATCGGAAATTCATTATTTGGAAAACGATCCAGACGAGTACTTAAATGTATACGAAGAAATAAAAAAGAAAATAGATGCTAAAGCAGATTTAAATGCAGACAAGGATAGAATTAAAAATGCTTTCCTTTCTTTTATGGATAATCAATTTAAATATATCACGGGAAGCGGTCTCGGCGAGTTTTTTGCCCGCAAAGAAGCTGATCAAAGAAGAATTTTAAGAAATAAAGAGAAGGAAGTTCAGCATGTCAGATACGCAAAATCTTTTAGAGAATATTATGAGTATGATGTTGTAACAATTATTAATGAAGATCACGGTACGGTAGATAAGGCTAAAATGATGGAAATTCTTGCAGAGCATTCGAAAAACGGTTGGAAGCTCCACACGATCTATTCGAATGAATTAGGGAAGAATGCGCTTAAAATACTTGGTATTGGCATAAATTCTACTGCGTGCGAGGATGTTATGATTTTCGAACGCCGGGTAGAAAACATTGATGAAGAATAAATCTAGTTAGAAGAGTAGTTAACGTGCAATTGGCGACGGAAGAAAAGCGTTTTATTGACGAAGCAATGAGCGGATATCTCCAAGTCAAGATTTAATCTGTTAATGGCAATGAGAGAATTCACGGAGAATGATCTTTATTGCGTCGGAGATGATTGGCAGAGTATATATAGGTTTGCGGGAAGTGATTTGAGCCATGCACTTAATTTTTCGAAGTACTTGGGGTAATCCGAGAAAAGCAAAATTTAAAACTACATATAGATTTAACGCAAAAGGAGTTAGGAATATTTGCATGAACATTCAAATCTTCGGCACAAAGAAGTGTAACGACACAAAGAAAGCCGAGCGCTATTTCAAGGAGCGTGGCATCAAATATCAGTTCATAGACATGAAGGAAAAGGGCATGAGCAAGGGCGAGTTCACTGCCGTGGCGCAGGCGAATGGCGGCATTGAAAGCATGCTTGATCCAAATGCGAAGGACAAGGACGCGCTGGCGCTGATCAAGTACATCGCGGAAGAGGATAAGGTTGCGAAAATCCTTGAGAATCAGCAGGTACTCAAGACGCCGATCGTAAGAAATGGGAAGCAGTCAACGATAGGGTATCAGCCGGAAGTATGGAAGAAGTGGGAGACTTAAATTATTAGGGATTACTATGAAAGGCAGGGATTATCGCATGGTAGGGAAGTATCCGGTAATTACTCTGTGTGGAAGCACCAGATTTAAGGAGCAGTTTCTGAAAGCACAAAAGCGTTTAACGCTGGAAGGCAACATTGTCATTTCGCTTCGTGTTGTTCGATAAGGTTACGCAGATGGCATATGACAGGGCGATTCGGGAAGTGGAAGAGTAATGACCGACCTTGGGCAACAAAGACGTTTTGACATCTTCTCCACCCTTGAAATATAAGGGATTTCTCAATTGCATGGACGGAAATTTTCGAAGACGCTTGTAGATAGTGACGAAATTGGTTTTTGTGGCTTGGACTTATTGACTTCCGAAATTACCACGTGATACATTTTCAGACAAGGAAAGTCAATTATTCCAATTTTGTATTTTCATTGTTGCCCTTATTGGACTTTGTTACAAAGTCTTTAAGGACAAAAAGAAATAGCCGCCAACTATTCGCAGTAGTTGACGGCTAATGACATAGTACGTTAGCCATACGAACTATTTGAGGGTAGCCGCCTCTGTGGCTTTCCCCTTAAAAAGAATATAACACATTCCTATTGAACGCGCAAGGGATATTCTGAAAAGATAGAATCGAGGGATGGAAATGATGGATTCAATTTTAATCAAAGACACCACCAGAGAAGAGCGGGAGCGGATCGTGGCGGAGTCAATAGGAGACATGAGCGGTTCCTGTGACGGATGCATGGCAGGTCTGGCGGACATGTATCAGGATTATATAGACGGGAAGAAGGAGATTCGCGAGATCAACATGGAGTTCCGCGCGAGATATGAATCAGGCGTGGACGGACCAGAGAAGGAAAGTTATTTCTGCTGGAGGTAAAGAGGAGGATAAATGAATGTCGACATTTGATTTTGACGTAACGGAGCTTTTTGACAAAGAGAGCGAATATGGGAAGCAGTTCCATTTTGATGCCCCGACGGACGAGATGATCAGACGGGCGGAGGAGAAGCTTGGATATAAATTCCCGCCGTCGTATCTGGAGCTTTTGCGGACTTGGAATGGCGGTATCATTGGGGATGACTATGACGAGAGCTGGCTTTCTACCATCTATGGCATCGCGCCTGATCAGAATGGATATAATGGCTTGGAAGAAATGTTTGATAACTGGCGTGATGAGTGGGAGTATCCCGACGTGGGCATTCCTTTTGGCGAAACGCAGACGGCCGGCCATGACATGTATTACATGGATTTCCGTACGGTCTCCGCGGACGGCGAGCCGATCATCATCCGCATCGACAACGAGATGGACAACGAGGAGTATTTCGTCGCCCAAAACCTCCCTGAATTCCTTGGCATGATATATCGTAATGAAGACATGCAGGGAACGCTGATGAAGGGGTAAAAAAGAAATAGCCGCCAACTATTCGCAGTAGTTGACGGCTAAACGCTAGTTTGGCATTAAACTATTGAGGGTAGCCGTCTCTACGGCTTTCCCCTTAAAAAGAATATAACACATTCTTATTGTATGTGCAAGGAATGAGAAAAATATTCTAATCTGAAAGAAGCAAATGTTTTTGCTCCGCCGTAATTTTCGCGATACTGAGGAGAAACTATATGTTGTCTACAAAAGCTGGTAAGCTGTTACATACATACGTAAAAGACTATGTCATCTTCGATCTTGAGACTACGGGCATCTCCACTGCGAAGGATGAAGTGGTGGAGATTTCTGCCATCAAGGTCTTGGATGGAAAGGTGGTCGATGAGTTTTCGACGCTGGTTAATCCGTGCATGCACATCCCGATTTTTGCAAGTGACGTGAATGGCATCACGGATGACATGGTGGTGGAGGCGCCGACCTTTGACGAGGCGTTGGAGGACTTCCTGAAATTCGCCGGAGATCACGTGCTGGTTGGGCACAACATACATACCTTTGACATGAAGTTTATCTGCCGCGATGCCCAGAGGTTCTTTGGAAAGACTATCGGAAATGATTACGTGGACACGCTGCAGATCGCGCAGGCCTATCTTCCGGGCCTGCATCATTATAAGCTGACGGATCTGGCCGGTCATTATGGCATTAGTTCTGCGGGGGCGCATCGTGCGCTGAATGACTGCAGGATGAACCAGAAGATTTTTGAATGTCTGGCGAAGGAGATGGAGCATCCTTCCGAGGCGGCAGCCAGCGTGCAGAAGTGCCCGCGCTGTGGCTGCGTGCTGCGGCTTAAGAGCGGACGGTACGGCGACTTTTGGGGCTGCACGGGCTATCCTGCCTGCAGGTATACGAGGAATAAGTGAGTGGTTGGAGAGGGCGTAGCCCGAGGTGGTTACGCCCTCTTCCGTCGCGGATGCCGGTACATTAAGCATTCTTCGGACGGAAAAGCAGGCGGTGCCTGCGTCCCAGAGAGATGTTTTTGGCTCGGGCAAGCAGCTTGTGATATACCTTTTTGTAGGAATCATAATGGCCCTGGAAGTATCTAATTTTTCCGATGATCATTGCACGGTTCAGGCGCAACCTGGTTCCGCGGTAGGGAAGCTGGAACAGTTTGACGCCATGGAATGCTAAACCCAAGTATAATGTAGGTAGCAGTATGTATGTAAGCAACTTGGAAGGAATCATGCAGTAAACGGTCGAGCAGAAGATGATCATCAGATAAAACTTCCAAGATTTCCGGATTGCGCGGAAGGCGTATAAGCCGTGTACCAAAATTCCGCCGCCAATGGTGGTGACGGTTCCGCAGATCATTGCACTAATAGGACATGCACCGAGAAGTACGGCTTTGTCACATCCCAAATGTAGAAACGCACAACAACCAAATAAGTCTCCCAGAAAGGCGTAAGCCTCGGCTAAGTCTTTGGAAGGCTTATGAGAGTAAATGGTTTTGTGGAGAATCATGTAAAAGATTCCAAAAAGCAGCGTCAAAAGGACGTCGGGACGGGCGGCAGGGGTCAAGAGCCAGATCTTCGTCTGCAGGACCAGATCGCGCAGTACGCCGCCGCCAAAGCCGACGCAGATTACTCGAATTGGCCAGCAGAGCTTGAGCTCGCGTTTGTCGATTCCTTGAATCGTAGTGACGGTGATGCCCCAATAGTATGCGATTGCATTAAAAATAACATAAATTATACTCGTACTCATAACAGTGTCCTCCTTTGTTTTTTTCTTAGAATAAATCGTTTTGTCCTGGATTTGTTTTGAAATGGTTAAAGTTACGTCAGAAAGAATGTTTTAGTGAAGTTTTAGTGAATAAATGGAGTTTTGGTTAAAGGGGATAATAGGCGAGACTAAGGATTTAAGGATGTATAAAGAAATTGGCGTAAATGCCTGTGATGGCGACGAGAATCCGAGATTCAGCATTAGAAGTAAGCAAGATCGCAAAAAAATACAAGCGCCTTAAAGGACAGTGGACAGGAATAATATTACAAAAGAGGGGGAATGGCAAATGTCTTTGCTGCATTCGTTTTATGAGGACTTAAAAAATCAAACTCACATTACGCAAGTTCGTTTTTGTGAAATTCTTTTTAATCGGAAATGGGAGCCTAATATGGCTAGCTATGTAGTTTCATGGGATTACGTTCCGAAGAGCGCGATGGATCGGTTCATGGCCATGAAGGATTCTGAAGCCTTTCGTGACCAGCTTGCCGAATGGGCAGAAACAGTTTCAAAGAACAACGCTAATTATCATCGCATATTGAGGGGTTACGTTAAAGAAACAGAAGATTATTCGAGTAAGTCAAATGGGAAACAAGAGGATCATATGATGTACTCGAGGCGAGAGAAGAAAAAACTTCTCGGTATTTTACAAAATGCAAGTTATTCCATTGCTGAGAAAATCGAACTTTATTTGATGCTTGCCATTGCTAAAACCATTACCGTTACGGCTGACAGTTTATCTTTAATAAGTCTGTATAATGCTTACGGATCTTTTGTTTCCATGCCTGCAAAGGAAGCAATTTTACGGGAAATTAAGAGAGGTAACGCAGAGCCGTCAACGTATTTGGCTGCGGCAGAAACAATTTATTTTGACGGAGTGCTGACTTCCGACAAATTAGCTAAGGCATTAACCTATTATTGTATGGCAGCTGGATGCAATGAGCAAACGTTTGAATTTGTGGAAACGAACAAACTAAGGCATCCGGCCGCCATATATACGATTTCTTATATCCTGTTTAACTATCAGTTTAGATACTTAAAAGAAATAGATGGCGTGGACTCTTTAAATAGACTCACGCGCAACAGGCGCTTATCAAAGGCCATAGACTTGGCTTATTACGGTGCAACCGTATGTAATCATTCCATGAGCACAAATCATCTGGGGGTCATGCTGGATCACGCAGACGAAAAAGAAGAGGCAGATCAAGTATTCCACTATATCCGCACTCTCTTCTTAAAAGAGAAAAATGAAGAGTTTAGAAAAATTAAGGAGGCGCTTTCCCAAAATATAAATAAGAGTGATCTCGCCATCCTTTTATTTGAGCTTTCGTTAAAACAGTCTGACGAAAAGCTTTCTTTCTCATATAATAATCTGGCGGTACATTTCAGACGCAAATTTAAGGAAGAACCATGCAAGGAAACCTTGGAAAAAATAATTGAATATTATAGAAAAGGATGCGAGTATGAGAGCCCGTGGGCCATGAAGAGCCTGGGAAGGTTTTATGCGACGATGAATATGGAAGATCATGATTGTGCGGCCTATGGATATAAGTGTAATCTGAACGTCGCCCATACATGGTTTAAGGCTGGATTTTCTAATCCGGAATTGTACTTTACGCTGGATTCGGTTTGGTGCATATACTACGATTTATATTATTGCAGGAGTAAGTACGAACCTAACAAGGAAAATGAGATACGGCAATGCATCCGATATGCTTTCTACAAACCTAGTTTTGGTGCGTTGCTAAAACTTGGTGAATTACTTTTTGATGACGTAAACGATAAACTATATTATGACAAAAGCTTTCAAGAAGTTTATTTGGATAACGTAAACATTTATCGGAATAATGGAACTCTTGACGCAGAACTTGCGGGAAGAGATATGTTCTGCGAGGCAATAAAGAAATGGGAAGAGCAGTTTAAGAACGCAAAAACAGCCTTGGCTTAATCAAAAAAATCAGCATCAGTGCCACGTTGAGGAAAAAGGTTACGATGCTTGCCTCGATCTTATAGGTGCCGCCGGAGAGCAAAGTATTGGCAGAAGGCTGCAGGGTCAGCAGGTGGGGATAATCTGACGCCAGGCTAACGCCGCCAAGGAAAAGCGCGCCAACGACGTTCCATACGGCATGTGCCATGATCGGCGCCAGAAGCGTCTTTTCAGACTCATATAAGGCCGTAGTAAACAAGTACATGGTGATCACGTTGAGCACCGGGATCACCCCGGCTTCAAATGCGCCGCCGTGCAGGAGCGCAAACAATGCCGTCGTAAAGATTACGGCTGCTGGGAGATTAAATTTCTTTTTCAACAGTTGATACATATATCCCCTGATCAGAAGCTCTTGCATGACCACGTTGATCAAAGCGGACAGAATCCAAAGCCAGAGCATGGGCACCGTCTCCTGATCCGATATGATCAGCTGCCTTGACGCCATGAGCACGCCGGCAGCAGCTGCGATCCAAATGGCGCCCGTGATCGTTCCGACAACCGTACCCTTGACCAGATTCTCCTTTATGGGAATGCGGATTTCTTTCTTCTCGAGCAGAAGAAAGACCACCGTAAAAACAACCAAGACCAGAAATGGCATCAATTCTGCAAAGAATCTCCATATGGCAGGATCATCACTCGGAATGGTGATGATTCCCGCGAGGATAGCCCATCCAAGGAAGAAAACCAATACTTTTAGGATTGTTGGAATAGCTTTTTTCATATCATTGCCTCCATCATTGTGCTTTTTATCCATATTCATTGGTTAGACGGCGACGAGGGGATTTCGTTACAAAAAAATCCGGATGCATGATAAATGCCCTTAACGTGCGGAAATCATCACTATATTTTCTGCCATAAATGGTTTATGATAATATAGGATACGAACTGCAATGACTTCAGAACGTCGCGGATCAGACGAACATGTTTCTCATGACGCTAAACTTAAGGCAGCCTGAGTAGGGGAAGCGGGTTCACGTAAACCGGAAATGCCTGGATGCAGGAGATTGATGCCACGCTGAGGGATTTAGGCAGAAAAGGAGGATGTATATGAACGAGGAGAAGAATTATAACGAATTTTCATCAGAGTTATCAGATGAGGTGATCATGGAGCTCAATGACCAGTTTGAATATGACATCGTGTCAATCCTGGATAAAGAGCATGGCGTTGTGGACGTGGAGCGCATGAGCGAGGTCATCGCTGCCCATGCCTGTAAGGGCTGGCGCCTTGCGTTTGTGATCCCGAACGAGATCGGCCATGATTCTTCTCTGACGGAACTGAACGGCATGTCCATCGGCATCAACTCCACGCTCGACCAAAACATCTTGATCTTTGAAAGACGCATCCGGCGGTGCGGGAGGTAGAAAATTAAAGAGATTCTGTTTAGATGCGTGAATGAGGCTAGCGGAGATTATCTCTGTTAGCCTTTTTTGGCTTGACTTTTTTTGATCCGCCATGTATACTTGATTTATTAATCTATACAAAAATTATATCAAAGTTGTATTACAAAATAAATGCGAGGAAAATGTTATGGACGATAGTCTTAAAACAGTTTTTGAAAGATATGGCGGTCTAATGAAAACAGCTGAGCTTAAAGCGGAAGGCTTTTATTACAAAAAGATCCAACAGCTGCTTAAAGAAGGCGCAATTGAACAGGTTAGACGAGGTTATTATCAGTATTCAGGTGAGGATTCCTTTTCGGATATTCCTGCCATTACGACGCTCTTCCCGGATGGCGTGATATGCATGGAAAGTGCTCTGGATTACTATGGATATACGGACAGAACCCCGGCCGCCTGGCATCTTGCAGTGGACAATAAAAGCACCAGAACCAGGTTTTATATCGATTATCCCATTGTGAGGCCGCATTTTGTTAGCGGTGACCGTTATCCCGTAGGGATAGAAGAAGCGGAAATTGATGGTAGGCATGTCAAGATATATGACAGGGAAAGAACGATTTGTGACCTTCTTCTTCACAGGAACAAAGTTGACGGAGAAGTCTTTAACGTCGCCATCCAGCGCTATGTTCAAGATCCCAATAAAGTCGCGGCAAGGCTTATGAAATACGCTAAACTGCTGCATGTGGAGAAAAAAGTAAGAGAGGTGCTGGGGGTATGGCTGTAAAGAACATGGCAGCATCGGTAATGACGAGATTGAAAAGCCAATCAAAAGAAGCTCATATCCCGTTTCAGATGGTACTTCAGCTTTTTGCGCAGGAAGAGTTTCTGAGAAAACTTTCTCTTTCTCAATATGTAGACAATCTAGAGATACACTATTTTGGATGGGAACGAACAATTTATGACGTTATGTGAGGTGATAAAATGCGAGCTATAAAGGGAGACATAACGAAAGTAACTGACATACAGGCCATCGTCAATGCAGCCAATGAGAGTCTTCTGGGTGGTGGCGGCGTGGATGGCGCCATTCATTATGCGGCCGGGCCGCAGCTCCTTGCAGAGTGCAGAACGCTTGGCGGTTGCCGCGTTGGCGAGGCGAAGATCACGAAGGGATATAACTTACCCTGCGATTATGTGATACATACCGTTGGCCCGAGATGGCATGGCGGAAACCGGGGAGAGGCTGATGCGCTTGCTTCCTGCTATGTGAAAAGCCTGGAAGTGGCGATGGAACATGGCATCCGCAGCATCGCCTTTCCGTCCATCTCTACGGGAGCGTTTGGATATCCCTTGAACGAGGCGGCCAAGGTCGCCGTAAGCGCCGTGGCTGACTTCCTAAAAGACCATCCAGAGGCATTTGATGACGTATGCTGGGTGTTGTTTGATAATTACACGCTGTCGGTTTATGAGAAGGAGATGGCGAAGGAGCACTAAGATTCCCAAGACCAATATTGTTGGCGCTGTTGGTGATTCGGAACTACAAAAATTAAAACGGTTAGTGGGCGTAGCCAGAGATGGTTACGCCCTTTTTGAGATAATTTTAGAGCAATTAGCATATTAAACCGCTTTATCGTTTTCTATTTTGATGTTTTTTTGATGAGGAAACTATGATAAAATGTAATTGCTAGATATGTGGACTTATGACAAAATAATATGGACAATGAAAGGATTGGATTAATGAGAAAATACTTAAGGATCACAACAATCTTAATGATCATCGCATGCCTGTGTGGCTGTGCATCGGGCGCGGAGAATGAAGAAACGACGGAGACGACGGATCAGATGGAAAGCTCGGTTGGCTCCGTTGAAAAAGCAGACGATAAAGCGTTGGAAGAAGACAAAGAAACTGCCAGTGATGAGAATGACAAGACAGAAGAGAGTAGCGAAGTTGCAGAAAGCGCTGAATCAGTTGAAACAACTGAGAGTAAAAACCAGAGTGGGTCAATTGAAAGTTCCGAGAGTGGTAGCCGTGGTGAGGTTAAACGATCAAACGATGAGTCTCCCTCTGAGAGATTGTTTGACTATGCTGACATTCTGACGGATGATGAAGAAAAGGCTTTGACCGACTTGATCGCGGAATGCGAAGAACGGTGCAAATGTGACATCATCTTAGTGCTAGTGGATATGGAAGTCGGAGTAAGCGATGAAGAATGGGAAGAGAACATGATGAACTACGCGGACGGTTTTTATGATGAAAATGCCTTCGGATACGATAAACCGCATGGAGACGGAGTCCTTTATTTGGATAACTGGTATCTTCAAGGAACCGAAGACAGCCAGGCGGGATCCTGGGTGACCACTTCCGGAAAAGCTATCAATGCGCTAGGGGGTTATGAATTAAATTTTGTCTTTGATGAGTTTGATGCCGTATATGAAGAAAGTGTCTTTGAAGCGTATGCGAACGTAATAAAAAAATTGGCGGAGTTTCTGGAGGAAGCACCGGCCACGTAAGGCGAGAGAACTCTAGGAGGAGCAGGGATGGAAAAGAAAAAGGGTATCATATTTATCTTATTGCCATTACGTTTTCTGATAAGACGGATGCTGATGAATATTACAAAAAGTTTGCCGACGATGACGAGGAGGGCTTAAAGCGTGGATTTATAAGATATAAATACGTAGTTGGATACGTCCCGATTGATTTTCCTTCTTTTATCATTGAACAAGAGGATGGCGTATATCAAATGGGCAAACAGGTGATCCGCGTATCTTGTATGCATTCCGACGATGATGAAAGGTCAAAGGTTGATGACATATTTATTGACCTGGGGCTAGTGAAACCGAGCAAAGTGAAATGATGAGAGAAATAGCGGAGGTATGGTGTTATGGCTAACAATGTACCAAAGACGATCGATGAATTTAAGGCTTACGTGAAGGAAAACGACGTTCCGTTGGAGAAGATCCATCTGCATTTGGATGAGAATTATGTCTGGCCAAAGGCTTATGGAATTTATCGGGACGGAGACGAATTCGTCGTTTATAAGAATAAGGCGGATGGAAACAGGGTGATTCACTATCAAGGGACGGATGAAGCATATGCCGTAAGTGAGCTTTACCTAAAAATGCGGGAAATGGAAATGGCGGCGAAAGATGCCAAAGGGCAGAGGAATCCTTTCCCTCAAAGCACTAGCTATACAAGCGGGTATAATTATTATCAACAATATATTCCGACGCATTACTACAAAAAAAGAAATAAATTTGAAGATTCGGTTCATGAAATCATCGTCATCGTTGCACTGATCGCCGTGGTTGGTTTGATCGCGTATGCCTCGAGCGATGCCGCGAATAAGGCCTCGAATAAGGCAGCGGAGAACGTAAATACGTTGTATCGCTCCGGGTATTATTACTATAACGATGCATATTATTACAACACTGGGTACTTATGGTTTTGTTATGATTTCGGGAGCGGGAAATGGGATTACGTAGTTGATTCAAAAGTCGAAGGGATCGTGGCGGATTATGATGCCTATGCCACAAGCATTTCCGGATTGCAGATCGAACCCTTCGGCAGTTCTTCTTCGGGCAGCAGCCAGAGTGAGAGCAGTGGCAGTCAGAATGACAGATATAGTAATAGTTCCGACCGGGATGAACGCTATAGTGAAAGTTATGACCGGGATGACGATGATGACTGGAGCTATGATTGGAATGACGATGATGATGACTGGGATTATGACTACGATAATGACTGGGACTGGGACAGTGACTGGTAAGGAAACGTCTTCAGTGATTTAGGATGAAAACGGAGGAAGAATGGATGGAAGACAAGAGGCTGATCAAGGTGACTGGAAAGGGCAATCTCAAGGTAAAGCCGGACGTGACGCGCATTACGGTCACGCTGGAGGGATGTTATAAGGTTTATGAGGAGTCGCTGCGCCGTTCCTCCGAGGATACGGAGGTCCTGAAGGACATTCTGGAGGGCTTGGGATTCAAGCGGGAGGACGTAAAGACGCTCTCGTTTAACGTGAATACGAAGCGTGAGAGTTATCAGACGAAGAACGGGAATTGGAAGGAGCGCTTTGTCGGATATGAGTTCCGGCACGAGATGAAGGTGGAGTTCGATTCTGACAATGCAAGGCTTGGGAAGGTACTTTACGCGCTTGCCAACGCGGAGAAGATCACGCCTGAGTTCTGGCTCAGCTACACCGTGAAGGACAAGGAAGCATCAAAGAATGAGCTCCTCGGCAAGGCCGTGGAGGATGCGAAGGCAAAGGCAGCCGTCCTGGCGAAGGCTGCAGGCGTGAAGCTAAAGCAGATCCAGAGCATTGATTATTCCTGGGGCGAACTTAATTTCGAATGTAGTCCCATGGGTGAAAGCTTCCGCAATCGCCCCATGATGGCATGCAAGGCGAGCGGATCGTATGACGTGAACATTGAACCCGATGACATTGAGGTGTCGGATACGGTTACGGTCACGTGGGAGATTGGATAATCGGCGGTGTTTGTGAAGAAATGAGGGTGGGACATGATTTTGACGTAACGGAGCTTTTGCGGACGTGGGCATGATCTACCGTAACGAGGATACGCAGGGAACGCCGATGAAGGGATAAAACTAATTGAAAATAAAAACGGGAAAATTGTAACACAATTGTTACAGTTTTCCCGTTTTTTTATATTTTATGCTCATATTTTAATATTGACATAAACTTTTATTAATGATATAGTTTTTGTGAAGCCCAGTAAAACGATTCAAACAAGGATGTAAGCGGTTACGTTTAATTGCTTGAAAAGGGTGAAAAATTGAAAAAACGTGAATTAAAAGATCTAAGTCGTAAAGAATTAGTAGATCTTGTCTATGATATGGTTGAAGAAAACCGGGTTGGCAAGTATGTTCCCTCGGAAGCGGAAGTCCTTAAGGAGAAGAAGCGTCTTCAACATAATGCTTTGTTTTGGAAAACGCTAATCAGCACCATATCCACTTTGATTGTGGTGGCAGCAATCTCTGTTCTGTTATCGTTTCTGTTTTTCCCAGTAATTCAAGTCTCCGGAGACAGCATGGAGCCGACGTTAAGTGACGGGGACGTTTTATTGCTTCGCAAAAGCGGAGGCTTTAAGACGGGACAGCTTTGTTGCATATCTTGGCAGAACAAGCTTTTGATCAAGCGAGTCATCGGAATTCCGGGCGATTACGTCGACATGGATGATGAGGGTAATATTTTTGTGAACAATCACTTGGTCGATGAACCATACGTAAGCGAGAAAAGCAGGGGAAAATGCGATCTGGAATTTCCCATGCAGGTGCCTGACGGAAAGTATTTTGTCCTTGGCGATCACAGGGAAACGTCCATTGACAGCCGAAATTCGGCAATAGGTTTTGTGGACAAGAGTCAGGTGTTGGGAACGGTCTTGGTTAGAATGTGGCATGGCGTCAGTAAAGAGGACGAGGAAGTAGATTGAACAAGAAAGCTCAAAACCATCTCAACAGAATAAAGAGACGAAAACGAGTAAGACGAAGGGCGTTGCCCGTCGTCTTATTGTTGTGTTTGACGCTTGGATTTGGTGTTTTCTGGGGACTTCGGGGAGACGGAATCGCGATGGAGGACGAGAGCATTCTGATCACCTCGGCCAACGTAAGACAGGGAGCCCCGCCGGGAACCGATGAAACGGTTGGCGGTAATGAGGGCGAAGGCCAGACGGGCGAGGAAGCACCTGGAGAAACGCCGGAGGGCGAAGGCCAGACGGGCGGGGAATCACCTGGAGAGACGCCGGAGGGCGAAGGCCAGACGGATGAGGAATCACCTGGAGAAACGCCGGAGGGCGAAGGCCAGACGGATGAGGAAACACCTGGAGAAACGCCGGAGGGCGAAGGCCAGACGGGCGAGGAATCACCTGGAGAAACGCCGGAGGACGAAAGCCAGACGGGCGAGGAACCACCTGGAGAAACGCCGGAGGACGAAGGCCAGACGGGCGAGGAACCTTCTGCAGGCGGTCAGGAGGAAATCGAAAGAGAATCCTTCCATGCAACTTCTCCTGCGGGAGTTCAGGTGTGGGCCGTTGCACCGAAGGATGCATTTGGCCAAAACGTGACTATGACGGTCAAGGACGTCTCAAAGACGGAAGCCTTGCAGGCGGCCGAAAGAGCGGCAGCTTACGGAGACGTGGTACTTGATGCCGTGGCGGTGGATATCTGTTTCCTGGATGAAAACGGCAATGAGCTGGATCCGCTGGAGAACCAAAAGGTGGAGGTTAAGATTTCACTTCCAACGGAACAAACGCTTTCCGAGGGTGAGATATGTCTGATTCACCAGCATGATGACGGAAGCGTGGAACTGGTCAGCACGGAGCAAAAAAACCAGGAAGGCGCCGTGTTTGAGACGGAGACCTTTTCGGTTTACGTCATAACGGCTCTTGGATCTTCCGAAAAAGACAAAATACATGAGTTCTTGAATGGTTATAATTTTTATTCCGCACCAGTGAGCGGAGGATATTACGTAAACCACGTAGACGCGCCATACGTGCTGTACGTGGGAGAGGTTTTGGAACTGTATGCCACGGAGGGATCGACGGATGGCTATAGATTCTGGGTGGAAGGTAACGGTAACCCTGGGATTCTTGGAAGAACTGCAGAGCATCCCTATGACTTTGACGTGACTCACCGGGTTGGAGATACTTATCAGAATTACATTCATGCACAGTACGTTGCAAACAGAACCGGAAAGGTTGCAGTTCATTTAGACAGAGATGATAACGCTTGGTGGTTTAATGACATCCTATTCTACGTAGAGGTGTTGGACAACAATGATCAAGCGGATCATGCGGACATTGAAATCGCTGACGGCGGATGGTATAAGGACGTTAAGACCGTTTACGACGCGCAGGGGAATTACGTAAGAACCACTTACGTCTATGAGTCTGAGGTAACAAAGGTAAATCATGCTTACGTATATGACAAAAACAACGCAGAGCTGCAGCATTACGTGACAAGGGATTACATGCAGAATGGTCAGCCGGGGACGACGCAGTATGAGCTGACGTCCAAGTGGGATTCCGAAGGACACAACAGCACGAAGATGTTCCGGCATAAAGACGCAGATCATGCCTTGTTTGACGTGGACATTACGTATTTCCTGAGGGAAAAGGTTGTGGAGACGGGAACGTACGGACAGTCAAACGGGACTGCGCACACAACGCCGGCGAGCGAGATCAGTGAGTCTGAGGCGGAAAGTCAGTTTGTGGTGCAGAACATTCAGATTCCATTGGGACCGCAGGCTGTGATCGACGCAAGGAACAAGTGTCCGAATCATTCGGGGCTGGATTTCACGTCGAGACTTAGAACGCAAAAGAATTACGTAGTGGTGTCGATGGAAGGCAAAAAGACGGTGACGGGCGGCACGCTGGAGCCCAATCTCTTCCAATTTGAACTGGTGGATGAAGACGGCGGCGTGATCGACGTAACGTCAAATGACGAGTATGGCAACATTGTTTTCCAGGACTTGACGTATGAGTTGGAAAACGGCACGGTTACGTCGGGTACCCCATTGATTTACAACTATAAGATACGCGAAGTGATTCCGGACGTGCCGGGGCCGTATCAATACGATACCACGGAAATCCCGGTGACGGTTCGGATTTCGATGGACGAAGACGGAATAGTCACTGCAGAGCTTTTGAATCCTAATCCGTTTGGAACGTTTGAGTTCGTGAATGAGGCAACCTACCTCCTGCCGCAAACCGGAGGCGGGGGAACGATCATTTACCTGACGGCAGGCATAATGCTCATTGGATTTGCGGCATTTCTGCTGTGCCGGAGACGGATCCGCGTAAACTGATAAATAAGAATGAAAATATATGAGAGATAAGGAAGGAAGACAGGCATGAAGAAGAAAACAAAGAAGAACTTATTGGCACTGATCAGTTGCATGATTACCGTATTGCTCCTGGGCATGACGGTATTTGCGGCAGATTACAAGATTACCATCACGAATGGTACAAATGACGAAGCAACGCATACCTTCGAGGCGTATCAGATTTTCGCGGGCACCGTTTACGGTACCGGTGAAAATAAGGTTCTCTCCAACGTGGTTTGGGGCGAAGGCGTGGATAGTGACGCATTGATGACGTTCCTGCATGGCTCTGCGGATTACAATACCGTTATTACCAGCAGCATAACGACTGCTGAGGCGTTGGCAAAGATTCTGGCAGATGGAAGCTTCCCCGGAGGAGCAACAAATTTTGCAGACGTGGTTTCGAATTATCTTACCACGGCCAGCGCCAGCGGAAGCAGCGAGCTTAACGTAAATTCGGCTGGACCGGGTTATTATTTGATTAAGGACAAGGACGGCTCCCTGAGTGCTCAGAATAATGCGGCGTATACTGATTTTATGCTTCAGGTTCTGGGAGACGTGACCATCGCCGCAAAGGCAGAAGTTCCGACGATTGACAAGAAGATCGTGGAAGGCTCCAAAAACGTTGAAGCAAACGTTGCATCCATCGGTGATAAGATTAATTATCAGATTACCTCCGCCGTTCCCGCGATGACTGGTTATGAAGAGAAATACTTCTTCGTAGTGGAAGATACGTTGGGTGACGGATTAACCTTTAACGATGACGTGGCAGTAGAAATTGAGGGATATACCGGTACCGTAGACGTTCAGGTGAAAAAGTCCGGTCAGAAATTTACCGTAGTTTTCAAGAATTTCATTCAGTATAAGGCACTTGCCGGCAAGGCAATCACCATTACTTATTCCGCAACCCTGAATCAGAACGCCGTTGTTGGCGGCATGGACGGCAATCCCAATACGGCACGATTAACGTATTCCAACAACCCCAATATCAAGGTTACTTCTACGTCTGACGAACCCAGTTCTGATGATCCCGTTGGCAAGACGCCCGAAATCAAGACCGTTACCTATACGACCAAGGTTCACCTAACCAAGGTTGACGGAGAAACGTTTGAGAAGTTGGCCGGCGCAAAGTTTACGATTTCCGGTGAAGCTACGCAGGTTACGATGATTAATGGAAAGATTTACCAGGTGGATGCCAGCGGAACGTATTACATGTTAAAGGACGGTTCCTTCTCCACCACGAAGCCCACCGAGGAGCAGGGTGACCCCACCGTTAAGTACTCGGAAGTTACGGTTGTAGATAAGACCACAAGCACGTTACCCATTAACGCAAGCGCGTATACAAATGCTACCGGCGACATTGAGTTTACGGGTATCAGCAGCGGAAGCTTTGTGATTCACGAGGATGAGGCACCCAGTGGTTACAATGCGATCGGAGACGTGACCGTAACCGTTACCGCAGAACCCACGCTGACCGGTTGTACCTGGACCGTTACCAGCGGAAATGCAATCGTTGACAATGGCGTGATCGAGCTTGAAATCGAGAATAATAAGGGTATTCACATGCCTGAAACCGGTGGCATGGGTACCGTGCTGTTTTACTTGATCGGTGCCGTTTTGGTTCTTCTTGCCGTTACGCTGGTTATCACCAAGAGAAGAGTCAGCAATAAGGAATTCTAAGTTTATTTGGTATGAAAAAACACTTATCCGGCATAGTCATATTTTTGATTTTTGTACTTGGTGTCGGAATTATGCTTTATCCGGTGCTAAGTGATTACGTGAACAGAAGGCACTCATCCAAGGTAATTACGGAATATCACAGTTTTATCGAGGGACTCGATTCGGAAAAGCTCCGGAAGGACGTCGAGGAGGCGAAGGAGTATAATCAGACGCTCGCCAAGACGCCGGATGCTTTTTATAAACCGTGGCTGATCGAGGGATATCATCAAACCTTAAACATTACCGGAACCGGTATCATGGGATATATATCCATCGATAAAATTGGAGTGGAATTGCCCATTTATCACGGCGTTGAGCAAGAAGTGCTGCAGATTGGCGTCGGACATCTCCCGGGGACGAGCTTCCCCGTGGGAGGTTCCTCAACGCATGCCGTGCTGTCAGGGCACAGAGGACTTCCCAGTGCGAAATTGTTTACGGATTTGGATAGGCTGGAAGTGGGAGATTCGTTTACCATCACAATTCATGACGTGGAATTGACTTACGTCATTGATCAGGTTAAGATTGTGCTTCCGACGGAGGCTGAAGACCTTAAGATTGAAGACGGAAAGGATTATTGTACGTTGCTTACCTGCACGCCCTATGGCATCAACTCGCACAGACTGTTGGTGAGGGGCGCACGGGGCGAAAAAGAACCTGTTTCCGCGCCGAAAATCTACGTGGCCAATGAAGCTTTCCAGATCGAGCCGTGGATCGTGGCGATCTTTATCCTGATTCCATTGGTTGTGATTGCATTTAGCTTCCTGGCGTTTCTGGATTACGGAGACAGGAAGAGAAGATTAAAGAGATTGAACAAAAAGCTTGCAAGCATGAAGAAAGAAAAACAAAGCGATGACGAGGAGTGACGATGCGCCGGAAAGGAGGGCAAACCGTGAAAAAATTGAATAAATGGATTGCGGTGCTTCTCCTTTTGACGTGTCACGTCATGCTGAGCCTTACCTGTAAGGCGGCACCGAAGCCGGAAGACATTGATCTCATGCGTCTTGGCACGGCGGAAATCCAGCTCAAGGATTTGTCTGGAAACATAGTAAAGAACCGTGAAGTCAATCTGACGAAGGTGGCTGACGTCAAAGTAGAAGGCGAGAAAGTGGTTTACAAACCTGCCGGTGACTTTGCCGATTCCGGATTGGATCTGTCAAGCATTGAGTCGACGGGAACGATAACGGCAGTATTTCGGTATTCCATGGATCACGCGATTGCTCCGACAAAGGCCGTGACCGGAAGCGACGGAAAAGCTATTTATCATGGGCTGGAGACGGGGCTTTATCTGATTTACGTAAGTGCCGTAACGGATGGCGTTACGTTTTCTCCGTTCCTGATGGCATTGCCGCAATCCGATGACGCTCTTTGGAATTATTACGTAATCGCGACGCCAAAGGCGCTGGCGACCAGCAAAGAAGTCAGCAAGAAGCTGACGGTGAAAAAGCTTTGGAACGACAATGGTCATAACAGGCCGTCTTCCGTTGTGATTGAGTTGTTAAAAAACGGATCACCGGTCGGGGAAATTACGCTCTCGGACGGAAATCACTGGTCTTATAAATGGGAAGGCCTTTCCGTGGCGGATGTGTGGACCGTCCGCGAGAAAGAAGTTCCGAAGGGTTACGTCGTTTCTTACAGTGAAGAAGGTGGCTGCGTTTACGTTTCAAATACGGGAATGTTGATCCAGACTGGACAACTTAAATGGCCCATATTTGTTTTGGCAGGCCTAGGAATTGTTTTTGTTTGCGTGGGAGTTTATCTCAGACGCATGGAACTGAAAAAGGAGTAGAGCATGAAAAGAAAGCACGTGCAGGCCGGGATTCCGTGTATTGCCATTGGAGTGGTCTTTCTGATTGGAGCTCTTCTCCTTTTTTTGGCGAATGACGCGGAAGATGCAAAGGTTGCTGAGGAGGCAGGGAAGACCATTTCTTTGATCAGGGAGGAAATGCTGAATCAAAAACGGGACGATCTGCCGGAACAAAAACAGGATGATCCGATGAACAATGACGTGGGTGCGGATCCGGCGATAACGGACAAAGCTGAGGAGTTGGCCAGAGGCAATGATTCTTTGGATGAAACCGTTTACGTTGATGGAATAAACTATCTGGGCGTTCTCTTTATACCGGGCATAGAATTGGAATTGCCGGTTTCGGATGAATTGAGTGAAACAATTCTCAAGAAGGTTCCTTGCAAGTATTATGGTTCCATTGAAGACGGACTGGTCATTTCCGGCCACAATTATAAAAGCGGCTTCGGAAGGTTTTCCAAGGTGAAACGCGGAGACGAAGTGATTCTGGTCGGCGCGGATGGAACAAAGCATGGTTACGTTGTAGAGGAGATCGAGATATTAAATCCGGATCAAGTAGAAGAGATGATCCGGACGGATTTTGAATTGACACTATATACCTGCACGTTTGGCGGGAAGCAAAGAGTAACGGTAAGGTGCCGTAAAAGTGCGGCATTGATTGATTTATGTGATGTTTAAAACTTTTCCTCCCGAGTGCCGTCTGTAAGAATATAGAGACGTACGCAGGGAGGAATTTTTATGAACAAGCTTTCTTTTGTTTTGTTATGGGCGACACTGTTGGCATTGGCTTTTGGTTCCGGTTCGGCGGATGGATTTTTCGGTTCTCAAAATTCTCGGGAAAAGAACGGCCGACACGTTCTTATGCAGGAAACGTTCCGCAATGACGTGATGGGAAAAATTGGCGCGCATGTATATTATTCTTATAACGTCTTTGAGGGGAGAAATCTTTCAAGCGATGATGAGAAGGAGATCGTGGAATACTTGAAGCGAGTTGATCAGGAACTCACGGAGGATGTGTTTGTCACGGGTTTCACCAAAATGTATCAAACCGGTGAGTGGCGTTTTTACGCCCGGCAATACTTAAACGGAGCGGTTATCCCGGAGGTCTGTTACTGGACGGAGGTCGACGTTTCGAAACCTAATCTGAGTCTTATAAGAGGCGAGCCCGTGAAGGAACTTGACACCTCGTGGGTGATACTGGCACCGACTCTGTTCCCTGCCGTCAAGGAACTGGCGCTGGAACACGCTGATGAGCTCTGCGATTATGAGCAGGATGGATTTTACTCAGAGTATCTTCTGACCTATAACGTCCTCACCGACACTTTGGAATATGATTTCACCATCAATGAAACCAGTCATATTATCGTCGATGCAATTACCGGGCTGGTGATCAGCGAAGACTATTGGGACGGGGTATGTGAAGATCAAGAATAAGGGAATTTCCTCAGTTTTCCTGAATTTTTGTATCTACGGCTTATTGACTTCGCAAATTGCCACGTGATACATTTTCAGACAAGGAAAGCCAACTATTCGCAGTAGTTGACGGCTAGTGCAGTAATGCATTTGCTTTAACTATTGAGGGTAGCCGTAATCAATCAAAAACAATCTGAAATTCCTCCCGTCGGTTTCGTTCATTTACGGCAGCGATGATATCCTTTTTTTCAAGGGGGGTCACGGTCCTGATGATCTGCTCATCTTCCAGAAAATAAAAATTCCGTAAAGGTTTCTTGATCCAATACCAATCAACGGGAAGATCCACGTAGAATTTGTGCCCGAGCGTGAGTTCGCCTTGCATGTAAACAAATCGGTCTCCATCTAGCCATAGAACAATATGGCCTCTTGTCATCATCATGTTTTTAACTGTCATATTCATTCCCTTTTCTTATAGCAAAAAAACGTTAACGTGACTGCCTTTAGTATAACAGGGATAGCTACGGCGGTCAATACGTGCTCATGCGGGAATAAGGGAGTTTCCTCAGTTTTTGCTCCAGGCGTATTGATTTTAGCATCGTCACGTGATACATTTTCAAAAAGGAAAGACATAAGGCAGGGTGCTGTCAGCGCAGAGGGGTAAAGGAATGAGTAAAAAAAGAAAAGTAGTCATGAGTATTCTTTGTCTGTTTTCAATTTATATGATCAACATGCCATTTATGAAGCATTTTGACGCGACGGCGCTGGATTTGCTGAATCCGGGATCGCAGAATGGGATACAGGCTACGGAGCTCATAGGGGGAGATCTCGCAATCGTCATAAAGGTGATTTACGTTATCCTGGTGCTCATGGAGCTGGTCGCCATCGTTTTGACGTGGCTCAAAAACGGAGAGCTGGCAAAGAAGTGGAATTTCTTTGTGGGTCTCTTTGAGAGCCTGAGCGCAATAACGCTGATCTGCAACGTTTACATGTTTTTCATGGAGTATAACGAGCTAATGGGTTTGGACGTGTTTGAACACACGGTGGGAAAAGGTTTGTATTACATGCTGGCGTTGGGACTTCTTCAGATTCTTTTGTCGGCCGGAAAGAGCGGAGACAAGGACGAGAGCATCTTTGAATTATTATCCGGGAAGGAGAAATGACGTGAAACGGATAAAAGCGGTGTTTTTGATCATAGGGGTATGTTTCCTCCTCTGCCTGGCGGGATGCTCAAATAAAACGGGAAAGAAGTCGGAAAGCGACAACGGGCAGGCAGGCGTGAGCGCCGGTGAGAAGGCCAATGGGAGTAGCGGCGGGAGCGTCGGCGAGAATGCGTTAGGGGAAGAGGGAGCGTCAGACGAGGTTCCAGAGCCGGATGGCGAAAAGATTTGGCTTTGTACGAGGCAGACAATATTTTTTCCAGATTTGCCCAATCAGGACAGGATCAACCGTTTTTTCTATGATGACAAGGGGAATCAGGTCAAGGAAGAGTGCTACGACCAAGCACAGAATCTGATATACGTCATGACCTATGGAGGCTTTCTTGAAGACGGGAGGCCCACGTGGTACGAAAAGGAAGATTACGTGGGAGACGATAGTTACCATTACGAGTACGTGCTTGAGGATGGCATGATAACGGGAGCCACCGTCAAAAGCATAGACAATACCGATTTCCTGGACCAAAATACAAAATACAAAAGGGACGAGCGCGGAAACATCTGTGAGATCGAGATTTATCATCAGGGGGAACTGGTCTCTTCTTATCAGTATTGCCTGGAATATGAATATGATGAGGAAGAACGCCTGATAAAAATGAGTGAACACGCTACTGGAGGCAGGATGATTCGTTATACTGAATATGAATATAACGAGGATGGGAATCTGAGTAAGGAAGCTTTATATGATGCAAGAGGTACGCTTATAGATACGCGTACGTTTTTCTATGATGAACACGGAAATGAAATCTGGGAGGAATTCCGAGACGCGCAAGGGAAGCTGATTCAAAAAATAGTATCCAAATATGAGCAATTTACCATAAAAAAGTAAAAAGCTGACGTTTATGGTATCTTTTTCAGTCAATTTTTGATATAATAAAGCGGGTAGCGCTTGACTTACGATTGTGGGAGGAGGTAACGTCATGACAAATGAAGAAATCAAAGAAAAATTGGAAAAGTACTTTGCGGATAAGGGCATGAAGGCGGAGGAAGCGTCAGAGGAGGAAGTATGCAAGGCCAAGTCGATGGTGACGGGGGTGCCGTATTGTGACGTTGCGCAGATTGAGATTGGGCCACGGGCGCTGAGCAGCCTTTCCAAGGATAAGGCTTTGAAATATTGTTGCATTCCCATGGAATATGATGCGATGGATTCTTCCGTACTGAGAATTGTTTCTGATGACCCCTTTAACTATGACAAGGCGGATGACTTGCGGATCATTACGGGGGCTGAAATCTCTTTCTACCTGGGATCGCGCAGTGCCATCCTTAAAAAGATTGAGGAGTGTTATGCACCGGAAGGCGTGATCGCGAAGCCGGCAGAGAATCTGCAGCCGAAGGCTCCCGAAAGCGTGCAGGATAAGCCAGAGGAGGGCGCTGACGGAATTGAGCGTTATGACGTCAATGAACAGTGGGCGCATTCCGGCATCGTGAAGGCGGGAGATTATTGCTTCCTGAGTTATTGCGTTGGTAATATCGGCGGGACGATCGAGGAGCAGATCAACGGCGCCTTCGACAATATGGCAGCGCGGCTGGCCATGGTCGGACTGAAGCTGGAGAACGTGGTGCAGATGGATTGTCTCTTTAGGGACGTTTACAACATTCCCATTATGGAGAAGGTTATCAAGGAGAGATTTCACGGGAAGTATCCCGCGCGTAAATCCATCGAGACGAACTTTGCGCACGTGGGCGGGAAAGATGGTTTGCATTTTCAGGTTGACGCGATCGCGTATTGCGGACGGAAATAACGTATTGAAAATATGAGATCTTGAGGTGGGAATATGATAAGCTTTTACGTTACGGAAAATTTTATGCTGCTTATGATCCTGATTGCATTCGGTTTAATGATTTTCGCAAACAGGAAATTAAAGATGCCGGAGACGAAGCTTTTTGTCGCGAGCATAGTTCTGATGCTTGCGGTCACGATCTTTGAAATGCTGGCCGTGGGTACGAGCGTGACAGCGTATTCACGGAAAACGAGAGCGCTGTTAGACATTATTTGCACTTTGACGTGCATGCTAAGCTTTGTTTTGCATCCGTGCGTGATCCTGACGGAACTGCTCATCATCCTGCGTGACAAAAAATATAAGCTGCTTTGCATCATTCCTGCAGTGATCAATATGCTGGTTTATACATCGGCGTTGTATAGTCAGGCGTTCATCAGATTTGACGCTTCCGGCGAAGGAATATGGGTGAGCGGGTTGCTGTACTTGACAATCTATTACGTGCAGTTAACGTATCTTCTTATCTTAGCGTGCATCATAGCAGCTGCCATCCGGGCGGGCGAGTGGCACAAGAGTGTCATTCTGCTCGTGACGTTTGTGCAGTTAACTCTTGTGTCGCTTTTGGAAGTTGGACAAGATTTAGGTTTTGCGAATGCTGTCATGGTCCTGTGCATTATGGAGTATTACTGTTATCTTTCCGCGGTGTATCGCCGGGAGTCGTACGAAAAGCTGAAGGAGTCCTATCAGAAAATGCGGACGCTTACGATAGACGTTGCGGAAGTACTTGCAAATGCGGTTGATGCGAAGGATGGCTATACGCGCGGTCATTCGATGAGGGTTGCCGAGTATTCTCGCAAGCTTGCTGAAATGAAGGGGTTGAGCGCAGAAGAGTGCGATGAAGTGTATTATGCCGCTCTGCTTCATGACGTTGGAAAGATCGGGATTTCTGAGAGCATTATCACCAAGGAAGGGAAGCTCACTGCAGAGGAATATGAGGAGGTCAAGAAGCACTCCCTTTTTGGAGCACAGATCCTGCGGGGCATCAGTGAGTATCCCTACGTTAGCATTAGTTCGAGCGGTCATCACGAGAGGTATGACGGTAAAGGTTATCCGTATGGCCTAAAGGGAACGGACATCCCTGAGATCGCGAGAATCATTTCCGTGGCGGATGCGTACGTTGCAATGTCGTCAAAGAGGAGTTATCGCGACGTGATCCCGCAGCAAATGGTGCGGGAAGAACTGGTCAAGGGTGCCGGCACGCAGTTTGATCCGGAGTATGCCCGTTTGATGGTGCGTCTCATAGACATGGATCCAGAGTATGAGATGAGTGAGCGGGAGAAAGCCGGGGAGCTTTCAGGAAAATCCGAGTTCGTCATTGGTAAGCGAAGGAGTAAGGTATCGGAAGGGATACAGGTAACGCCGCGCATGACGACCATTCACGTGACGGTAAGCCACGCGGAAGAGTATGCGGGGAGAATTCCGGTTCCGTCCTTAGTTTTATTTGATTCCCTGGATGGAAGGGTACATAGTGCGGAAAAAGAGGTCAAGGAGCTGTGTTATTTTGAATATGGAGAGATCTGGTTTGACGGACGCAACCTGACCGTTGGCGCAAGAAAAATGCAGACGACTTTCTCAAAAACGCAGTTGTCAGAAGGCCTGAAGGATGGTGAATACGTGATTGAAGCCGTAAAGGTGCGTGATCACGTATTGATCAGGATCGCGGGAACAAAGCAGACGGCGGAAATCATTGTCGCGCTACCGGATGGTACAAGGTTTGTCTACTTGGGACTGACTGGCGAGTATTGCAAGATCAGTGACGTCAAATTGGAAAAGGCGGAGAAGGAATGGGTTGACGGCGACATTCCGAGGATCGCGGAGGAGATCAGCTATATTAACGGTCCTGCGGGAGATATTCCCAACGTGCAGATCGACGGATATCGAACGGACGCAACGGAAGGAATCCCCATCAGGGATGGATTGCAGATTTCCTTCCATACGAAGAACCTGCCAACCGCGAGACTTGTATGGCATTGTCCGTTTGTGGACGTATTCTGTTCCGATGACGGAAAGGTGAATGGAAATAATTATCAAGAACTTGCCTTTATGCGTTTCGACGGAGAATTCTGGGAGATGGATCCTCATTGTTCCGTGGAGCTGGACATTACTAAGAGCGATGATTTCGAAGGCTGGGATGCTTGGAAGGATTATAACGTAAAAGGATATGACGCTACCGTTACGTTTCAGGTTGAGGGAGACGTGATCACCGTCATAACTGAAAATGCTGGAATATGTATGAGGAATAAGGCCGTGATCAAGGACGTGAATCGTACGGTTTACGCGGCGATCACGGGAGATCAGGTTGCCATTACGGCTATTCGGATAGGAGGCATCGCATGACAATTTCCGGGTATCTGACAGACCATTGGGGAATGCTGATACTGTTAATTGCCTTAACTTTGTTTCCATTCCGACGGGACTGGTGTTTTCCATTACGGATACAAATTGTTTTATGAGCGTACGGGAAAGCAGGGGCGTAAGCGTTAAAACTTCAAAATGTAATGAATATGCATTCGGAGAGCCTAAGAAGACGGGCTCTCCGTTTTTTATAAATTTTTTAAAAAAGATTTTTTCTTTAAGGACTTTTTAAAAAGTTCTGTTTTATACTGACTTCAGTTTCGAAACTATGCTACAGTAAATACAGAGAAAATCGCTTCGGCGACGTTAGGAGTAATCTTATGTTTTTTCGAATGATCAAAAAGGATTTGAAGGATGGCAGGGGACTGAACGTCATCATCCTGCTGTTTATGGTGATCGTATCGACGCTGATCACCGCGAGCATGCTCCTGATCTTCGCGAACACCAGGGGAGTGGCGGTGTCGCGGGAGAGGTGCAAGCCTTATGACGCGATCATCGGCTATCAGCTGTTATACGCGGACAGGGACCGGCAGCGGGAGAGAATGGAAGAGATCATAAAGGAATTCTATCCGGACGCAAGGATCGAGCATTCCGAGGGGATCACCTTCGATTGTACGAACATTGATTATGAGGGTATTGACTTAAACAGGCTCAGCCAGAGCTTTGGCTCACATCATCATATTCTGGTCAAACAGCCCAGAAGCATGAATCTGGTATATGACCAGGACAACTCCCCATTCTACGTGGAGAGCGGGAAAATCGCCATTCCCTATGCATTTGCTGCGGAGTATGGACTAAAGGTTGGGGATAATTTTTTTATTACAATGCCCAATGGAAAGCAATTCGGATTTGAGATTTCGCACGTTACGAGGGATCCGATCCACGATTTTGTGCAGCGGTTTATTTTGTCAGACGCGGATTATGAGTTCCTGAGCGCACAGGTGCCGCAGAAGCTGGGCATCACCGGTTTCCAGACGGATGAGAAGTTTGAACCGAACGACCAGAAGATCCTAAATTCCAGGCTGGCGAAGGATGAGGAATACGGCACGTATTTCAAGTCATGCCTCATGGACGGTCATTACTACAGTAACTCAGCCCTGATTTCGGCATTGGTGATGTTTTTCCTGTGCGTCACCGGGGGCTTTATGTTGCTCATTGTCTTCTTTGCCATAAGGTTTACGATCAGATCCATGTTGAAGAAGGAAGAGCGGGAACTAGGCATCATGAAGGCGCTGGGAACGGATTCCCGTTCCTTCCGGATGTTGGTGGCCGCGAAGTACGTGGCCTTTGCGGTGATCGGAGGCATCGTTGGCGCCATCCTCGGCGTGATCGCGGGAGGCATGCTGATCGGCAGGTTTTATTACAATATTTCCTACTCCCTTTCCGCATTGGATTTTGTTGTTGCCATTGTAGCCACGATCTGTACCATCGGCATGGTCATGCTTTTTATCTTCCTTTCCATGAGAAGGATGGACAAGATCTCGGTGATGGACGTTCTGAGTGGGGAAGCGCGGCAGGAAAGGATCAGGCACAGCGACCGCTTCCAGCTAAACCGCAGGAAAAAGATGGGGATACCTCTTTTCCTAGCATTGTCGGACATTTTTGGACATTTTAAGAGGTACGTGCTTTTGTTTATTGCGTTTACCATCGGAAGCATCGTCGTGATCCTGAATATCCAGATCCGGGATTCCGTGATCAGCTCCGACTTCCTCTATCAGTATTATACCTTTAAGCAAATGGATTTTGGAGCAAGCTTCGATGAAGCCACGTATAACGAGCTCTCCCTGGGGACGGGCAGGGGAGACCTGTTTGTCAAGAATTTTGAGGCAATGATGATGAAGGAAGGCATTGACGTGACCTTGGAAATGAAAAAGGCACACAATGCAAAGATGCTCTTTGGGGATCAGACGGAGATGGTGCTCTTGAATTTTGGATTTGATCCGGAAGGGCTGAGGGTCCGGAAGGGCGGTCAGATACCGAAGCTCCGGAATGAAATCCTAATGGATTATGATACGGCGGATTCCTTTGGACTTGCGGTGGGAGATACGGTGATCATAGAGTATGACAAGTATAATCAGGATCGCCTTGCCACGCAAAAGACGCAGGAAGAATTTGTGATCACCGGATTTGTGGATCGTCTTTCAAAGTTTAATGAAAAGGACGTGATCATGGCGAAGGAATTCAGCGACGCGCCGGGAGAGGGATCCACGCTACAGGGCGTTGGCATCCGGATCAACGTCCCCGATTCTGAAAAAGCTGCTGTGATAGAACGGATGAAGATACTCTTCCCAGATCAGATCTTTGATACGGAGGTGATGGTCGCTACGGGATTCCTTGGCATGTACAACGTACTCTTTACGTTCATGCGAAACCTTATGGTCGTGGTCGTTGCCGGCGTGCTTGCGTTCCTTGCGGTGATGTACCAGACGATCTTCATGAAGGACGAGGAACCGGAGATCGCGCTTCTTGCAAGTGCCGGATTTGGGGAGAAGAGCACGAAGGGCTGGCAATTCCTTCGCATGATGATCCTGTTTGGAGCAGCGATGGTGCTTTCGCTGATCCTGACGCCCACGGTGGTCGTATGGCTTATCGGGGCGCTGTTTAAGATGATCTTGGGACTGACGGGCTTTGGCTTCACGAGAGGCTTCCTGAAGGCTTGTCTGTGGACGATTTTTATAACGGCAATGATTTCCGTGGTGATGCTGATCGTGCTTCGGAAGATCCGGAATATTGAGATTTGGAGGATTCGTAATGAGTAAGGTTTTGGAAGTAAAGGATCTATGTAAGACCTACGTGATTGATGAATATAGCAATAACGTGCTGCAGAACGTGAATTTTAGCATGGAGGAAGGAGAATTTGTCTCCATCATGGGACCCAGCGGATCGGGAAAATCGACGCTTCTCTATACCGTGAGCGGCATGGATGACGTGACCTCGGGAAAGGTGATATTTGACGGCGAAGAGCTTTCCGGATTAAACCGCAAGGCCATGGCGAAGGTAAGGCTCCACAAGATGGGCTTTGTGTTCCAGCAGATGTACGTGATGAAGAAGTTGAACGTCATGGACAATATCGTGCTTCCCGGATATCAGGCGAAGAAGAAAAAGCGCTCGGAGGTCAATCAGGACGCGGAGGCGCTGATGAGAAGACTGGGCATCATTGAGACGGCAAACCGTTTTAGCACCGAGATCTCCGGCGGTCAGCTGCAGAGGGCATGTCTTTGCAGATCCCTGATCAACAACCCGAAGATGGTGTTTGCGGACGAACCTACGGGAGCATTGAACCAGAAGGCTTCCCTGGAGGTGATCGGCGAGCTTGTGAAGGCGAACCGTGAGGGTACCTCCATCATGATGGTAACCCACAGTGAGAAGGTGGCCTCCTTTAGTGAGAGAGTGATTTTTCTCGTGGACGGAAACATTCAGGGAGAATTGTATCTTGGGAAGCTGGAGTCCGAGGACGACGTACCCGTCCGGGAGAGAAAGCTGCGCAATTGGCTCATGGAGAGGGATTGGTAAGGATGAAGAATAGAGTAAAACAATGGTTAACGGCGGCTGCGTTGTGCCTGGCTGCGGCGGGCCTTGGCGGATGCGGGGAGAAGGCAACGTATGACGGGTTTACGATCCCGGTGCAGGCGGCGAGCAGCTTGACGGCAGTATCCGATACGTACGTGGAAAACCCGAAGGTTTATGAGGATGCGGGAAGCAAGGATCAGGAGCTTGGAAGCTATGCCTCGAAGAATGGGGCCTGCAAGATCCGGAAGATGGAGCATTATTATGACGTGACGCTGGATTATGAAAACTTTTCGCCAAAGGAGATCGGCAAGGCTTATGCGGGAACGGTCATGGAAGCATTTCCCGGATTTCACGAGATCATAGAGCCCTACGTTTATGAAAACATTTATTGTGCGTTCCCGGCACTGGTAGATGATTTTGAGCCAGTTTGGAACAGGGTTTCGGCGCTTCTTGAGACGGTTCAGGAGGACTATCGGGAGGAGCTTGTGGCCTATGCGGAGGAACTCTCCGGCGACACTCGCGGTTTCGCGGAAGACGGAAAGATCAGCTATGAGGAAGCAATCACCTTCAACTTTATTCCGGAGGCCCTTCGGGGAACGGCCTGCTCCGCCCTTTCCCTTTGGGGCGAAAAGACGGTCACCGGAGACAGGATCACCATGCGGCTTCTGGATTGGAATTTGGGAAGCGAGAATCAGATGTGCACGGCACACGCGGTGATCCACGTAAAGAAGGGGGAGCGTTCCTTTACGGGCATTTCGTTCCTTGGTTTTGAAAACCTGATTTCCGCCATCAATAATGACGGCGTGTTTGCGGCGATCCTTGACGTGGGAAGCAGCGGCGAGGCATACTCATCCAACGGAAGGAGATGCTATACCTACGATCTCCGCCATGCGTTGGAGGAGTACAAGACGGCGAAGGAGGTTGGCGACTTTATGATTGCCAACAGCGCAAAGTATACCTGGAGCCACAATCTGATCATCACGGACGCGGATCATTCCTACTGCGCTGAGGATGCGGTGCTGCAGCTCCAGGAAAGCGGCAAAGGCCATTCGGTTTTGCGTGACGAGAAGACGCCGCTCCTAAAGAACCTGAAGTGGGATAATCCTGACAGTCTGTGCGTCGTGAATAGTTTTACCACGGAAGGAAATCAGGATGGTTTTTGGATAAACAATAACGCAGTGAGATTCCAAAAGTACAATGAGTGGGTTGCGGAAAAAGAGAAATTCACCGTCGGTGATCTGAAGACGATGATCACGCGGGAAAAGGTAAATCAGGGAAAGGTGAAGGGCGAAGCGAAGGTGGAAAACGTCCGCAATCAGGGAACCTCCCAGATCATCATTGTGGATTATCATACGGATATCGTGCAAGTAAGCTTTACGAGCATTGACGGTCCGTCGGATGACGTAATCTTTACCGACGTTGGGAGCTATAAATAATTTTGTCTACAATCCCGTGAGATTATGTTATAATATATAGGACACCCCAAAGGCATGGCAGTGAGCTGTCATGTCTTTAGGCGTTAGGGACGCGGGATTTGAGGAGGATGCATGACGGATATTCTCATCATAGAAGATAATGAGGAGCTGGGAGGACTGATCGCCGACTTTTTGAAGAAAGAAGGTTGGACCGTCAGACGCGCCTTTAGCGCGGAGGAGGGTCTTGTGGCGCTGGAAGAAGAGTCGTTTAAGCTTCTCTTGCTCGACGTGATGCTGCCGGGGAAGAATGGCTTTGAAGCCCTCGGCGAGATCAGGAAAAGCAAAAACGTTCCCGTGCTCATGATGAGCGCAAAGACGGATGATGACAGCAAGATCCTTGGCATGGAGATCGGTGCGGATGATTACGTGGACAAGCCTTTTTCCATCCCCGTACTGACGTCGAAGATCAAGGCGCTGATGCGCAGGTCCTATGACATTGGGGAAGAAAAGGAGATTCTTTCCGCGGAGGGGATCACGGTGGACTTGAGCGCAAGGAAGGTGTACAAGAACGACCAGATCATCGACGTAAAGGGGAAGGAATTCGACCTGCTGGCATATCTGATGCAACATCGGGGGAAAGCCCTCAGCAAGGAGGCCATCTTTAACCAGGTTTGGGGCGAGAGTTGTTTCAGCGAGCTTTCGTCGCTTGGCGTGTACGTGAGTTGGCTGAGGGAAAAGATTGAAGATAATCCGAGGGAGCCGAAACTGATAAAGACCGTGTATAAAGTGGGTTATCAGTTCGGTGAATCCTCATGAGGGCGTACGTCAGTAGGCTTCTTTGCATGGTCTTTTTCTTCGCGGCGCTTGCCGTGGGGATGAACCTTCTCGGGAGGAAGCTTACGCAGCAAAACGTCATGGAACGTAACGTGGTTACGGGACGGATCAACGCGAAGATTCAGACAGAGGTGGATTCCGGCAACCGGGATGCGCAGGCGATCGTCGGGAAAGCCTTTACGCAGCGTATGGATGAGTGGCGCAGTCTGTACGGGGATAAGGCATGTCCGAAGGAAGTGCAGATCCATTTTTTCACGGAGGAAAACGAGACTGCGGGCAGGGATCAGAGTCCGGGCTTGAAGCTGGGAGAAGATACTTCCAGGATCTGTTGCCTGTATGAAGGCGAAAGGCTCATTGGATTGGCAGAGTACCGCTTCAAGGATTTTTCTTATAGCCAGGTGCTGCTTCTCATGAATGGTTGCATTCTGATAAGTGCGATCCTTGTGATCCTGTATGGGGCCTGGGTGTTTGGAAAGGTGATCCTTCCCTTTCACAAACTGGCGGAATATCCGGAACGCCTATCGAAGGGCATGGCAACGGAGAAGCTCCCCGAGACCAAAAATCAGTTCTTTGGAAAGTACGTCTGGGGCATGAACATGCTCTCGGACAAGATGGAAAATGACAGGCAGACGATCCGGAGAATCTCGGATGACAGGCAGAAAATGGTGACCATGCTGGTCCATGGCATCAAGACGCCCACGGCAAACATCAAGCTTTTGTCTGAGGCAATCGCAACGGGACTTTATGATCCGGACGGAAAAGTAAATGAGAAGGACGCGGAGCTTGCGGGGAAGATCGAAAAGAATGCTGGCGACATTGAAAAGCTGGTGTCACAGGCGGTGGAAGCGACTAATACCGTAAGCATTGAGTATGAGCCAAAGATAGAACCCTTCTATCGGAGCATGATAGAGAAGTACGTGCGTGAAGAGTATCTAAAACGCTTGGAGATCAGCCGCATTCCTTTCCGGCTGGAGAGTGAAGGGGATCCGCTCGTCAAAAGCGATCTTGACGGCATTTGCAGGATCCTGCGGCAGTTGATGGACAATGCCATCAAATACGGGGACGGCACGGGAATCTGTCTCAAGATGGAAAAGACGCAGGAAGGGCATCTGATCATGGTGTCCAACAAAGGCACGCCGCTCCCGGAGAGCGAGCTGCCCTTTGTATTCAACAGCCTTTGGCGTGGCTCCAACAGCAGTCACGTAAAGGGCAGCGGCGTCGGTCTGTATGAGGCAAGGGTCATCGCAAGAAAGCTTGGCGGCGACGTGCGCATGCGTGCCGGCGACGGGGAAACGATGGTCACTTTATTTATTCCACTGTAGATGATCAAACATAGAAAAGGAGGAGGCGCGTGAAAGAGTTAGAGAGTACTTCACTGGAGGTAGTGGGCGAGAATGGCAATAAGGTGCTTCAGATAAACAAATCTGAGCCGGACATTGATTACATGGGTGCGTTGGACCGGGCGGCGCAGTACGTGAACATGGCGAACGTGGCCAACACGATCGAGAAGGGCGTCAAATACCTGGTACAGGTTCCCGTAAAGAATACAAAGGGAGCCGGTGCGGAATTAGCTTCCCTTCTAAAGCTGACTGAGAATGGAAAGCTGAAGCTTGTCGACCAGCTTCCAATCAATCAGCCGGATCAGGCGAATCCCTATCAGGACATCTGCAACAGCTATCACAACATCGTCATGCAACAGCAGCTGGGCCAGATCGCCGAGACCGTGTCGGAAACCTATGAGACCATCAAAATGATGGCCGTGGGGCAGCATGACGACCGCCTTGCGCTGATCGAATCGGGAAAAGAGCAGATCCTTCTGGCCATGAGCATCCAGGACGAAGAACATAAGAAGGACCTTCTCAGATCAGGCGCCCACGACCTGCTTCTTGGAAAGGAGCAAATTGGAAAAGCATTGGCGAGAAAGGTGGAAAACTTTAAGGCTTTGCCGGATGGTAAGTTTTCCCTGATCTTGAACACGCTTGCAAAGCCGGACTACTTGAGCAAGAAGGATGATGAGGTGGAGGCGATCCAGGATTGCTACTCCATGTACGTGGAAGCGACTAAGATGCTTGCCACCGCGTATGCATATGCCGGGGAGACGGGCGCCGTGGAGCAGACGTTTAAGAAGAGCGTAAGTTTTCTGAAGGACATTGATTTCAGTGCCGTAAAAACGATCGGGATTTCCCATAAGGATGCAGACTTAAGTGACTGGTTCTTTAATCATCCCGTGGAGTACGTTGAGGCAGAAAAGAGACCCTGTCTGGAAGCGGCAAAGGAATATGATTACGTGCAGATTGAAGTGAGCGGTGAAGATTTATTGGAGGTGTTGAAGGATGGCGGAAAAGAATTTTCAGAAAAAGAAGCTGAATAAGATGGATCACCAGAAGACGGATGACGTGGCTAAGAGCATCCGCAGCGGGATCAAGGCAGCCGGTGCCGTGATGGCGGTAGGTTGGTTTTTTGTTAAGTTCCTTCCGAAGCTTTTTAGGGGGGATGACGAGGCCTGAAATAAAGCGGCGCGCCCAAATCATTCTTTGGACGCGCGCGGATATTCCGTAAGCAGTTCTATGATCAGAAGATAGATGCAAAGGCTTTCCCAAATGAAAACGGTATGATCGAACCATTGCCACCTCATGATCAACAGTGCAAAAATGAAGAAGATCGCATAGAGAAGAGTGGAAATGGCGAAGGCCCGCACGGCCTTGCTTTTGGTGAGAAAGATCGTCAGCACAAAGGAAAAGGTGGCGGAAAACATGAGGCTGTACGCGAAGGATTGGTGGATCTGCGTTACCGTCGCGCTCCATTTTTCGTTGCAGGGAAAGATCGAACATCCCCAGATGCTAAGGAAAACGACGAAATACGTCAGTCTTTTTAGCTTGTGCATGGGAGTCTTAAGTGCGTAGACCGTAAGCAACGCAAACATGACGGTCGCAGAGCAGAAATACAGCAAGACCGTCCACAGACGCAAACCGATGTATGCGGAGATCGTTATGGAAAAATCATAGAGATGTAAGCCGGCGAGCCATGCCGTCAAAACGATAAACATCCAAGTAAGGGTAAATAATATGCCTGTAATGATCACTGGTCTGTTGCCGGTGGTCATTTTTTTGATCAAATTTTTCACGCGCCCCGTCCCCTCTTTTGTCCTTTTTCTCCATTGTAACGAAAACGTGATGAACTGACAAGAGAAAGCGTATCAAAAAATGCACGATAAGAGGAATTAACGTGCAAGATTTCCGACTTTTGGCGAAGGATGGGAATTGGTATGCTGTTAGTAAAGGGACGGACAAGTGAAAGGGGGATGTGTATGGAAGCATTATTTGAGTTTTTGTTTGTCATACCTGAGATCTTTGCTGATTGCGTTTTGGGCGCCATCTTTGGGATAAAAACAAAATCTGATAACGGACAGGAGGTCCCTTTGGAGCAATATGGAGCGCTTTATGCGATTGTCGGACGCATGGCCAAGATGCAGCCAGAGCAAAAGAGAAAATTAAAACTGTTTAACCTGATCACGTTTCTGGTGATCGGAGGCGGGATCGTGGGGATCGCAATCCTTACGGCGAACCTGATGGAGACGTACTCAGGCTGGCTTTGGCTTCCGGGAATTGTGATTCAGGTCATCATTACGGTCGTAGGATATCAATGGTGGAAAAAGATGGCGCTGCGGATGACGGCGCAGGTTCAGTAAAATATGAGACAAACTTAAGAAAACTGGGACAGGGAAACCGGCCCCAGTTTTTTTCGTCGTTCGCGACAAAAGAAAGGCGTTTGCGACATAGAGATTGAAAGTGGTGAGAGCGTAAGGGTATAGTGGGTTTGGAAGGAAAAATTCCACGTAAAATGAAAAGGGAGGAAAGAAAAAATGCAAGGTAAACACAAAAGATTTGGAAGCCTGCTGGCAATGTTCGTGATGCTGGCGGCAGTGGTGGTCATGGCGTTTTCGTCAACGTCGCAGGCAGCCGCAAAGAGGGTTACGGTTAAGCTAGATGCAAATGGCGGAACGGTAAGTCCGAACAGCAGAAAGGTGACGGTAGGAGACACGTATGGTGTGTTGCCCACTCCTACCAGAACGGGATATAAGTTTGTAGGCTGGTATACTAAAAAAAGCGGAGGTTCAAGGGTCGTATTTGATACGAGGGTTACCAAAGCCAAAAATCATACCCTTTATGCACACTGGACTGCAAAAAAATACAAGGTAACTTTCGATGCAGCTGGCGGTAAGGTTGATAAGTTAAGTAAGTCCGTAACGTATGACAGTGCGTATGGTTATCTTCCATTTCCCAGAAGAAAGGGTTACACGTTTATGGGTTGGTATACCCGCTCTAATGGATTGGGAAAGCTTGTACACAGCGGGACGACCGTTACGACGGCGGCAGCCCATACTCTGCATGCAAAATGGAAACCCAGTCTGATAATTAATGAAATGGAAGAATTCAAATTGAAATAGTCTCTGTGAGAGAATCTCAGGTCGCGCTTTGTGACCTGAGATTTTTCTTTACAAGGAGACTTTAATTTAGTAAACTATGGTGTAAATAGTAAATTGTCACGTTGTCGCGGGTGTTGAGGATGTTTTTTTGGGGGTAAAAACATATGGAAATTGGAATTTGCGATGATGAAAAGGTCTACTGCGAGGCCATGAAGGCTTATTGTCAAAAAGCTTTTGCAGAGTGGAAACCGGATTTTTGCGTTTTTTATTCGGGAGACGAGATGCTTGCTTCAAACCGGCGGTTTGATCTGCTTTTCCTGGACATAGAGATGCCAGGCATGGATGGGATTTCCGTTAAGGATGCGCTTCAGGACGCAAGGCGAAGCGATAAGATCATTTTTTTGACAAGCCATGAAGAACGGATGCGAGAGGCATTCGGGGCTAACGTATTAGATTTTATTTCAAAGCCGCTTGATGGTTCGGAAGTTGAAAAAGTATTGCGGAAAGCAAAGAAAATATTGAACAGGCATACCATAACCGTCACCGTTGACGGATTAACCACGATGATACCATGGGACAAAATCCTGTACGTGGAGGCGGAAGACAAGTACGTGTGCGTACACACTACGGAAGAACAGTATCTGATCAGGCAGACTTTAAATGAATGGAGCGAATTGCTTCCGGAGCCGTTTTTTTGCAGATGTAGCAGGTTTTGCATCATTAACATGAATTATTACAACCAAAAAAAGAGTGAGGCGGTGATCGGGGATAAGATCATCCCGGTTGGCAGAGCGTTTAAGAAGGACATATTCAGGGCTTATCAAGAATTTTTAAGGAGAGAAGCGGAATGAGTGACGCCATACCACAGATCGCTGAGAAACTGATTTTTGCGGGCTGTGTGATCTTGATATGTAAACGCAGCTTTCATTGGGACATGAAATCTGCGGGAAAGTGGATCCTGACAGCGCTGGTCATGGCAATCAGGATAGGTTGCACGTTCCTTCCGGAACCATACAGTCTATTGGGATTTCTTTTAATGCCAGTCCCTTTTTTGTGTTTGGTGGAGGGCAATGTTTTTGACGGCTGGATCAATATCCTGATCATTCAGTACGGGCTGGTATTGTTACAGCTTGTTTTTGTGAGTCTCAAGGTATTGTTTGTGGGGCTCGAAAAGGATTCGGCCATATTTTACGTTGTCATAAATTTGATTCTGTTACTCACGTGCTTTTTTTTGACGAGCCGAAAATCATATCAGACAGGTGCCTTGGAATTTAGAAGGATTTCCCTGGAAAAACGCATTTTCATTTTGGGATTGTTGTTGGCGGTGGACGTAATGGCTGCCATTGGAAGCGGTATCCGCGACTTGGTTGGCGGAGAAAGTGCAACTGCTTTTTTCTGCGTCATAATGATCTTTGTGTTGGTTGGATTCATCGGAGTTTTGGTGTGGTTGCTGGTTGTGAGTCACGTGGGAACGCAATATAAGGAACAAGCGAGACTGAAAGAAGAGATCATTGTTTCGCAGAAAATGTATTATCAAGCCATGTTGGAAAAGTCACGGGAACTTAGGGCATTCCGGCATGACATGGGAAATCAGCTGGGAGTCCTGAGCATCTTGTGTGAAAAGGGAGACTGGGAGGAATTCCAAAAGCAGTTGAACCGTCTTTTGGCGGATTATAACAATACCGGAACGCATCATGTTTCGGTGGGCGATGAAGTGATCGATGCCATTCTAAATGCGGAGCTTGAAAAGGCGGCCAGGTTAGGGATCCACTTTCACGTGGATGGAAGGGTAGACGGCGGAAAACATGATCTTTATGATCTCTGTGCCATCTTTTCCAATTCCGTGCGAAATGCCGTCGAGGCTTGTTCAAAGCATCCGGGTGACGCGGAAATCAATTTGGTAATAAAGATGCATAATGACACAACTTATTACAGAATTGAGAATACGGCAACGGAAGAAGATTTCCAAAACCTGATGGAAGAAAAGACTTCAAAGGATAACGAGGAGCTTCACGGATTTGGGGTGTCTAACGTAAGACGCGCAGTGGAACGCATGAGCGGGCGCATGGAGTGTCGTTTCCAAGAGGGGAAGGTTATCATGGAAATCTTCGCGTGAGAGGGTTTCAGCCGTCAGAAACGTTGTTGGCGACAAAAAAACGTCGTTGGCGACGTTGGACTTGCGGGGGGAAAGTGCATAATTTATTATAGGTTCTTGAGAGGAGGGATGAATTATGTATTTTAGTAAAGGCGATGAATATAAGGGTGCAGGGGAGCTTATCGCGTTTATTATGTTCGTATTTAAGTTTTTAACGTGGTAATAAAGCAATATGACTGAATACTCCAGATCTTATGATCTGGAGTATTTTTTTCTCTTAACGGAGGATTTGGACCCGTGAGTACGTATTTAATAATGCATATGGACGAAATTTACAGAAAGTGATAAAATATTATTGTTTTGTACTTAGAAAATGAGGAAGGTGTCAGCATGGCTGCTTCAGATTCGAAATGCCCTTATGCAAAAAAGTGCGGGGGGTGCATTTATCAGGGAAAGCCCTATGAAGAACAATTGAAGATCAAACAGAAGAACGTATCCTCGCTGCTTGGGAAATATGCGAAGGTGGCACCCATCCTCGGCGCGGAAAATCCGGATCACTATCGCAATAAGGTGCACGGTATTTTCGGGCGGGACAAGAGGGGCGTTGTTTTTACGGGGATTTATGAGGAGAAGAGCCATCGGATCGTGCCCGTGGAGGATTGCAACATCGAGGACGAGCGGGCGACGGCCATCCTTAAGACGCTCTGCACGATGGCAAAGCAATTTAAGCTACAGGTGTATGATGAGGACCGTGAGACGGGTTTGCTGCGGCACGCCTTGATCCGCGTGGGCAGAAAGACGGGGGAGATCATGGTGGTACTGGTGCTTTCCAGTCCGATCCTGCCGTCCAAGAATAATTTCACGAAGGAGCTTTGCAAAAGGCATCCGGAGATCACCACGGTGGTCATGAACGTGAATGACAAGCGGACCAGCATGGTGCTTGGAACGCGTAACGTTACGTTGTATGGAAAGGGTTATATTGAGGATGAGCTTTGCGGGCTGAAGTTCCGCATCTCACCCAATTCCTTTTATCAGATTAATTCGGAACAAACGGAGCGTCTGTATCAGAAGGCGATCGAGTTTGCCGGCCTTACCGGAAAGGAGCGGGTGATCGACGCGTACTGCGGCATTGGTACCATCGGATCCTGCGCTGCCGGGAATGCGGCAGAGGTCTTGGGCGTGGAGTTAAACCGGGATGCCGTCAAGGATGCGATCACAAACGCCAAGCTGAATCAGATCAAGAATATCCGCTTTTGGAATGAGGATGCCGGAAAATACATGGTGCGCATGGCGGCGGAAAAGCAAAAGGCCGACGTGGTGTTCATGGATCCGCCCCGGAGCGGCAGCACGCCGGAATTCATCGAGGCAGTCAACGTTTTGAAGCCAAAGAAAGTGGTTTACGTATCCTGTGATCCCGTGACACTTGCGAGGGATCTGGAACTCTTTGAGAGTAAGGGGTGGAAGGCGCGGAAGATCCAGCCCGTGGACATGTTTCCTTACACGGGGCACGTGGAGTGCGTAGCGTTGTTAGAGTTAAAGAAAAAACAGTAATGGAGGGTGAAAATGAAAAAGATCAGAGTTTTAACGTATTAGGAGACTTTATTTTTGTTGGCCCCATTTTAATAGTAGGAGTAGGGCTCTTAATTTTTGATAAATTTTGTTTACGCAGGGTAAAAGCGGAGGAAAGAAATGAGCGTGGGTGAGAAGGAAATCTTAGAGGAGGGCGAAGGGAAAACAGCAGAACAAATTAGAGAGAATGTACAATACCCGATGGTGCGTTACCAACCTTGCAAATTTGATTACGCGAGTTTTTGCTTTTTGTTATTTCTTGCATTGTATGCCCTATGTTTTTGCTTTACTCTTCCCAAATTCTTTTGGGATGCAAGTGTTCCTGCCGCGGGAAGGGACTTTTATCTCATTATGATTCTCGTGGTGATCATGACCGCCGGGGGCGCGATCCTGTCAAATGCCATGTTTTTCAAGACAAAACTGTTTGGCCAAAGCTATAAGGCGTCGGTGCAGGGATATGATGACTATTATGATCCGGAATGGAAAAGTAAGGAACGATGCTTAAAGTTACTGGCGTATCTTCCGGACGGGTACAGATTTATTTACTACCCATTGAAGGAAGGTACTGTGTTAAACTTCAGTAAGGACGAGATTACGGTCAGGTTACTTCAAAATTATTGTATTTTGGAGAAAGAGGAAAAGGGCGTTGAAATTGTACCCATGTCGGAAGATGATCTGCTATCGGCGCGGACGGATCTTCTTTATCAAGAATTTGCATATCGGGAACCTAAGTTAAACCGTTCAGAAATTTGTGGAGCCGGATTTTTTGCCTTGGTCGGAGCGGGAGCCTTCACGGGTTTGGTGAAGGCCTCTGTGACAGGCGTTGACGGCGGCAGCTTGACACTTGCGGTTTTCGTTGTGTTTAGCGCCTTTGGAATGTTTGTCGGTTGTCGGCTGGCGGTCATGTTATACCAGTGGCATGTATGGAAGACAAAAAGCATCCAGGTATTGGCGAGAGTATGTTTTTGTTCACAGAACGAGCCCAAGGAGGGTGAGGCGCCTCAGAGGAAACTGAAATTATTGGTTGACACGACGGATGGATTGCGTTGTATTTTTTATCCGATCAAGGATCCCGCGTGGACAATTCCGATCACGGGCATGGTTTCCCTGAGGGTATATAAGGATTTTGTATGCATGGAAGAGGATGGGCAGAGTGAAAAAATATAAGGGATTACGAATTTTACCTGGTTCGGAGGATGATTTGCTAACGGTACGAATTGACATAGACCGTCCCGTGTTTGAACATGAGAAGTATGAGCCTAAGTACGGAGCGATGGCAGGAGATGGCTTCTTGGCCTTTGTGTTACTTGTCTTTGGATGTAATCTCTTTTTGGGATGGATTTCTCAAAAGGATAGAGACCAGTCTTTTGTGATTTTCATACCATTATTCTTTTTTGGCATTCTTTTTTTTCGTAAGTGGAAGAGACGATATTCAGAGTACTTGGGATATCAACATGCGCCCCGTGCGTTGGCCAGGATATGTGAGTCTGAAGTGATGCGGTACGAAGACGGCACGCCCGTGAAAACAGTATTGAAACTGATGGTTGACACTACCGGAGGGTATCGGTATTTATATTTGGACGTGGACGATCCGGAGTGGACGAGTCCGATCACGGGTATGATTTACGTGCGAGCTTATGAGAATCACGTGCGCTTGGCTGAAACGGAAGAGATGCGGGAGAGTGCAACGGAAGAGACATGGGAGTTTGCAACGGAAGAGATATCGGAGAACGAAAACGAGATAACAGATAAAGCAGAGTAATGGGAAAGGATGCGTAGAGTGGAAAAATATAGAGGAATCATGATTTTACCTGGTTCTGAAGAGGATTTACTATCGCAGCAATTGGACGAAGACCATCCCATGTTTGAACATAAAAAGTACGAGCCCAATTATGAAGCAATGACGAGAAATGGCTTCTTGGCCTTGCTGTTTCTTCTTTGCGGAATTAGTGCCGTTACGGAGTGGAACCGTCGGGATGGAGGAAATATGCTTTTTTTGGTCTATGGAGTTTTTTTCTTTGTTGGTATTTATTTTTTCTGTAAATTCTGGCAACTAGCGTCAGTGCATGTTGGATATCACGTGAGAGCAACCCGCGCATTGGCCAGGGTATGTAGTTTTACGAGAAGATCATCCAAAGATGGTACGCCTGAAAAAACGGTATTGAAATTGTTGGTTGACACTACGGGTGGATATCGGTATTTATATTTGGACGTAAACGATCCGGAGTGGACTTGTCCGATCATGGGCCTTGTTACCATAAGAGCTTACCAGAATCATGTGCGTATGGATAAATCGGAAGATGTTTAGGAGGTTGGAAATGAGAGATAATGAGCAGATCAGAGGATTCAACTGTAAAAACTGTGGTGCGCCGGTGACGACGGAGATTTGCCCGTTCTGCGGATCGGCGACCGGACTGGTCACTGCACAGGCAGACATGAATTATCCAGTGTTGGAGTGTAAGGAGGCGACCATAAACTTTTGGACGGTGGCATTCCCTGCTATTTTTGCTTTCAGTTTTGGCTTTTTTGGATTTATTTTTCCGATTATTTGGTGGTTAGAAGGCGATTCGGAGGAATTCATGCAAGTTTGCCTTATAAGCATTCCGTTTGCCGTAATCGGAGTTGTCGCCTTTATCATCATGCTTATACCGTTAGTCCGCCATGTGTTATTGAAATATAAGGGAACGCGCATCACGGCCACGGTTTATGGTTATCTTGACGACAACGTCTTAATGAACGGCGTACCTGCGCAGATTGTCAAGCTTCTTGTGAATACGCCGGAGGGAAACAAGTTTATATTGTATCAATTGGGTGATACCAAGCAGCCTTACGGAATAAATACGCAGGTAGGGCTTATGGTATACAAGTACTATTTTATGATCGATCCCAAAGATAAGTTACAAAAGTATATTAAGTGGAATTGACGTTATGGGAGGAAATGCGATGTATGAGGATGACATAACGGAAACATTCCCGGAAGACGTATCCTGTCCGGTTTATCGGTGCATGCAAGTGGTGCCGTGGCCTGGCAGGAACTGGCTGTGGCTCCTGGCTTTTGGAATGTGCTTACATTGTGGTTTTTTTGTGCCGTACCTGATGTCACGGGTTGGTCGTGAAGATGAGATTGCGGTCATCACAAGGTCTTGTCAAATTGGCGCGGTCGTGACGGCCATTATTACGTTGAGTCCCATTATTCGCTGGATTGTGTTGTGGAAATTGGGGTCCGAAGTCAAGGCCAAGGTTTGCGCATATGAGGAAATTGAGAGCGCTTTGAATGGCACCAAGAAGTTATACATGAAACTTCTTGTGAATAGACCGGACGGAGATGCGCATGTTTTGTGGAAAGTAAAGAGTCACAATGATCTGTACTTCATCAATTCAGATTTGACCGTAAAGGCATTCAAGTATGATTGCGCCCTCGTGAAGGCGAAGAAACAAAATAAGATGAATTATTGCGGGACGGCGGATGACCTCATAAATTTGAGTATCATGGCTGATTTGGAGCATTCACCGGACGTGTTATTAAAGAATCACCGTTCTGCTTCTGACGATTTAGGCATCGCGATCATGAGCATTGCATTATGTTTTGTGAGTACGGTCACGCTCGCTCTGGTACTTACGCAACACATGGCGGAAGCCCCTTTTGTCGCGATGCTCATGATACCGCTTGGCGTCATTGGATGGAGCCTTTTGTTTAAGTGTCTTATGCCGGCCTTTCATTACCTGCAGTTGAAATGGATGGGGCGGCAAGTGCCTGCAAGGGTATGGGATTATGCCCCGACCAACGTGATTGTGGATGGAGCCCCGATATGGAAGGTTAAGGTTTTGACATATACGGAGGACGGGTATCGCTTCCTGACGTTTAGCGTGGGAAGTCAGAAACAACCGTATGAGAAGGATGCCATCATTGAACTTCGGGTTTATAAAGATTACATTCTTCATGAAAGGAAATAAAAATGCACAAAGAGTTTTTGATGGGAAATGAAGCCATTGCGTTAGGGGCTTTGGCGGCAGGCGTTAATCTCGTGGCGGGCTATCCCGGGACGCCCTCCACGGAAGTGTTGGAGACGATCGCTAAGAGGAATCCGGGGAATGTTTACGTGGAGTGGTCCATTAACGAGAAGGCGGGCATGGAGGTGGCGGCTGGCGCGGCTTACGCGGGCGCGAGAACGCTGGTCACCATGAAGCAGGTGGGACTGAACGTGGCGTCAGATCCGCTGATGAGCTTGGAATACATAGGCGTAAAGGGCGGCATGGTGGTGCTCGTGGCAGACGATCCCGGACCGATCTCGTCGCAGACGGAGCAGGATACCAGGACGTTTGGCATGTTTTCGAAGGTGCCCGTGTTTGATCCTTGTTCAGTGAGCGATGCCTATGAAATGATCCAGGAAGCCTTTGAGGTTTCAGAGAAGTATGGCACGCCCGTGATCTTCCGCGCAACGACGAGAGTGGATCACGGCTATGAAGCCTTGGACGTAAAGGACGCAGCGGAATATCAGAAGACGCAGCCGGAGGGCTTTGTGAAGGATTCTTCCAGATGGGTGATCTTCCCCAGGCTGTCCGTGAAAAACCATGCCTTGATCGAGAAGAGGAACGCGGAGCTTTCGGACGTGTTCTCGGAGTATGCAAGGAACGTGATCATAAGGGAGAAGGAGTGCACGGCGCGTGCGGCTGAGGGTTCTGATGGTACGGCTGAAACGGCCTTGGTTGGGACTGCTGCGTTTGGGGCGTCAGGGGGCAAGAAGGGAATTGCAACCCAGGGAGCGAATTTTGGCTACGTACTGGATTCCATGGGGGAACGTAACGTTCGCGTGTTGCGCGTGGCAACCCCTTTCCCGTTCCCGGAGAAGCTGGCATTGGAGTTTTTAGATGGTCTTGAAGAGGTGCTCTGCGTGGAGGAATTGGATCCCGTGATCGAGAGGGCACTGACTTACGTATGCGGAAAATATGGATTGCAGGTGAAGATCCGCGGAAAGAAGACGGGCGACGTGCCTCTTTCCGGTGAAAATACGCTAGAGATCGTTGATGCGGCGATCGCTGGATTTTTGAAGGAGGACGCACATGGAGGAACATGCGAGGCTGGCTTGGCTGGCGCGCGCAAGGACGAAGCTTCGGCACAGGCTGATGCGACGCAACCTCCGGCCCTTCCGGTCCGGCCGCCCGTATTGTGCGCGGGTTGTCCCCACAGGGCATCCTTCTATGCCGTGAAGGTGGCCATGAAGGGTCAGAAGACGATTTATTGCGGTGACATAGGATGTTATACCTTGGGTAACGCGCAGCCCCTTGACATGTGCGACACGTGCCTCTGCATGGGTGCAGGCATCGGCATTGCACAGGGCGTTTATCATACGGAGCCTGACACGAAATGCTTTGCGTTTGTGGGAGATTCCACGTTCTTTGCCTCCGGCATCACGGAGACCATCAATGCCTTTTATAATCAGGCTGACATGACCTTGGTGATCCTGGACAATTCCACCACGGCAATGACGGGCCATCAGCCGCATCCCGGCACGGGCCGCACGGTCATGGGGCAGGTGGTGGAAAAGGTGAGCATGGAGAAGGTGCTCCGGGCCATCGGACTGACTGTCGTGGAGACCGTGGATCCTTTGGATTACAAGCTTTCCGTGGAAACGGTGAAGCGCGTTGCGCAGGAACCGGGCGTGAAGGCGATCATCTTTCGGTCGCCCTGCATTGCGCTGACAAAGCCCTCAGGCCATTCCGCAGTGAATCCTGAGAAGTGTATTGCCTGCGGCAAGTGCATTCGCGAGCTGGGATGTCCGGCGCTGATCCTTGACGCGGACGGAAAGAAGGCCAAGGTGGATACTTCCCTCTGCACGGGATGTACCCTGTGTGAGCAGATTTGCCCTGTTGGCGCCATCAGCGGCGGTTGCAAAAATGATACGGTAAAAAAGCCGGAGGGAGGGAAAGAACATGCGTAAGAACGTCATTCTCTGCGGCGTGGGCGGACAGGGAACCATCCTTGCTTCCAGACTCATCGCATCCGCAGCCATGAAAAAAGACCTTCCCATCAAGACGGCTGAGACCATAGGCATGGCACAGCGCGGCGGCAGCGTTTTCAGTCACCTGCGCATCGGCGAGGGAGCCAATTCCCCTTTGATCGCAAAGGGGGAAGCGGATCTGATCATTGCGTTCGAGCCGGGTGAGGCAGTGCGTCAGCTCCCCTTTTTGAAAAAGGGCGGGGCAGTGGTCGTGAGCAAGCGCCCCGTGATGCCGGTAAGTGCCATGATCGGAAAATCTTCTTATGATGCAGATGCCATGATCGCTTATCTTCAGGCCAACGTGGAGCATCTGACCATCGTCGACGCGGATCGGGCGGCAGCGGAATTAGGCTCCGCAAAGACGCTGAACGTGGTTCTGCTCGGTGCAGCGATCCGGAGCGGCGAACTTGGCCTTGGCGAGGCAGAAGTCGAGGAAGCCATGAAAGAACGCGTTCCTGACAAATTTTGGGAATTAAACCTTAAATCTTTGGCTTGGAGTAAATAATTGATTAGCACAATGGTTGATTAGGTATTATACTATGCGTGGATGCACGTGCCATAAATCTTTACAAGGGAGGACATTTTGTAATGCAGATCAATGAGACACAATTGAAACAAGTTAACACCCAGATCGGACGACTGATCGCGGCGGACAATTTCTACGGCAAGCGCTTAAAGGCAGCTGGCGTGGATAAGGTGGAGACCGTCGAGGACTTCCTGAACCTTCCCTTCTCTGAGAAGGAGGACCTTCGCGAGGCATATCCCCTTGGACTGATGACCTGTAAGGAAGAGGACATCGTCAGGATCCATTCTTCCTCCGGCACCACCGGCAAGCCCGTCATCATCCCTTATACCGCAAAGGACGTGGACGATTGGGGCGAGATGTTCAAGCGCTGCTATGAATTCGCAGGCATCACGAACAAGGATCGCATTCAGATCACTCCCGGCTATGGTCTCTGGACGGCAGGCATTGGCTTCCAGAACGGCTGCGAGAAGCTTGGCGCCATGGCGATTCCCATGGGCCCCGGCAATACGCCGAAGCAGCTCCAGATGATGATCGACATGAAGAGTACCGTTCTCTGCGCAACCTCATCCTATGCACTTCTTCTTGCCGAGGAGATGGAAAAGCAGGGCCTTAAGGATAAGATCTGCCTGAAGAAGGGCGTGTTCGGATCCGAGCGCTGGAGCGACAAGATGCGCCAGAGAATCCATAATGAGCTTGGCATTGAACTGTATGACATTTATGGCCTGACCGAGATCTACGGCCCCGGCATTGGCATCAACTGTAAGTATGATACGGGCATGCATTACTGGGATGATTATATTTATCTTGAGATCATTGATCCCGCAACCGGCAAGAACGTTCCGGACGGCGAGTGGGGTGAGATCGTGATCACGACCCTCGTGAAGGAGGGAGCACCCCTGATCAGATTCAGGACCCATGACCTCTCCAGAATCATTCCCGGCGAGTGCCCTTGCGGCAGCAAGTTCCCGAGAATCGACGTAATCTCTGGCAGAAGCGACGACATGATGAAGATCAAGGGCGTTAACGTATTCCCGAAGCAGATTGAGGAAATCCTTGCAACGTTCCCTGAGCTTTCCAGCGAGTACCAGATCCGCATTTCTCACCTGGACGGCAAGGACAGCATGCGTATCTACATTGAGGCCAGCGGAAGCAATGACTTTAAGGATCTTCAAAAGAAGGTGGCTGACGCAGTTAAGAGCAAGATCGGATTTACGCCCCTCGTATATGTGGTGGAGCTTGGATTCCTGCCTAGAAGTGAGAAGAAGTCAAAGCGCGTGATCGACGAGAGATTCGATTAAGAGAAGGAGTAGCTTATGCCACCTAGAGGACCTGGAGGCCCCATGCGGGGAGGATTTTTGACGGAAGAGGAGAAAGCCAACAGACCGAAAGTCACGTGGCCCTTGTTAAAGCGGGTATTCAGCTATCTGCTTCCCTATTGGAAGCAGATGTTCCTGGTACTTTGCGCCATCGTTCTTTCTTCCGTATTGGGCTTGTTGCCTTCCGTACTGACCGGACGCATCATTGATGAAGGTCTGATCGGACGGGATCTGGACATGCTGATCAAGCTGATCCTGTTAAGCCTTGGCGTTACGCTGGGATCGAATTTGATCGGCGTGGGCGAGAATTACTTGAATAACTGGATCGCGCAGCACATCACCTTCGACATGCGCAATCAAATGTACCGTCATCTCCAGAAGATGAGTCAGAAGTTTTTTACTTCGAGCAATCAGGGCGACATCATCACGAGAATGACGAGTGACATCGGCGGCGTGGAGCGTGTCATCACAAGCACGTTCACCTCCATTCTGTCGAACAGCATTACCCTGGCGGCGGCAGTGGTCATCATGTTCCGCCAGAACTGGATCCTGGCGCTGGTGGGCGCCGCAGTGGTGCCGCTCTTTGTCATCCCCACGAGACTTGCGGGCAAGAAGCGTTGGGAACTCACGAAGGAATCCCAGGAGTGCAATGACGAGATCAACGGCATCCTGAACGAGACGCTTTCCGTGTCGGGACAGCTCCTTGTGAAGCTTTTCTGCAAGGAGGACTATGAGTACGGAAAATATAAGAACGTAAACCATCGCATGATCCGCCTGAACATCCGTGAGAGTATGGCGGGCCGGTGGTTCTGGGTCATCATTTCCACGTTTTCCAGCGTGGGCCCCATGCTTTTGTACTTGGTGGGCGGCATTTTGATGATCAAATATGATTCAAGCCTCACCGTGGGCGACGTGACCGTTCTGGTCACTCTGCTCGGCAGAATGTACGGGCCCGTGAACATGCTGCTCAACATTCAGGTGGAGTGGATCCGTTCCATGGCGTTGTTTACGCGTATCTTTGATTACTTTGACATGAAGGTTGACATCCAGAATCCCGAGAATCCGGAGAAGCCGATCCTTACCGACGGAACCGTGGAATTCAAGGACGTGGATTTCTCCTATACGGAGGAACGCCAAATCCTAAAGAAGATCAACTTCAAGTTGGAGGGCGGACACAGCATAGCCATTGTTGGACCCTCCGGATCAGGAAAGAGTACCATCATCAACCTGATCCCCAGACTCTATGACGTAAATGGCGGCTCGGTGACCTTTGACGGCGTTGACGTCAGAAAACTGGATCTTTCCTTCCTGCGCGACAACGTGGGCATTGTGAGCCAGGAGACATATCTTTTCAACGGAACCATCCGTGAGAACCTCCTGTATGCGAAGCCGGATGCGACGGAAGAGGAGCTGATCGAGGCTTGTAAAAAGGCGAATATCTACGACTTCATCGAAAAGCAGGAGCTTGGGCTCGATGCCGTGGTTGGTAACCGCGGATTGAAGCTTTCCGGCGGTGAGAAGCAGAGAATCTCCATTGCAAGAGTGCTGCTAAAGGATCCTGCGCTACTGATCTTTGACGAGGCGACGTCCTCCCTGGATTCCATCTCTGAGAGCAAGATCCAGGAAGCCATCGATCCCATCATTGAATCCAGGACCAGCATCCTGATCGCACACAGACTTTCCACCATTCTGGCTGCAGACGAGATCCTCGTGGTCAAGGACGGTGAGATCGTGGAGCGGGGCGTGCACGCTGATCTGGTAAAGGCCGGCGGCACCTACACGGAACTCTACGAAACCCAGTTCCGCAAGGCACTGGAAGCAGAATGGTTTTCGACAACGTAATTTTTTGAAAAAAGGACTTGTGTTTTTCTCAAAATAGTATTATGATAGGCACAATAAATACTTTGATAAATAATTGTCAATCGTTTTCGTGCCAAGACGTGAGGCGGGCAGGAGAGCGCGCCCATGTACCTGGAGAGAGGAGAGCCTATGGAAAAGATCAAAGCATTCATGAAACGCAAGGACGTGGAAATTTCCCTGAAGCGTTACGGAATTGACGCATTGGGAGCAATGGCACAGGGACTTTTTTGTTCCCTACTGATCGGTACGATCATTGATACCGTCGGAAAGCAGTTAAACGTTCCGTTCTTAAAGGCGACTGTACTGAGCATCAAATCCGGTGACGTGCTGATCCCTTATACCGTTGGCGGACTCGCTTCGCTGATGAGCGGACCGGCCATGGCGGTTGCGATCGGCTATGCGCTGAAATGTCCTCCGCTTGTGTTGTTTTCCATGATCACCGTGGGATTTGCCGCGAACGCCCTCGGCGGAGCAGGCGGCCCTTTGGCGGTGCTGTTTATCGCGATCATTGCTGCTGAATTTGGTAAGATGATCTCCAAGGAGACGAAGGTTGACATTTTGGTGACGCCTCTTGTCACCATTGGCATTGGCGTATTCTTTTCCTGGCTCATCGCTCCTGCGCTTGGCAAGGCAGCCAGCAGCGTAGGGCTGTTCATTAAGTGGGCAACGGATCAGCAACCGTTTATTATGGGAATTCTTGTGGCCGTGGTGGTAGGCATGGCGCTTACCCTTCCCATATCTTCCGCGGCAATCTGTGCGGCACTTGGACTGACCGGACTTGCCGGCGGCGCAGCCGTTGCAGGGTGTTGTGCGCAGATGGTTGGCTTCGCAGTGATCTCCTTCAAGGAGAACAAGTGGGGTGGCCTGGTATCCCAGGGAATCGGAACCTCCATGCTGCAGATGCCAAACATTATTAAAAATCCAAGAGTGTGGATCGCACCGACGCTTACCAGTGCCATCACCGGTCCCATCGCAACCTGCATTTTCCAACTGAAGATGAATGGCGCGCCCGTATCTTCCGGCATGGGAACCTGTGGTCTGGTTGGTCAGATTGGCGTATATACCGGATGGGTTAAGGACATGGCGGAAGGAACCAAGACTGCCATCACCGCAATGGATTGGGTAGGACTCGTAATGATCTCCTTTGTCCTTCCCGCAGTTTTATCCTTAGTGTTCCACTTGATCGCAAAGAAGCTTGGCTGGGTCAAGGACGGAGACCTGAAGCTTGCATAAAGTAATTTATCTTGTTTTACTGGCCCGGTGCGTTTGTACCGGGCTTTTTTGCAGGGCATGGATTGGTTCATGGGGAGGCCGGTTCGGGACAAGAGGCCTTTGTCTTTCTTTTGTTTATGGAGTGAACTATGGTTGCGCTTCTGACAAAAAAATGTTAGAATGGTAACAGTTCTTCGTAAAACGATTTATCAAGGAGGAGTTTCTTATGGCTATGATGGAAAGACCTAACGTAACCGTGCTGCCCGATGGGGGAAAATATTGGGAGCACAAGTTTGAGAAGTTTTATCTCAAGGCATTTGTTCCTGCGACGGACATTGACGGTGAGGTAAACAATTACACCTTCCGCGCGCCGCTTCTTTTGGTACTGGAAGAGAAGCCGCAGAGCATGGAGAGCGCGATCGAATTTGCAAAGTCCAGCGGACTTGCAGACATTGCTTCTTCCGTGGATTCCAGCGTGTTGTTTGTTTATCCGACGGCTGAGGACGGCTGGAAGAGCCAGACCGAAGCGCTGTATGCAGACCTGATCGCTGAGATCAAGATGAATCCTTTCTACAAGGACGGCATCGTGGAGATCATGGATTTCTTCACCAGACAGTTCAAGGGCTATTTCGTTCGCGGCGCCATTTTCCGCGCAGACCTGTATGGTTTTGGCGAATCGGCCGACTATATTGCAAAGAATCTGTTAAAGACGCTTCAAGGCGAATACCTTTGGGGTCCCGGCGAGATCACGCCGGCAATGTGTTCCATGGAGAGGCTGTCCGTTGTTCCTGCTCCTGAGCGCAAGGACATAGGCTACTTAAGCGTTGGAAATTCCGATGAGATTAATGCAGCTTTTGCAGGCTGTGAGAACGTGCTGATTAAGGATAAGGCTGACTATAAGGCTGACTTTAAGGCGTTTGTCCGCAAGTTTAAGATGTGGTGCGGCAACATGGAAATCGAGCCCGATTTCCCTGCACTGAACATGACGGAAGAGGCTGGATACGTTACCGTAAAGACTTCTCCTGACAATCACGGCAGATATAAGGATACCGCAGAGCACAAGGTTGGCTACTTTGCATATTATAACAACGATGCGTTTGACAACGGTCCCGCGCCTTTGATGATGGGATTCCACGGCGGCGGAGATTCCTCCATGTTCCTGACCTTCGTTTCGGGATGGTGGGAGGTTTGCCACAAATATGGCTTCCTCTACGTAGCCATCGACAATCATCAGGACGTGCCTGCTGCAGAGGCAGTGCAGGTGATCGAAGAGATCAAGAAGCGTTATAAGGTAGACGAGCACAGAATCTATGCAACCGGTTTCTCCATGGGAAGCGGAAAGACCTGGGACATGTTCCAGGAGTTCCCTCAGCTGTTTGCAGGCCTTGCACCCGCAAGTGCTTTGTTCCCCGTGAGAAACAACGCGTTTGGCAAGTCCATTGAGGACGGCATCAATATGGACGTACCCGTGGCATTGTTCTACTCCGGCGGTGAGAAGTCTCATCTTCCCGAGCTTCCTTTCCAGGCAGAGCAGGGCATTGAGAGAGTACAGTATGCCGCTCAAGTTAACAAGTGTAAGTGTAAGTTTGACGTGTCCTATGCGGACAAGGATAAGTGGGCGGATCCCATTTACGGCGTTCCCGGAGATCGCGTGGAAGTGCTTCATGATGATTCGAGAGACAGCGATCTGACCATCCGTTACTATGACAGTGAAGACGGCGTATGCCGCACGGCCTTTGCCAGCATCAGCGGTCAGGTACACGAGTGCAGACGTCATACTAACGAAGCCGCATGGAATTTCATTTCCAAATTTTCGAGATAATGGAATAACGGATATTTAGATTTTTGAAAATATCTATAGACGAATGAAAAGCATTCCTTTATAATTTTCGTAATGAAAATGTAGAGGAATGCTTTTTACGTAGAAGAGCAGATTCCTAATTCATGAGGAAGAACAATGAGAGAGCGTAAGTCAGCAATGCTTAGAATGACGGAAGGCAATCCGGTCAGGCTGATCGTCCTTTTTTCCATACCGATGTTGATCGGAAATCTGTTTCAGCAGGTTTATAACCTGGTGGATTCGGTGATTGTTGGACAATTTGTGGGTGCTGACGCGCTGGCAGCCATCGGAGCGACCAGCTCCGTGAACTTCCTCTTTTTTGCGTTGTGCAATGGAATCGGAAGTGGCGGCGGGATCATCACGTCCCAGTTTTTTGGAAAGGGTGATGACAATGCGGTAAAGAGCTGCATCGTAAATACGGGTTACGTTATGCTGGTATTCCCGCTGGCAGTGGGCATTTTGGCCTCCTCTTTGTCCGTGCCAATATTGCGGCTTTTGGATACGCCGCCGGAGATCATGGATGAATCCGTGGCATATTTGAGAATTATGTGCGCCGGGATCGTATTTGTGTCGCTGTACAATTACGTGTCATCCATACTTCGGGCGCTTGGTGATTCTAAGACGCCCCTGTTATTCTTGATTTTTTCCTGCTTATTGAATACGGGCTTGGACGTGTTATTTGTATATGTTTTTCACCTGAGCGTCCGCGGCGCAGGATATGCGACGGTGATTTCACAGTTTGTTTCGGGGATCAGCTGTCTCGCCTATGCCACAAAGAAGAACAAATATTTTAAAATCACGCGGGAAGACCTTAGATTTAACGGAGAGATCGTATACAGCGTATTAAAGCTTGGCATTCCGATTTCCCTGCAATTCTCGCTAATAGCCATCTCATGCATGGCCCTGCAGAGAGTTGTCAATTCCTTTGGAAAGGTGGCCGTTGCGTCATTCACCGCAACGAGCAGGATTGAACAGATCATTCATCAGCCCTATCAGACGTTGGGTGCCGCACTCGCAACCTACACGGGCCAGAATTACGGCGCAAAGCAGATGGAGAGGGTAAAGGCTGGGTACAGATACGGCCTGATGATCATGGCATGCTTTTCCTTTATGATGCTGCCAGTCATGCAGTTTCTTGGGGAAAACGTCATCCGGATCTTTGTGGACGATGAATCCGTGATCGCAATGGGAGCGAAGGCCCTCCGGATCACCAGCCTTTTCTACGTGACGCTAGGTCTGATCTATGTGGTGAGAGGCGTTCTTAACGGTCTGGGTGATGCAATCTTTGCATTGCTGAACGGCATTGTTGAGGCCATCGGAAGATTTGTGGTGCCCGCGGCGATGGTAGGCATCCCTGCCATAGGCGTGTGGGGAATCTGGTGGTCGGTAGGCATCGTATGGGCGGCCAGCGGCATTACGGCGTACATGCGATACGTGTACTTTAAAAAGAAACTGTCCCAAGAACGGAATCAGATTTGACGGAATCAAACCTGCTTATCACAGTGTTCTATCTCTGCATCCGTGCTGACGCTAATAGTTTCACCGTAGATAACCTGGCCGATCTTACAGCCAGGTCCTATTTTTACGTCCCGGCCCATAACGGAATTTGCAACCACGTATTCAATGTCGATTACGTCGCCTTCTATACTGTCAGTCACTTGGAAAATGCCGCCCTTTTTCTTGCCAAACATTCGCGCGAAGAGTCCGCCGACAACCCCTTTTCTGCGTATTTTGATGAAGCTTCCGCCAATGGAATTTGCGGAAGAACCAAAATCGAAGATCACGTCAAGCTTCTCAGCATTGATTAAGCCATTGCAGGTGATTCCGCCGCGGATTACGGCATCTTCGGATGCAATGTCGCCCTCTGACCTTAGGAGACCACTTACGTGCAACTCGTTGGCGGCGATGGAATCGACCTTGAGATTTCCTGATGCGGAACACTTTTCACATTGCAATGCGCCGCCCACCTTGCCGTTTCCTGACACGCTCACGGCGATGGCATCCATGTTGCCCTTAATGTTTCCATTTCCAGAGATTTTAGCGTCGCCGAGACAACGCAGGTCACCTTCCACGCTACCGGAACCGGAGACGTTGAAATCCGTACAAGAAACGTTGCCGGTTACCTTTCCGCATCCGCTGATATTAATACAATCTTGATAATCGCCTCCGGGGAGACTTCCACTTCCTGATATATTCATTTTCCATCCTCCTTAAATAGTTTCTACGCTTATTCGGCGTTCAATATTTCCATGATCTTTTGGGTTACGTCCTTACGCCCGCCTTCGCCCGATATAGTGATTTTGCGGACGTCGGAGAGCTTATAGGTGTGTTGTCCGTACGCCGTTTCGATCACGACGGTGCGGTTGGTCTGTTCTTCTCCTGAAAGCTTGGCAGCCAGCTCATCCAAGAGCGTATCTTCCTTGGTGGAGAGGATCCGCTCCATGCGCTCGCAGATCAGTTCTTCAGGAAAGAAGGTTTCCTGGCCGGTTACGGTAGCCTTTCGTATGAACCACTCGTCGGGGATCAGACCCTTTCGTTTCCAACGATAGAGCGATCCGTAAGAGATGCCGTAACGGGCAAGCAGGTCTTTTTTGGAAATTAGATTCTTATCCCAATCCAACGCAGTCCCTCCTTTACACAGTTTATTGCCATGCGTGTAACAATGTTCCGTAACAATGTTACAACTGCATTGTATCGTAACATTGTTACGTTGTCAAGAAGAAAAATAAAAATATACACTAAACCTATTGACAAAGTAGGTAAATAGGTGTAATATCGACACTATCAAAGGAAAGGAAGCCAGAAAACATGAGCAGAATCAGCATAAGAACACAATTGCACGTGGCACGTTGCTGTCGAATGTTTTGTCGCCGGACAGGTAGATTGACTGTTCATGACGGCTTCTTTGGCTGCGCATGATTTTATGACAATGGTTCATGAATGAGTCAATAAACCGTCCGTGACATGGCATGGACGGTTTTCTTTTGCGCAAATTCCGTCAGAAGTGAAGGAGGTGAAGAAATTGGCACTCATTGAGCTGCGAGGCGTAAGCAAGATTTATGAACAGCCGGAAGGCGCCGTACATGCGCTGAAGGACGTAAATCTGGAGATAGAAAAATCTGACGTATACGGGATTATAGGCATGTCCGGTGCAGGGAAGAGCACCTTGGTAAGGTGCCTTAATTTCTTGGAAAGACCAACGGAGGGGGAGATCCTGATCGACGGAAAGAACCTCGCAAAGCTTTCCGAAAAGGAGCTTAGAAAGCAGAGAAGCGAAACGGGCATGATCTTCCAGCATTTTAACCTGCTAATGCAAAAGAACGTCGTCAGCAACGTGTGCTTCCCGCTTAGGCTCCTCAAGGTAAACAAAAAAGAAGCAGAAAAGAGAGCAATGGAATTACTGGAATTGGTTGGACTTTCGGATAAGGCAAAGTCTTATCCGGCACAGCTCTCAGGAGGGCAAAAACAAAGGGTTGCAATTGCAAGGGCCCTGGCTTCTTCGCCCAAAATCCTGCTTTGCGACGAGGCTACAAGCGCACTGGATCCACAGACGACGGAATCCATTTTGCAGCTCTTAAAGCAGATCAACAGGGAACTGGGAATCACGGTGGTGATCATCACGCATCAGATGAGCGTCGTGCAAGAGGCATGTAATAAGGTGGCGATCATCGAAAACGGGCAGGTCGCCGAGAGCGGTGAGGTGGAGAAGATTTTTAACGCACCGAAGTCAAAAGCGGGACGCAGGCTGATCTACGGAGACGAATCCAAGGTCATCCAGAAAATGGAAGAAGCGCAGGATATGTCAGCGGGGAAAAAGCTAAGAATCGTTTACACGAAGAACTCCGCATTTGAACCCGTGATTGCAAACATGATCCTGCAATTCCAAACGCCCGTAAACATCCTGCGGGCGGAGACAAGAAACGTGGGCGGGATTGCGAAAGGAGAAATGATTCTTGGCCTTCCGGAAAACCGACACCTGCAGGTGGACATGGAATACTATCTGAGGGAAAGAGGTCTTGAGATACAGGAGGTGGAGGAAGATGTTTGAAGCACAAACCGTTAAGATGCTGCTCGAAGGCATCAGGGACACCATTTACATGACGCTGACCTCCACGCTGGCGGGATATGCGCTGGGACTGCCGATGGGAGTGATCCTGGCGGTAACGGACAAGGACGGAATAAAGCCCAATAGGGTTATTTACCGCATCCTCGACGTGATCTCGAACATTATCCGAAGCGTTCCGTTTTTGATCCTTTTGATTGTCCTGATCCCCTTCACCAGATTCTTGGTAGGGAAAAGCTATGGATCCACGGCAACGATCGTACCACTTGTTATTTCCGCAGCGCCTTATATCGGAAGGCTGGTGGAATCCTCACTAAAGGAAGTGGACAAGGGCGTGATTGAAGCGGCAAGGTCCATGGGGGCGTCAGATTTCAATGTGATCTTTCGCGTCATGCTGGTGGAGGCGAGAACTTCGCTTGTCACCGGGGCAACCATTGCCCTGGGAACCATTTTAGGGTATTCCGCAATGGCGGGAACCGTAGGCGGAGGCGGCCTTGGAGACATTGCCGTCCGCTATGGATACTATAGGTATCAGACCGACGTTATGGTCGTCACGGTATTATTGATCATAATACTGTTTCAGATATTCCAGACGATAGGCATGAAAATTGCCCAGAAAGTAGAAAAAAGAAAATAAAGGAAAAGAGGAGAAAAGATTATGAAAAAGAGAGTATTGGCAGTTGTGTTAACCGGAGTTTTGGCATTGGCATCCCTTGCAGGATGCGGTAATGCGAGCGCAAAGGCAAGCGCGAAGGAGGAAAAGGTCATCAAGATCGCAGCCTCCGCCACGCCCCACGCAGAAGTGCTTGAGCAGGTAAAACCCATCCTTGAGAAGCAGGGCATCAAGCTGGAGATCACCGTGTTTGATGATTACGTACTTCCCATGACCACCGTGGAAAGTGGTGAGTTAGACGCAAACTACGCAGTTCACGTTCCTTACCTGGAATCCTTCAATGCAGAGCAGGGCACGCATCTTGCAAACGCAGGCGGCATCCATTATGAGCCCTTTGGAATCTATCCTGGAACAAAGGCCTCCCTGGACGACGTTGCTGAGGGCGACGTGATTGCAATCCCCAACGACACCACAAATGAGGCACGCGCGCTTCTGCTTTTGCAGGACAACGGTCTGATCACCTTAAAGGATGATGCCGGACTGACCGCAACCATCAACGACATTACAAGCAATCCCAAGAACTTAAAGCTTCAGGAGCTTGAAGCTGCCCAGGTTGCACGCGTTAAAAGTGAAGTTGCATACGTGGTTCTGAATGGCAACTATGCACTGGAAGCAGGACTTTCCGTTGGCAAGGATTCCATCGCATATGAGTCCAGTTCCTCCACTGCAGCTAAAACCTACGTAAACATTATCGCCGTAAAGGAAGGTCATGAGAATGATGAAGCGATCCAGGAGCTGGTAAAGGTTCTGAAGTCTGATGAGATCAAGAAGTTCATCAACGAGAAGTATGACGGAGCAGTGGTACCCTTTGAATAAGCTTTGAAGAAAACGGAAGGCATTGCAAATGGAGATATGGTATAAGACAACTTTGGGGGAAGTCGACTGGCAGGAGGTGGCGGACGTGCTTCGGCGCTCCGGCCTCTCCGACCATACGGCAGAGGAACAGAAGAAGGCATTTTCAAACAGCGGCGCCGTTGTTTTTGTCTATGACGGAAGGAAGATTGTTGGAGTGGCAAGGGCGTTAACGGATGGGCTTTTCCAAGCGGCAATCTACAACGTGGCGCTTGAGGAAGCGTATCAGGGGAGAGGGATCGGACGTAAGATGATCCTAAAGCTTCTGGAGCAATTGAAGGGACAAAACGTGATCCTGTATACGCATCCTCAAACGGTTCTCTTATATGAAAAGCTGGGATTTAGAAGAGCGAAAACGGCAATGGAATACTTTGAAGGTGCGGGAGATCATCTTCAGTGGATGGAGGATGAAGGGTTTTTCCTGCCAAAGGATTATCGCTTTGAGGAAGAAATAGGCAGGGCCGACATGCAAGGGCCTGCATGGAAGAAAGAGAGGCAGGAAAATGGCGGAACAAATTGAAAAGCTTGTAGGGGAATTAAATGACGGCGTGAACAGGGCCGGCTTGGCACAAAGTCAGGCAGAGTATGAAAAGTACTATCATTTGGTATTTGATCGCTTGGATCAGATCGAGAAGCATTTAGGTGAAAACAGATTTCTTCTTGGAGACAAGCTCACGGAAGCTGACGTAAGACTGTACGTGACGCTGACAAGATTTGACGTGGCATATTACTTTGGATACCGCTTAAACAAAAAGCGGATCCGGGATTATCATAATCTTTGGAACTACGCAAAAGAATTATATTCTCTTCCGGCATACCGCGACGTAACGGACTTTGATGCAATTAAGAGAGGGTACTTGCTGGGAGCGGCAAATAATCCTGACGGGATATTGCCGGAAGGCCCGGACGTAAAGATATGGCTGGAGACAAATGACAGGGAGACGAAATTTGGTCCTCTGAAGATTTAACTTGAGACTGACCGATCAAAAAGCGTGGGAGGTAAGAACATGGCGGTAGTGGATCACGTAACAAACGGAGAAATACAAAGCAGTGGAAAATTTGAACGACAGGCAAATCGCTTCACGACACCCTTTGGAGAGGGGGAAGGAGAGCTTCCGGTTGAGAAGGGAAGATATCGTCTGTTGTGGGCTCCCGTTTGCCCTTGGGCAAACCGCTCCATCATCGTTCGACAGCTCCTGGGACTTGAGGATGTTATTTCAGTGGGAACGCTGGATCCCATACGGCCTGACGTACCATGGTCTGACTGGGCGTTTACCTTGGACGAGGGGGATAAGGATCCCGTTCTGGGAATCCATCTTTTGAGCGAAGCGTACAAAAAGGCAGATCCGGATTATCAGGGAAGATTTACGGTGCCTGCACTTGTTGACTTAAAGACAGGTGCCGTCGTCAATAATGATTACTTTAATCTGACGCTGTACTTTGAAACCGCATGGAAGAAGTATCATAAGGAGCATGCGCCGAGTCTTTATCCTGAGGAGCTTCGGGAGGAAATTGACAAGTTAAACGCATACGTATTCCATGACGTAAATAACGGTGTTTACAAGGCGGGATTCGCAACAAGTCAGGACGCTTATTCCAAGGCGTATCATCTGGTATTCGATGCCTTTGACGTTTTGGAGGAACGGCTCTCGGGGCAAAGGTTCCTCTTCGGTGATTACGTTACGGAATCGGACGTGCGTCTTTACGTCACGCTGGCAAGGTTTGACGTGGCATACTTTAACGGTTTTCGCGTAAACGGGAAAATGCTCCGGGATTATCCGAACCTGTGGGCATATGCAAGAGATCTGTATGCGGAAGACGCATTTGGAAAGAATACGGATTTTGAGGCCATCAAGAAGCATTATCATCTGTGCTGCCTTAAGACAAATCCAAACAATATTTTGCCTCTGGGACCAGATCTGGAGCCATGGAAGGAGCCGGCGAACAGAGAACGTTTGAGCAAGGATCCGGAACGAAAATTCCGATATGAATGAGTTGCGGTAACCTGCGAGGATAAAGATTAAAACGTAAGGAGGAAGCATTATGGGAAAGATTTATCACAATATTACGGAACTGATCGGCCACACGCCGCTTTTGGAGCTGCACGGTTTGGAGAAGGAATGGAACGTGACGGCACATATCTTTGGAAAGTTAGAGTTTTTTAACCCTTCCGGATCAGTAAAGGACAGAATCGCCTACAATATGATCAAGGCCAAGGAAGAAGCGGGAGAGCTCAAACCCGGCGGAACGATCATTGAGGGCACTTCGGGCAATACCGGCATTGGCATCGCGTCGATCGGCGCGGCCAAGGGATATCAGGTGAAGATCTGCATGCCGGACAATCTCTCTGCGGAAAGAACGAAGATCCTTAGGGCCTTTGGGGCGGAGGTCTATCATACGCCCGGAGAACTGAACATGGCCGGGGCAGGTGCAAAGGCGTCTGAACTCCTTGCGGCCACGGAGAACGCCGTAGTGCTTGGACAGGGCGGCAATCCCAATAATCCCTTGGCGCATTATAAGACGACGGGACCTGAAATCTGGGAAGATACGGAAGGAAAGATTGATATTTTCGTGGCAGCGTCGGGAACCGGCGGAACCGTGAGCGGAGCAGGTAAATTCTTGAAGGAAAAGAATCCGGACCTCAAGGTGATCGGAGTGGAGCCGGCCGGAAGCGCCGTCTTAAACGGAGGAGCAGCCGGACCGCATAAGATTCAGGGAATTGGCGGAGGAGCAACGCCTCCCGTAACGGACGTAAGCATTTTTGACGAAGTGATTGACGTGACGGATGAGGATGCATATGCTTACGCAAGGCGGGTTCCCGTGGTAGAAGGCTTTACGGTTGGCATTTCCGCCGGAGCAGCCCTGCGCGCCGCTTATGAAGTGGCAAGCCGGCCAGAAAACGCAGGCAAGAACATCGTTGTGATCATTCCCGACAGTGGCGATCATTATCTGTCAGGAGACCTTTTTGAGTAAAATGAACCCACGACCGTCCGGGGAACCGGGCTGCCGTGGGTTTTGTCATGCCGGGAGAATCTATTGGAGCGCATTTAGCGTAGCGCATGCATTGACGCATGTCAGTCAAAGGTATTAAAATAAAAATTGGAATGTTAGATCAGACGCTGAAAAGGTTTTGCAAGTTTAACGAGTGTAAGGAAGTAAAGGCCTAAGGGCGAGAAAGGTATGAGGGCAGGAGAGGCCAGAAGGCAGAGAGGCCAGAGGGCGGAGAGACAAGAAGACAGGTAAGGCTGGGAGGCAGGAGAAGTTGGTTAAGAAAGGAATCGGGGATCGAGATGGAGACGATAATACTTACGGCGCCGGAACTTAAATATGCAGAAGAGATCTGGGCGTTCCGGAAAGAGATATTGGAAAGGGATGCAGAGAATGAGAATCAATTCGCCGGCTGCCTATCATTAGATGACAGTAGCTCCGCGGAAGAATGGATCCGGATCTGTGACCTGCGGAAAAGGGAAGAGACCTGCATGGAAGTGGGAACGCAGGTTCCGTCGCATACGTATCTGGCGATTCGAGTGAGCGACAACAGGCTCGTCGGCATCATTGACCTGCGGCATCATATTAATCATCCCATTTTGGGAACCTGGGGCGGTCACTGCGGGTATTCCGTGCGCCCCTCAGAGCGCGGGAAGGGATACGCCAAGGAAATGCTCCGATTGAACGTCCAAAACGCAAAGAAGCTAGGAATCGAAAAAATGCTTATCACCTGTGATGCGGATAACGCTGCAAGTGAAAAAACCATTCTCGCAAATGGCGGAGTATTCGAGAAGACCATTGACGTAGAAGGCACGAAAATGAAACGTTATTGGATTACGGTAATGTGATCAAAAGGAGAATGGGAAAATACGCATATGTATATATGACGTATGGAAACAAGGAACAAGCCAAGGTGAGTTGAAAGATTTAGAAGAACTAAGAAATTTAAGCGACACTTAAATCGAATTTTAACAAGACTCTCTTCCAAAAGCTTATAAAGTGCGCTATAGTGTATATAGGCGCCAGAGAAAAACGTTGGAAAGGAAAGAGAGTATGAAGGAACTGGGTACGAATATCATGACGTTTCGGAAGAGGGCAGGCATCACGCAGGAGCACCTAGCGGAACTGATGCACGTCTCCGTGTCAGCGGTTTCGCAGTGGGAGACGGGAAAGACGATGCCGGATCTATCGGCGATCCCAATCCTGTGCCACGTGCTAAACGTTACGGCGGATGAGTTGCTGGGAATCGATTTTGAAATGCGGGAGCAGGAAATCCGGGACGTCATCAAGACCGCGAAGGAAGAGATCTTTTACAATCATTACGCGAAGGCGGAAAAATTGCTTTCCGGCGCGCTGAAACGTTTCCCGGACCGCTTTGATCTCATGGAACAGCTGATGATACTGTACCAGAGGAAAAGCAATGACGACGGCAATGCGAAGGCGGGGGAGGATTGTAAAAAAGCGATCCAATACGCAGAGAAGATTGCTGCGGAGTGCCCGGATGAGAGGCGCAGATTACAGGCAAAGCAGGTTTTGTGTCTTTCGTATTACAAGTCCGGCGAGGAGAAAAAGGCGATCGACGTGGCTTGGAAGCTTCCGAGCATGAACGGCTGCTCTGAGAACATGCTCTGCGAAGTGAGCAGCGGCAGGAATAAGGTGGAGTTCAATCAGGTACGCACGTTTTTGCTTCTCATGTGGCTGTTTCAGTCTATGGTGGAGAATTCAAGAGTGGAGCTGGCCGACGGAAGCTATAATGTCACGGAAACCGAGCAATTAGAAATCTTGCAGAAATATGAGGACATGCTTTACGTGATGTTTGAAAAGCAGGATTTTGGATTCTTCCACACCTGCCTGCAGAATTGCAATACTGCCATGGCGGAGATCCATGCCAGACGCGGTGAGAAAAAGAAGGCCCTGGAAGCGCTTAAGAAGAGCGCCGGGCACGCGGAAGCAACGCTGGGGCATGACAAGGAGGCAAAGCACGTATCTCTGTTTTTCCGGGGCAGTGGTTACGGGGAGTTTGGAACTGCCAATGGAAATAACATGCCGGCGGAACTGTTAAAAAAGATGGAGCAGGAGTGCTTTGACTGTCTGCGGGGGAATAAGGAGTTTAAGAGCCTGACCGCTCGGCTTCAGGCCACGGCAAAGAAGAACTGTTAACAAGGGAACGATTAATAGGGGAATGGTTCATAAGAGAACGGTTAACAAGAAAACGATGAACAAGAAAATGAGATTGGATGATTGATCAAAAGGAGGATTACGTTATGAAGAATTCAAAGCTGATAAAGAAGTTGTTGGTTGCCATGGGAATCGTTACCAGCGTGACTGCGGTTGCAAGTGCGGTTGAGGCAAAAAAGATTTCGGATGAGACGAAGAAAAAATGTGAAAAGATTCAGGGAAGGAATACGTATTCAAGCCTTTTCCTGTTTGGGAAGAACGTGATGGCGGTCAAGGAAAACGTGGACGTTCTGTTCCCTTCGGCGATCCTTGGAACCAATGAGGTGGACTTCACGCAGAATCCGCTTAAAAAAGAAATCTACGTCGATTACAAGGCAGTGTTGGGAAGCATTGTCCTGCGCGTGCCCAAGAACGTGAAGGTCATCTGCGATGATTACGATTATGAGGACTTGGAGAATGCCGTGGAAGTGCCCCAGGAAAATGGCGGAGAGGAGGCTGCTTCGACCATTTATGTCAAGGGGACTGAGCTTGGAGGAAGCCTGAAGATTACCCGGTGTTAATGGATGGCAGTGGTTGACCGGCAGGCGGTTTTCACAAGATGAACAAAAGCTGATTCGCCAGAGATTTGACGGTTGAGAGGATGACAGGATTCAATGAGGAAAGCGGTTGTGTTTGATCTGGGCGGAACCTTGATGGAATACAGGGGAATGCCGTTAAATTGGGATGAGTACTATTACAAGGCATTCCAGAACATGAGCGAGAAGAATCATCTTGATCTAGAGGAAGAGGAGATCATAAAGGCCTGCGATATTCTCAAGGCATATAATCCGCGGAACTGCAAGCGGGAAGAGGAAATCGCTCCCGAGATTATTTTCGAAGATGCGACGGCCCATTGGAGTCGAAGGCCTGCCACGGAGACCATTATAAATGACTTCTTTGCGGGCATGAAGCTTGTGGCATGCGTGTTTGATTATGCAAGGGACGTATTGGAAAAATGCAAGGCCAGCGGGCTTTCCGTGGCTTGCCTTACGGACCTGCCAAACGGAATGCCGGATTGGATCTTCCGGCCTGCCATAAAAGAATTGGAGCCATTATTTGACCTGTATGCTTCTTCCCAGACGTGCGGATACAGGAAGCCCAATAAAAAGGGGCTGGAATACGTTGCGGAATGCTTTGGCATCGACGCCTCGGAGATCCTGTTTGTGGGAGATGAGAAGAAGGATGAGGACACGGCCGCCAATGCGGGCTGTGAGTTTAAGTATATTGCGGATTTTTTGAAGGAATGGACTTAGCAATTGAAAGATGAATATGGAATTGGTCCTCTTGTGAGACAGGCACGGATTTAAGCCGATGGCGCTTAAGTCCGTGCCTATTACAATTAAATTGACCGCAGTTTCCGATTTTGGTATACTTAAATAATGTGATTGGAGGGCAGGGTATGAATCAACAAAACTATATCCAATGGATTAGAAGCAAGGTGGGGCATGAGAAGATTATTCTGACTTTTGCGGGAGGATGTATCTTCAACGAACGAGGCGAGGTCCTTTTGCAAAAAAGAGGAAATAGTAATAAATGGGGATTCCCGGGAGGGGCGATCGAGATTGGCGAAACACCCCAGATGGCAGCGAAGCGGGAGGCGAAAGAGGAGACGGGCCTTGACGTGGAGGTTGGCAAGATTATTGGCGTGTTTACGGACATGGATGTTAGGTATGCCAGCGGGGATCAGGCGCAAAGCATTGTTATCGCATATGAGCTTAAGCCGGTTGGCGGGGAGCTTTACTGCGATCAGGTTGAGACTACGGAGTTAAGGTATTTTTCGAAGGACGAAAAGCCTGAGTTATTCACGAAATCCCATGATGATCTGTGGGAAGAAATCTGGAAATAGGAGGATGGCAATGAAGATTGAAACGGAAAGATTACTGATTACGGAGTTTACTCCGGAAATGGCTGAGGACGTGCACAAGAACTCGCTGGATGAGGACAACAGAAGGTTTGTGCCGGATGAGGTGTTTGAGACGGTAGAAGACGCGAAGGAAACCATAGAATTTCTGACGTCACAGTATGGCGGGACTGAGGGGCCTTTGGTGTATCCGGTTCTTTTGAGGAGTGATGGCGCGAACATTGGATACGTACAGATGGTTCCCATGGAAGACGGCACGTGGGAGATTGGATATCACGTGGCAAAAGAATATACGCGAAAAGGCTATGCAACGGAAGCGGTTAAGGCATTTCTGCCGGAAGCGGCCAAAATGGTGGGAACCGACGCCGTGCTGGGAATTTGCCTCAGCGAGAACGTTGCGTCCAAGCACGTCCTACAAAAATGTGGGTTTGAAACCGTATTTGAAGGACTCGGCGATTATCAAGGCGAGGAAAGAAACGTTTATAAGTCTGTCTGGAGATCATAAATGAGATGCCAGGAGCCTTTACGGACATGGGAAAACACAATCAGTGAAAGCTGGAATGTGCGGGGAATTAAAACACATCAAAACGATCAGTTACGACAAGTTCACGCCCAACGCCTTGAACGACGGGACTCTGGGCGCGGTAGGCCCCATTTTTTATTCCGACGGTCAGCAATTCGCAGGGGATGAGAATATGAGACTTTTCGACTTGAAGGTTACGGAATAGGAATGTTTGGGAAGCTGAAATGATGAAAACAAACCAAATAGAGAAGCGAATATCAGAGAGCTGTGCCAAGTGCTTGTATGACAGGCAGCGGGATAAGACGGACAACGTGGAATATCTGGCAGAGATCAAGGCACTTTTGGATCACCGGGGGAAGGATGACACCAGTCCCTACATGGTTTACCTGTTTAATCAGGTCCACCTGAAATACTTTGGCAAGGGTGCGGATTATACGGACGTAAAGAAACGGTATAACGATCTTGTCCTGGGCATGGAAAATGACCTGCGAAAAGAGATCGAGGCGTCCGCGGATCCGCTGGCGAAGGCTTTTATCATGTCCCGGATCGGGAACTATATTGACTTTGGGGCTATGAATCACGTGGACCGGGAGGAGTTCCTGGCGCTGTTTCAGGATACCAAGATGCGGGAGGGCGACGTGCCTGCGTACGAGGCGTTTCTGAGAGAATGCGTGCGCGGAAAATCATTTCTTCTCATCTGTGACAATTGCGGGGAGATCGTGCTGGACAAGCTGATGATCGAGCAGCTGAAGAAGAGATTCCCGCACCTTACGGTCAAAGCGCTTGTGCGGGGCAAGGAAGTGCTAAACGACGCGACAAAGGAAGATGCACGTTACGCCGGATTGGATAACGTGGCGGAGATCTTTTCGAATGGCGATGCGATCGCGGGGACTGTCTATGACATGCTCCCGCAGGAAGCAAAAAGGGCGATGGACGAGGCGGACGTAATACTGGCAAAGGGGCAGGGGAATTATGAATCCATGTCCGGTCAGGGCCGCCATGTTTTCTACTCATTCCTGTGTAAGTGTGATCTTTTTACTAGTAGGTTTCAAGTTCCGAGATTGACGGGAATTTTCGTTGAAGAGAAAGGCGAAGAAAGCTTATGAGTTTGCCGTTTTTCAAGAGACGGGCAAATATTCCATTGTCCCAGGGAGATCATTACTGCCTGAAAGAGGAAAATGGAATCCAGGCAAGTAGGAGTGGAAGAGAATACTTGCCTGAGAGAAGAAAATGGAATCCAGGCAAGTAAGAGTGGAAGAAAATACTTGCCTAAGAGAAGAAAATGGAATCCAGGCAAGTAGGAGTGGAAGAGAATACTTGCCTGAGAGAAGAA
>CAMKQH010000006.1 GCA_946414885.1 uncultured Lachnospiraceae bacterium
ATTAAAATCGATAGATGATAAGATAGCTACCAATTGTAGAGTAAACGATAATTTAGCGGCCTAAATGTCCAGGTTGGATACATCCAGTTCACCAGACATGAGTTTGGGAAGCAAAGCATCACGCATCGTTGATAATCTACCATTTTCATTAAGATTGATCTCGATTTTTTTGATAATGGGCCATGCAAGATTTGAAAATTGCTTTATTTGTTCCGTATCAGATTTAGGTATGCTTAATGCGCTTATCATCTTCGTTGTTAAGCTCCCTCGAATGCTATTTGAGTTAGAAATAACACGAAGCTCCTCATAACGATTTGCAATATTCCAAAATAGAAATGGCAGGTAATCGCCATTTGCATGCACGACTATGATTGACTGATTAACATATGTTTCGGATAGAAGCATAGAGGTCTGACCTCTGGTATGTCCCTGGCCAGCTGATGCAATAGCAATATCATACTTATTGGCTTTTCGCGTAGATGAATTGGTTATGCCCTCATCAGTAATAGTTTTTATGGTAGATACTATGAAACGATTAGAGGTTTCACCGGAAGAGAGCCAATAATGATCTCCATTCCAATATGCTTCATTAGCCGTGGATGGAGTGCCGCCACTGAAGATGTTGTCAGCCATCTCACCCACTGATGTTGTACTCGTGATACCTGCGAACAACTGCTTATAATATGCAGTTAACTGCTCATATAAATTATCGTTTATACGAGATAGATATAACGGCTCATTGATAAATGAGTAAGCAATAAGAAAATCAGTAAAAAGGAGAGTAAACTATGTCAGGATTCATTGAAGCAGATTATGAAAATTCGCTTATTGAGTTATTCCAGAACATGGGCTACCAGTATGTCTATGGTCCGGCTATTGACAGGGATTATAAAGATCCGCTATATGAGGAAATCTTGTTAGATTCGTTATATAGATTGAATCCGTCCTTGCCAGATGCTGCCATACAGGATGCGCTGTATAAGCTGAAGAATTTTGAAAATGGCACGATTGTTCAAAAGAATACGGTATTCATGAATTATCTGCAAAATGGCATAGAGGTCAGCTATCACGATAAGGATGAAACCAAATCGGATATTGTGTACATTGCGGATTATGAGCATGCAGGGAATAACTCTTTTATAGTTGCGAACCAGTGGACATTTATCGAAAACAGTAATAAGCGTCCAGACATTTTGCTTTTCTTGAATGGACTTCCGGTAGTTCTGATTGAGTTGAAATCTCCCTCCAGGGAGGAGACCGATGCATCGGAGGCGTTTCTGCAGATCAGGAACTATATGCAGGAGATCCCGTCCATGTTTAACTATAACACCATCTGCGTTATGAGTGACATGTCCATGTCCAAGGCTGGAACCATTACGTCAGGTGAAGATAGGTTCATGGAATGGAAGACTAAGGACGGAGATTATGAGAATACGCAGTATGCTCAGTTTGACACCTTCTTTGAAGGAATCTTTGAGCGTGAGCGATTCCTCGATATTCTGAAAAACTTTATATGTTTTAATGTTGAGGGTATCAATTCCTATAAGATTTTGGCAGGATACCATCAGTATTTTGCCGTTCGGAAGGCAATCGAAAGCACGAAGCGGGCAGCTGCAGAAGGCGGCGACGGAAAGGGCGGCGTATTTTGGCATACGCAGGGATCTGGAAAGTCCTTATCAATGGTGTTCTATGCGCATCTTCTTCAGCAGGCGCTTGACAGTCCTACAATAGTTGTTATCACAGATAGAAATGATCTGGATGATCAGCTCTTTTCGCAATTTGCAAGGTGCAGTGATTTCTTGCGCCAAAAACCGGAGCATGCAACCAGCAGGGATCATCTCATGAAATGGCTTGCTGCCAGAAATGCAAATGGAATCATTTTCACGACGATGCAGAAATTTGAAGAATCGGCATCAGCGCTTTCTTTAAGAAAAAATATTGTGGTCATGGCTGACGAAGCACACAGAAGCCAGTATGGATTGTCGGAACGAATAAAGATGGTCACCAATGAAGATGGTGAGCAAGAGGCTAAACGAGTAATAGGTACTGCACGTATTATTCGTGATTGTTTGCCGAATGCTACGTTCATCGGATTTACTGGAACGCCGGTATCGTCAAAAGATCATAACACTAGAGCCGTATTCGGCGACTATATTGATGTTTATGACATGACGCAGGCTGTAGAGGATGGTGCTACAAGACCCGTTTATTATGAAAGCCGTGTCGTAAAGCTCAATTTGGATGAGGAAACTATCAAGCTCATCGATCAGGAATACGACATATTCGAGGCAACCAATCAGGCAGATGAAGCCGTTATTCAGAAGAGTAAGCAGATGCTTGGCAAGATGGAAGCCATTCTTGGCAACCCACAGACCATTGATTCTCTCGTAAACGACATCTTGGACCATTACGAGAATTACCGTGCAAACCTGCTTACCGGTAAGGCTATGATCGTTGCATATTCACGTAGCATTGCCATGGATATTTACCATCGCATTCTTGAACTCAGACCTTCATGGACTGAAAAGATTGCGGTTGTCATGACGGAAAGCAATAAGGACCCGGAAGAGTGGAGAAGCATTATCGGTAACAAGGCTCATAAGAATGAACTGGCAAAGAAATTCAAGGATAATGACAGTCCCTTAAAGATCGTTATTGTCGTAGACATGTGGCTGACCGGATTTGATGTTCCGTCGCTTGCAACGATGTATGTTTACAAACCAATGTCGGGTCATAACCTGATGCAAGCAATCGCAAGAGTAAACCGCGTGTTTAAGGATAAAGAAGGTGGACTTGTAATAGATTACGTCGGAATTGCAACTGCACTGAAGCAGGCAATGAACGACTATACGGCTCGTGATAAAAAGAACTACGGTGATACTGACGTGGCCAAGGTTGCGTATCCTAAGTTCCAGGAAAAACTGGAGGTTTGCCGTGATCTGTTCCATGAATATGATTATAGAGACTTCATGAGAGGCTCGGATCTTGAACGCGCGAAGGCTATAACGGGGGCCGTAAACTTTGTGGCTGCACCGGATAAAGAAGAACTGCTTAAATCTTTTATCAAGGAAGCCTTCCTGCTTCATCAGGCATTTTCTCTGTGCTCTTCCCTTACAACGGAAGACGAGAGACTGGAAGCCGCATTCTTTGAAGCAGTCCGTGTTATGGCGGGACGAATTTTGGTTGACGGAGGCAAGAGTAAACTGTCACTTAAGGAGATTAATGACAGGATTAACAATCTTCTGAAACAGAGCATAAAGAGCGATGGTGTTATCAACCTGTTTGATGGTGTGAAGGAAGAGTTCTCTCTGTTTGATCCGAAATTTCTTGAAGAGATTTCGAAGATGAAGCAGAAGAACCTAGCGGTCGAATTACTGAAAAAGCTGATTGCAGAACAAGTGGCACTGTACCGCAGATCAAATGTGGTTAAGTCGGAGAAATTCAGCGAAATGATCCAGCGAGTCATGAATCAATATCTTAATGGTTTGCTAACAAATCAACAAGTTATAGATGAATTGATGAAACTGGCAAAAGAGATTCAAAAAAGCAAACAGGCAGGAAATGATCTGGGACTGACGGATGAAGAACTTGCATTTTATGATGCGTTGACAAAGCCAGAGGCAATTAAGGATTTCTATGAGAATGCTGAACTTGTAGCTTTGACGAAAGAGTTGACGGAAACATTGCGGAAGAACAAAACCATTGATTGGCAGAAGCGTGAAACGGCCAGGGCCAAGATGCGCATGATGATCAAAAAGCTCCTTAAAAAGTACAAGTATCCGCCTGAGGGTATGGAAGATGCTTTGGAAACGGTTATGATTCAGTGTGAGCTGTGGACGGATAACAATGACATGGAAGACCACTACGCTACTTATACATTGGAACGGCGATTTGGAGATAACGGAGTTTATCGTTTGTGCGGTGGCATCGAAACTCAGGACATGATGGTGGCTGAGGAAACAACTTATGGGCGGAAGCTTTCTGAAAATTGATGAATTTGGCCATGCAAATAATGTGTTCTTAAGGGGTAATACATATGAGATGGAGTGATTTGTTCGCCGATGAAATAATACAGGATGCGGTAGGTTACATCAACGATTATCAATACAAAGACTTAGTAGTCTCGGACGATGAGCTTAGCGTGACCATTTTGGGCAGAAAAGAGTATAACGTGAAAATCCAGTATAAGGACGGGAGCATTGCGGACATGCAGTGCACCTGTCCTTATGGTGCTTCTGGAGTAAAATGTGAGCACATGGCCGCAGCCTGCTTTATGGGCGAGGCGAATAATAAGATGGCAGAGTCAGTGATCGAAAAGAAAATTGACAACCAAGACATTGTGATGGAACAGGTAAAGACAACGGAACTCGTTGGTGAAACAAGCGGAGCTTATTCCATAAGTGCGGAAATAAATAATTATTACTGTTACGCATTGCAGCAAAACGGTGGAATCCCGTTAATTAAATACATCGAAGTAAAAAACGGATCAGAAGAGGACATTGAAGAAGTCATCATTCACATAGAGACGGATACCGAACTAATTGAACCGCTTTTTAAGGAGATTGACGTAATTACATCCAATGGATCGGAACTGATAAGAGACATTAACATCGCGGTGCACGGAAATTTCCTTGCTACAATCGAAGAAACATTAAAATGCAATCTGAAGTTGGAATTACTAAAAGACGGACAATGTCTTGTTGCATGTAATTGCGAAATAACGGTTATGCCATACAATCACTGGCCCGGTGACATTAGATATTCTCCAGAGTTACTGGCTGCATATATTCTGCCTTCGCATCCGGAGGTAAAAGCAACATTGAAAAGGGCAGCAATGATTCTAAAGGATCAAACGGGAGATGATTCCCTTGCGGATTATCAAGATGGAACGGTTGAACGAATTGTTGAGATATCCAAAGCAATTTACACTGCGATTCAGGAAAAGAACATATCTTACTTGACAGCGCCGCCGAGCTTCGAAGATCAAGGGCAAAAGGTGCGATTCCCGGATGAGATTATGGAATTCCGCATGGGAACCTGTCTTGACATGACGTTGTTTTATCTAGCATGTCTTGAGGCAGCGGGAATACATGGTCTGTTTGTGTTTTTAAGGGAACATATTTTTGCCGGCTTATGGCTGAAAAAGGATGGAAGCTTTGGGAGCAGTTGCACAAAGGATGGATCTAAACTGTTAAAAATGGCATCTGACGGCATTGGTGAAGTGCTTTTTATAGATGCCGTGGCCATGGCGCAAGATATTACTTTTGAAGAGGCCGTGGCACGTGGAAAAGACAACATTAAGGATCCTGATGATTTTGAGTGTGCCATTGACGTGAAACGTGCGCGACTGAGCGGAGTAAGGCCAATACCATACAGGGTAAAGCGGCAGGAAGGTTATTCATTAGTTTTCGAAGATAGAGACATGAGCAAGCTTCGCGGCAGGGATACCATTGAATTAAATCAAGTGGACCTGCTTGATTTTCAAGCACAAAAAAACCAAGTAACCAAGCTGACGCAGTGGGAACGGAGATTACTTGATGTTTCTACCAGAAATATATTGGTCAATACGAGGGAAAGCAGGGTGGTTGTTTTTATGACTTCCTCGCCTGCTAAAATAGAAGATGCCCTTGCTGATGAGAGTGAGTTCGTTATAGCTCCCGTTTTGGAAGAAGCAACGGAGCACATTAAGACAAGCGGAAGAAAGCGAGTTGCAGGTCGTCTTGACATGGGATATGAGAAGCCCATGGTCTTTGAACGCTATGACGAAATCATAGATAAAGACATCGACGGCCATATTCTTCATACATATTTTCTGGATGAAGCGTCCATGCGCAAGGAACTTAGGAAACTATATAACGACAATAATTCTTCCGTGGAGGAAACAGGAAGTAATGTCATGTATCTAGCGCTTGGAATGCTGAAGTGGTCGGAAGACCCTAAGAAAAAGAAATATAATTATTCCCCTGTGATACTGGTTCCAGCAGAAATTATTAATAAATCAGCGTCAAAGGGATATACGCTAAGAAAGCGTGACAGTGAGACCGTGATCAACATGACCCTTCTGGAAATGTTGAAGGAGCAGTTTGGCATGGATGTGCTGGGATTGGATGAATTGCCTGAGGATGAACATGGCGTTGACGTAAGCAAGGTATTTGCCATCATGAGAAAAGCCATTATGAACAAGGAAGGCTGGGATGTAGTGGAATGTTGTGTCCTAGGTAATTTCTCATTTGGCCAGATTGTAATGTGGAATGACGTACACTCACATCCGGAGTTTTTGGAGAATAACAAGGTTGTTAGGGCACTGATTTCTGGAGAGGCGATGTTGGATAATACTATTCCGGAGATTGTAGAGCGCGACGTGCCATATCTTCCGGTATCAGTAGATGCATCACAGATGCGTGCAGTTAACATGGCTGCTAATGGAGTAAGCTTTATCCTTCAGGGACCTCCCGGGACAGGAAAATCCCAGACTATAACCGCCATGATCGCCAATGCACTGATGAAGGAGAAAAGAGTGCTGTTCGTTGCTGAAAAGCAGGCGGCTCTTGACGTAGTACACAACCGGCTTAAGGAGATTGGCCTTGATGATTTTTGCCTTGAAATATACTCCAATAAGGCGACGAAACGGAGCGTACTAAACCAGATTGCCAGAAACATGTCTTTGAAGAATCTGGGAATGCATACCGAATATGAGAAAAAGCTGAAGGAAATAACCGCAAGAAAGGCTGAACTAGATGAATACGTAAAGGTTCTTCATGAACCATTGAAGTGCGGGATGAGTTTAAGACAGCTGATTGATGAATACGAAGGGATGCCAAAGGCTTCGAAAAGGATTAGGTTTACGGATGCATTTTTGGAGGAACTTGACGCGGATAAACTTCAGGAACTTAGAATGCTATTGGACCAGCTTATAACAGAAGGAAAGAGAATAGGTTATCCTAATGGCTCTAAATTCGATTACATTGGACTCGGGGAATATTCACAAAGCCTTAAAAGAAAGCTTGAAGAATCTTTGGATGATTGTACCGAAGCTGTTAAGGCGCTACGCGCAGCTGCGGAACAAGCGGCAGCAAATTATGGCGTTGACTTACCCAAAGACTATCTAAATTGGATGGAATTCTTTGAATTGTCCAAGACATTAACATCGTGCGAAGAAGTACCAGGTTTTATTTTAGAGGCTGCTTCTTTGGATGAATTGTTTGCGGCGCCCAAGGGATATCTTATCGCAAAAAAACAGTTTGAGAATGAAAAGGCATCATTACTTGAAAAGTGGAAAGAAGATTTGTTTTCTGTTAATACGTCGGAATTAGAGGAAAAGTATCAGACAGCGTTAAGTAAGTTTTTTGGAAAAGCTAAAGCAATTCAAGACATATGTGATGACCTTAGTTCCTATTCGAAAACGGGTAACAGGGTCGAGGACGTTGAAAGCATCATCACGCTTGTAAAGGATTGCCGTAAAAGGGAAGCAACCATAAATGCCATAAGAGATAATCTATCCAAAGAGTGGAAAAATGTTCTTACGGAAGATTATACTTTGGAGAGGCTTTCAAGCTTTAAGGATGAAGCGGAAACGCAAAGAGAGGTTCTCGGGGAATATCTGACCGTCATTGCTGACATTCAAAAAGCTGGGAAAATGGAAGTGGTGCGAGCAGACGCAGAAAAGGTTTTGAGCGCGTTCGACGAACTGAAAACGAAAGAGCAAGAGATTGACGAATTGCTTGAGATGGTTCCTTACAATCCAACTTCAGATTGGCTGGAAGGGAAAATGGAACGGTTTGAAGAGATTGAGGACAATGCTGGCAAATTAAGGGATTGGCTCTCTTTTCGTGGCGTGGAAAAGAAATGCATGGAAGCGGGCCTTGATCAGGTGTGCAGGGAATACAAAGCAGGAATGGATACGGATGAGCTTTGCCAGTCATTTTGGGGATCCCTGTACAAAACTCTTATCTGGAATGCAATAGAGAGCTCACCTGCGGCAGATAAGTTTTCGGGAAATGCATTCAATGAGCGTATTAAAGAGTTTAAGAAGGCAGATGATGAATTTGTTCAGGTAACCAGGGAGGAAATTTTGTATCAGTTGCGCCTTAGAACTCCTTCAGCCAGGGGCTCGATCGCAAATGGCGTTAACGGGAAAATCATTGCCAAAGCAATTAAGAGTGGAGGAAGAGGTATTACAATCAGGGGACTTTTTGAGCAAACTTTTCCTACAATAAACACTTGCTGTCCGTGTATGTTAATGAGCCCTTTGTCCGTGGCGCAATATATACCGCCTAAGAATAATATGTTTGACCTTGTGATTTTTGATGAGGCCTCGCAGTTGCCAACGAGCAAGGCAGTTGGAGTAATCGCCCGCGGAAAGAATGCCGTAATCGTCGGTGATCCGAAGCAGATGCCACCTACCAATTTCTTTACCGGAAAGTACGAAGACATTGAGAATTATGAGTTGGAAGACCTTGAGAGCATATTGGATGACTGCGAGGTGATAGGAATGCCAAATACAAGTCTTAGGTGGCATTATCGCAGTCGCCATGAAAGCTTAATTGCCTTTAGCAACCGCAGTTACTATGAGAATGGCATGTTTACGTTCCCTTCCGTAAATGACGCGGAAAAGCGGGTGACTTTAGTTAAGGTAAACGGAAGGAAGAATGGTAACGTAAATGAGAAGGAAGCCAAACGGGTAGTGGAAGACGTGCTTCACAGGTACCATGACGAGAACCTGAAAAAGATGTCACTGGGCATTGTCACGTTTAACGTGAGCCAATCGGAATACATCAAGAAATTATTGTTGGAGGAATATTCAAAGGATACGGATTTTGAAGCATGGGCGACCACTGGAGAGGAACCGCTTTTTGTAAAGAATCTAGAAAACGTACAGGGAGATGAAAGGGATGTGATTCTTTTCTCCGTTACTTTCGGACCAGATGAAGAAGGAAGATTTTCCATAAACTTTGGTCCGCTTAACAAAGACGGGGGTTGGCGCAGACTTAACGTTGCAGCGTCAAGGGCAAAATATGAAATGGTTCTTTTCTCTTCTATGACGAGTACCATGATCGAACAAAAACATCCTTCGTCTGAGGGGGCAAAAGGACTTAGCGCTTTTCTTAAGTATGCTGAGACGGGAGTGCTTCCCGAGTGCATGGATGAAAACATAAGTGGTACCATGACACAAGGCATCAAGAAAAAGATTTGTGAAGCCATTACCAATGCGGGATACCAGGTAAAGACGGATTTGGGGCACTCTGAGTTTAAGATTGACGTGGCCGTGGTAAATCCAGATAATCCTGAGGAATATCTGATGGGGATCATGCTTGACGGAGAATCCTATAGGCTGGCTGGGAATACAAGGGATCGCGAGATTGCACAGGCAAGCGTTTTAAAGGGCCTCGGATGGCATTTGCATAGGGTTTGGACCATGGACTGGTGGGATGACAGCGAGAGGGAAATCAATTTCATCTTGGACGAATTGGAAACCCTAAAGGAAGAATTGAAATCTCAGAAATCAGAGCATTGGTACCCGGAATCGGAAGAAATTATTTACGAAGAACCGACAAAAACAAAACGAAATACCGAGAAAAAAGGGAAAATGTTAGTGGAGATTACGCCAGAGCGTTTTAATCCTGCCATGCCACATACTGACAGCGTGGAAGAGTTGGCTGAATCAAAGCTGATCAGTGACGTCGCGGAAATGATGAAAAGAAACGAAAAGGCAAATGCGAGAAAGGAGTAGCAGACATGAAATACGCTAAACCGAAGATTGAACTTTTAGAGTACCATAACGAAAGCACAAGGTTTATGAATCGTGATTACGTAAAGGCCTTGGGAGAAGACTTGTCTAAAATTCTGCAGGCATATAAAGTAGACGCCGTAATCAAGGATTGCAGAATGACACCACTCGCTGCGATGTATGACGTTATTCCCGGAACTGGCGTTAGCATAAAGGCTTTTCGGACATTGAGGAGCGAATTGGAACTTTGGTTGGCATCGCCAGTTGAAATTATGGAAACAGGAAGTGACATGTATACCATAGGCGTTGCCGTGAAGAACTGGAATGAATCACCAACAGTTGGATTAAGGGAAGTGTTGGAATCGGATGAGTTTACTAAGTCAGATTACGTGTTGCCCATAGCAGCGGGAGTTAACGTTATGGGAAAGCCGTTTGTTTTTGATCTTGCCGAGTCCACGCATTTGCTGATTGCAGGAACTACCGGATCTGGTAAGAGCGTGTTCCTAAATGACATTATTATGAGCATTCTGTTTACTAAGGATCCCGACGAAGTAAAACTGGCAATGATTGATCCTAAACATGTGGAATTAGGTGCATATAACGGCATCCCCCACATGCTAATGCCAGTGGTGAGCGAGGCAGGAAAGGCGCTTGCCTTAATGCAGTTTATCGATGGTGAACTGGATGAAAGATTTAAACTGTTTGCTGACGTAGGCGTAAGAAAGATTGAAGACTATAACGAAAAGATGGGAGACAAGAAAAAACTCCCGCGAATTGTTGTCGTTGTGGATGAGTACATGGAGATGATGTTTAAGGCTCCCAAGGAGCTTGAAAACTATATCAGTAGAGTTGCCAGAATGGCTCGCGCAGCTGGTATTCATTTGATATTGGCAACGCAGAGACCTACTTCGAACGTGGTTACTTCAAGCATCAAAGCCAATATTCCTTGCAGGGCATCCTTTACCGTTTTGGACTGGCGAGAGTCTAAAACTATTTTGGATAGGACTGGTGCGGAGCGCCTTTTGGGAAACGGCGACATGCTGTTCTCAGCAGCTGATGCGGCCGTTCCGGTTCATGCACAGGCGGCACTAATTACTGGAGAGGAAGTTGACAGGGTTGTGGCAAGTATACGAATTTAGGATAGTGATGAGGTTAATTCGTCAATGGTTGCGCTTAATAAATGAATGGGGGATTATTCATGGAGAATTCTAATGTAGATTATAAGCAGGAAAAGTACGAGCTTACGATAACGGCTGAAAATGTGCATTCCACAGATAGACGCTTTACAATGAATAATTTAAGCCTTGGTGATAATTACAAGCCTATAGATGTATATTTCCAAAAGGCTGATGGGACCGTTGTAAGGAGGAAGAGGAGCAAAAGCGAAAGTCCAATATCAAATCGTACATTGCCAAAACTAGTTTGCCAGATATTTGAAAGCCAATTAGATTCACTTTCAGACAACGATAAAAAGAATTTTCCAATATGTCGTTATTCGCCTAAAACTGCAATTGTCAGAGGTATTTATCCGACTAAGGATGAGTACAAGAGACATAATAAAACTATCGAAATGATGACATATAAAAGGGAAGATGGTCCACAGTTTGTTTTTTACGCATGGAATGTATTTTCAACTCTGGTTTTTGCTCGAGAATGCTTAAAACGCTTTGGCGATGCAGAAGATAGATTTGTCTTGATTTATCGTGACAAAACGGAACAAGAAAAAAAGCAACCGTCTAATAGTAAAAAGGTTGAAGATGATGTAATTAAGACGGCGCAAGAAAGCAAGAATCCTTATTCAAAGATTTTATTAGAATCAAAAAACATTATTTTGAGAGGTGCTCCTGGAACTGGAAAGTCTTATCTTGCAAAAGCAATTGCCGCAGACATTATTAGTAATGGATACACAGATCAATACGCTAATCTCACGGTTGAACAGCGTAAGCAGGTTGAATTCGTGCAATTCCATCCAAGTTACGATTATTCAGATTTTGTAGAAGGCTTGCGTCCAAAAATGAATGACGACGGAACAATGGGTTTCGAATTACAGGATGGAGTCTTTAAGAGATTTGTCGATAGAGCACGTAAGAATTATGAAGATTCACAAAAAACAAAAGAAGAGATGGAACAGGAAATTACTGCATTGGAGGCAATTTCTGATTTCTTTGATAATATAAACTTTGGCGTGGATTCTTTTAAAACCATTACTGGAAACGAGTTTTTTGTTACAAATGTTGATGACAAGCATGTTTATGTTTCAATACCAGGAAACGAATCCGCTAATAAGTTGACATTAAGTATGCTTGAGATTAAGAAGTTGGTAGAATCAGGGCAGGATTTTAATAAAATCAGCGATATCACTCGATTCTTTGGAAAACAGTTTGCCACACAGGGCTATTCCTATGACTTTGCTATATGTAAGGCAATAAAGAAGCATAAGATTTCGAAGGCAAAGTCAGTTGATAAGACGGAAGAACTGAAAAAATTCATTTTTATTATCGATGAGATTAATCGAGGGGAAATCTCAAAAATCTTAGGAGAATTATTCTATGCCATTGATCCTGGATACAGAGGAATAAAAGGAGAAGTGTCAACGCAATATGCCAACATGCATGCGGATCCGGATGAAAAGTTTTACGTTCCGGAAAATGTATATATTATAGGAACCATGAATGACATAGATAGGTCCGTTGACAGCTTTGACTTTGCCACGAGAAGGCGATTTAGATTTGTTGAAATAAAAGCGGATGCTACACAGGGTATGTTAGAAGATCTCGAGGATGAGGAGCTTAAGAATGAAGCAGTCTCTAGAATGGATCGACTGAACGCTGAAATACTCAAAGTCGAAGATTTGAATAGGAATTATCAGATCGGAGCGTCCTATTTCTTGAAACTGAAAACGCTAAGTTTTGAAGAATTATGGACTGATTCGCTCAAACCGCTTTTAGAAGATTATGTGCGCGGCTTGTATGACGAAAAGGGCAAAATGGAGCAATTTGCGCATGCGTACGGATACATTGCACCATCAGGAGATGATTCGGATGAAGGTATTCAGAATTAAGGATAATAACTCGCGGCGAAAAGAAGATTTTCGTGATGTTTCCAGTTTGGTTAACATTGTGGCCAATAAGACTATGCTTAAGCTAGAACAGGAAGGCGTTTTTATTTTTCCTGAAATAATAAAGGATTCAGATGACATTACTAAAGATCAGATGATTTTACAGGGAATAAACGATTGCTATCAGTCGGGTAATGTCATGGGGTATATTGGTTATGGTGAAGAAAGACTAATTATTGAGTCGCGCTTTAGTAATGGCGAAGAAGATTTCTTTTTTCAGTATCTTTTGGAACGAGTTCTTGAAGTGCCTAACATAGTGGATTTAAAAGTGGAAGCAAACCAGCGAAATAGAATTTATAACTTATTGCTTTTTATGTTTCCGCATTACTTAAAATCGGCAATGCGAAAGGGGCTTTTCAAGACATACATAAGGCGGTGCTATAATGATGAAAATGTGAGGGGTTCTATAGATATTGCGAGGCACATTAGTAAGAACACGCCATTTCAGGGAAACATAGCATATAATCAGCGAGAATATGATTTTGACAATTATCTAATTGAACTCATCCGGCATGCTATAGAATACATAAACGGAAAATCGTATGGAAGCAATCTCCTTGGCACGATTAAAGATGAAGTCAAACTAATAGTTGATGCAACACCTAAATATAGAATTGCTGACAGAAGAAAGGTCGTCGAGTATAATCAAAATCATGTAGTAAGGCATGCGTTTTACCATGAATACAGAGCATTGCAGCAACTATGCCTTTTAATCCTTAGGAACGAAAAAAATCAGATTGGACTTGGAACAAGGAGAATGTACGGTATTCTTTTTGATGGTGCATGGCTGTGGGAAGAATATATAAACAAGTTGGTGGGGGATAAGTATTATCATCCAATGAATAAAAGCAGAAGTGGCGCCCAATGGTTGTTTGCGGGAAATAACGGGCTTATATATCCTGATTTCATCGGCAAGAATGCAAATAATAGGATTATAGCTGATGCCAAATATAAGCCAGAAGAGAATATTCGAAATAAAGATTATCTTCAGATTGTGGCATACATGTATCGTTTTGATGCAAGAAGAGGCGCATATTTTTATCCGGAAAGCAAAGAGGGTACGGATGAGATATTTAGACTCAATTGCGGAATCTCCCATGAGAAAAACGTAAAAGCCAGAAACGATGTAATTATTTTGAAACATGGTTTAAAGATTCCGCAAAAAGTAAGTGGCTATCTTGAATTTAAGAAGCTTATGAAAAAGAATGAAACCTGTTTTATTTCTGAACTGAAGGCGTTTGCAGAATAATTATTTTTTTATGGACATTGGAAGTTTGGATATGTGATTTGAATTCATTTGGTAGTCCCAATGGGAGGAGATATTCTTTGATGAAAAACAAAATTGTATTGCTATTTCTTATGCTTTTGATTGCAACACTGTTTGGCGCTTGTAATGACATGTTTAATATTCCTAAATCTCAGGAAAATACGATAGATGCATCAGGAAAAAGCGAGGAGACTGATGAACCCAGACAAAAGGAGACTGCAGATAAGTTGGAAGCGTACGAAATGACTTCATCATCCATGACGGAAGATAACTTTTCGATAGAAAGTGAGGAGATGAAGAATACAAATACTTCAGAAGGATATTTAATGGATGCAAGGGTTCGGGATGCTGCCTTTACAGATTGTCTGATTCAAGTTAACAACATGGTGCTTAAGGCTGTTGACAATGGCGCTAATTATGCGGACATGAAATACACAGGTACGGTTTCGGAATTGATTGATCAGATTAACTCGAAATCGGAGGAAGAATTATATTATTATAATGTTAAAGATATAAATATTAATCCGGATATTAGTGTTTATAATCCAGATATGCTTATTGCAAACACTCCTTTAGATTCAAGGATATTTGTCAGTGACAAAGAGGGTAAAACCCTTTTAGAGTTGGAATACCATAATGATAGTAAAAGAACTTGTGCTCTAAAAGATTGTTTGGCGAATATAGTTATCCATATTCCAGGATATGAACCAACATGCGAATTTCCCACTTTTATTTGGAAGAACATAGATGCTGATAACAGTACATGGACATATTCTTCCGTTACCGAACTGTTTGAAGAATTTAGAGATGATCCAAGATTTTTCATTTCGGAGATGAATATGTCAAATGGGCTGGAGTATAGAATATCATTTGACATCTTGGATCATGATAACATCTACAATACGGGTAAGCATGTGAACTTTGGCTACACATTCATATTTGATCCCGATACAGCTGATTTGATTAACATTGAAGCCAATTGGGACGGTGGGTTAAACATTTTGGGACGTCACATGTATTTTGAATTTATTGATTAAATATGTCCGATGGTATTAATAGGGTATGACGCCCTGGTTGTTATATAGAATAGATGAGGTGATAAGAATTTTGTTTTCTTAAAAATGACAGTTATAGTTGGTATTCCTCTTGACAGAATTCGCCTAAATGAATTATAATATAGTACATAAGAAGAAAACGAAAATATGGTAATACGAATCAGCAAAACAGTCGAAAGGCTGCGGCGCAAAACTAATAGGGCCTGTAAAATGGTAGCCAGTTGCAGTGTATTGGTATTAGGCATTCAAAGCCCTGGAAGGGTAGCTTTGGGTGCTTTTTTATTTGAATGAAAGGTAGATATATGATGAACGATTATTTGACAATAAAAGAAACGGCGGAGAAGTGGGAATTGACGCCAAGACGAGTTCAGAAAATGTGCTCAGACGGGAGGATCGAAGGAGCCGTTAAGTTTGGACGGGATTGGGCTATCCCCATCAATGCAGAAAAACCAAAGGATGGAAGAATGACAACTGGTGAGTACAAGGATTGGAGAAAAAAGATACGCAAAAAAACGGAATAGAAGGTGCATGTTAATGGATAAATACTATACTTTGCCAGAACTTTATGAAACCAAAGAAATAGATGAAGCATTTGTAGAGGTCTATAACAAGTTGTATGAGAAAGCTAAGGCTAGAGTGCGAGATAAGAATGTATATTTAAGAGCTTATCTTGACAAGCCAAGAGAATCTTCGTATGACGCACTGGATTTCAAACAAGATGCGATTATGGTCGAATGTGTTTTTTTAAGACAAATGACAAGGGACATGCAATGCGCTGAGGGACATGAATTAAAAAAATCTTCTATTAGGAATCGGGTAAAAGGACGACTTAAGGGAATATACTTGATGACATGTCCGATATGTAAAAGAATATACTCAGACATGACTGAAGACATAGAGAAACTGGAGCACTTAGGAATACCTTACTACATTGTTGAAGAAGGGAAGAACAGAAGATGAAAAACGAAATTCACTTTTTGAGATGGTGCACGTGGATAATTTTTGTATTAGGAATTATAGTGGCGTTAGTGTTTAAGTATGCGCATGCCGGAACACTGGACATGTCCATAGATTCCAATATGATTATTATGTTGATATTCTTTGTTTTTGTTTTTTGTTTCTTTTTGCGTGCGTTCCTTAAGTTTGGCATAGGCAATAAGCTTATAATGAATGTAAACATAGTGACGGAACAAATAAAAACATGGAAAGATAATGGCTCTAAACCGCATGAAATTATGGGAAGGATCATATCAGGCGAAATTTCGTTTGATAATGATGAAATGAAAAATGCTTTAGAACAGTATAAACAGGATGTTAAGGATATGATGAATGCATCGGGCGACACATATCTAGACATTGACGCGTATATAAATAATTCCATTATTGATAAAGAGATTCGCACATATTTCCTAAACCAGATTTCGGGTACTATGACGGGTTTAGGTATTCTTGGAACATTTATAGGTTTGTCCATTGGTTTGAATAGTTTTAATCTGAGTGGTACTTCCTCCGACATAACTAACCAGATACAACCATTGATGGAAGGAATCAAAGTTGCTTTCCATACTTCGATAGTAGGTATTTTTTATTCAATATTCTTCAACCTTATTTATCGAAGATTGCTTACTAAGTATCATAATGAGGTAAATACGTTTCTCACAACCTTTCATAAATGTGTAATTCCGATTTCAGATAATGGAACGGAAAGCACAATGATTAAATATCAGAAAAAGATTGAAGCATTGCTGGAAAGACAACTTGAGGAGTCTGTAAAAAGAAATATTGCTGAATCAGAACAAAATAAGATATGGAATGGTAGCTTAGATAATATATACGGAGCCTTAAACAGAAGCAATAATTTAGTTGGACACATAAGTGAGGAGGTTTCAGGTAGCTTTACGAGAGTGATGAATGATGTTGTCGTTCCGGAAATCCGCAAGATGGGAAAAATCGTCGAGGAGTTTGCGAAGAATACTCATAAAGACCAAGTGGAAGAGTTGTCCAGATTGGTAAATACGTTTGTCCAGGAAATGAAAAAAGCATTGGGTAGTAGCTTTGAAGATTTGGCATCTATCATAAAGGAAACTAATGAATGGCAGAAGAAATCGCTTGATGAGATGCAGAATGTCTTGGACAAAGTTAATGCAACTACGGTCGATTTGGTTACGATTGATGGTTTGATTGAAGATGCAATTAAGAGCGTTTCTGATTATTCCGCAGAAATTGAGAAGATGCAGGAGGCAGTTAACAGAAATCTTGAAAGTCTGAACGTGCAATGTGATCTGAATAATGATATTATTCAAAGCCAGACTCAGGAATTGGCCGAGATTAATAAGAGACAAGCGGCATTGCAATACGGAATGTCTGAGTCGATTAAACAAATTACGGAATGTTCTGAGAAGACCACCAAATATGTTGCTGATGCCTTGGAACAGGTTAAGAGTAGCGCGGAGGAAGTGACGGAAACAATAACTTCAAGTACGGAAGAAGCACTGGAGAATATCCGACAAAAGACTGAAGATACTGTTGCAAGTATTGAAACGCTGTCAACTGAGGTGATGGATAAGCTCAACAATCAAATTGAGGACGTAAATGAACTGGATGATCAGGTAATGTCAGATATTTCCGATGCGGCCGATCGTTTGGGCAGTGTCGTTGAAGATTTGGATGAGCGAATGCAGGAAAGAATCAAGGAAACATTTATAACGTTTGATCAGCAACTAACCCATATTGTTTCACACTTGGCGAGTGTGCTTCAAGAGATGGAAAAAGTATCAAAGAGTACCAAAACTTCATATGATGGCATTTCTGGAAATATTGAAGACCAATTCAATGAGTTACAGAGTAAACTGGAGGAGTATTTGGAATATGCTGACAAACTGCATCATGATATTTCAAATAAGTGGAACCAGTATAGACAGATTTCACTGGAGGAGAAGCAGTAAATGCGAAAAAGTGTTGATAATGTTAAAGAACCAGAGGAGTTGACATTCTGGCAATCATATTCTGACATGATGGCGGCATTGCTTCTGGTATTCGTTTTAATCATTGCGTTTGCCATAAGTCTGACAAAGTCGACTTATGAGGAAAAGCAAGCGGAATTAGAAGCAAGAAACGCCAAAATCAATGAATATGAGGAAATGCTTCAGCAAAAGGAAGCAGAGATCGAGGAACAGAAAACAAGGATTGAAGAACAAAAAGTTGCATTTAGGCAGCAACAGGAAAAACTTGATTCCATTGTTGGGATTAGAGCTACGCTAATTACAAAACTAAAAGATGAGTTTAAGGATTCCAAAATGAATATCTTGGTTGATCCTGAAACGGGAGCAATCTCGTTTGATTCGAATATTTTGTTTGATGTCGATAGATCTGTATTGAAGCCAGCCGGGAAGGAATTCTTAAATGAGTTCTTCCCCATGTATTTTGAGACATTGCTCAGTGATGAGGTGAAGGATTATGTTTCTGAAGTTATTATAGAAGGGCATACAGACAATACAGGTACGTATTTGCATAACCTTGACCTGTCTCAAAGAAGAGCGTCTGCCGTTGTTGAGTATTGTTTGGGTGATAGAAGTAAAATGTTTGGTAAAGGTCAGATTGAAACGATCCGCTCCTTAGTTACGGCGAATGGAAGGGCCTTTTACGAACTGAAATATTTGGAAGACGGTAGCGTAGATCTTCAAGCATCAAGGAGAGTAGAAATCAAATTTAGACTTAAGGAAGACGAAATGATTCAAGAGATGACGGATATCCTTAGCAAATAATGAGTGAGGTAGGACTATGGAGAAATACTATGTCCCATCGCTGTTGATAAATGAAGGTCAGCGTGTCAAGGAAATGTTTCCTAAGGTGGCAAAGGTGATTAAGCCAGGCGGAATGGATGATTCATTAAAACAACTGATTTACATACTGGTTAAATTGAAACCGGCACATGTGAGTCGATTTGGAAAGGAACGATCAGAAGCAGATATTTCTTCGCTTGCTGGATATGTTGTGACCAACACGCTGAATGTCAATTGCACGAATATCTATGCACTGTTAGAAGAATATGCTTCGCCTAAAGATTGGGAGATCATGTTTGGTAACTGGCAGAATTATTCAGAGCGTCAAGAACCCATGGGATTTTTGAAACGAGGAGTATTGACGAATCCGAGATTTCAGGCATATTTGGCTGATAAAGATATTGGACAGGAGAATCTTTCTTGGATAGATCATAGAGAGAAGGTTCAGATACTTTGTAATTACTGTAAGGGAGCGGAATCCTTAGATACATACAAAGAAAGCTTGAAGAAATTTGGATTAATAGAGGATACGCTTCTTATGAATGAATGCCTTTCCAAATTCTTCTTAAATTGTACGGTAAAAGCCTATCAAAATGCAGGAGAGATAAATATATGTGGAGCATTTAATAAACTGTCATCAGAAGACAAACTATCGATGATAATTAATTTTGTTAAGGTCTTCACATTACAAGAGCTAAAAAAATATATGGGAGTTTGTCAGACTTTTGAATCAGAAGCAAATAACAAGAAATTTGCGGATAAGCTTAAAAGCAAATTAAGAACAAATCTTTTAGCGGATAAGTATGATAAATGGATTAATGCTTTGAAAATTGTGGAGGCCTTCGCTGATGATGAAGATCCTTACAGAAGAGAATATTGGCTTCGCTTCTCCGATCAATCGGTTAATGAGATAACCCGTTTTGGTGATTTGACTAATCAAGTACTGATCATGGATTTTGGCAGGTATGTGATTACTGAATTTGGAGAAAAAGCTGCGGGAAAGGCATATCTTTTTACGAAGGAATATTTCGATAAGAATTACAAATGGTATATTTCATTTCATGCAAAGAATGAATATATTCATAAAGTAAACAAAGATATAAATGCGTTTGAGAAATTGAAACATTTCCCTCCTTATGGTGGGTGGTGGGATATATTTGATGATGCCCTTAGAAAATATGGAATAGTGTATAATAAGGTGTGATTATGGGAAAATGGAATTCAATCGAAGAAGCGTATAGATTTGTAATCAAGTATTTTGTTTCTGGCTCCACGGATGTTAGCCGTAGTGATATACGCGAGGCGCTGGATTATTGTGTTGCTGAAAAGAACGCAAATGCACATTATCTGGCGTATGCATTAGATTATGATGAGACTGAACGAAATGGTAAGAGTTTGTCATTAGATAATCTTTGGGTAGCTGCTGAAAACGGAATTCCTGGGGCGCAATACGACCTTGGTCTTCATTTGTTCTACGGAGAAAATGTAGAAAAAAACATACTTCTTGCGCTAACATGGATGGAGCAAGCAGCTACGCAAGGCTATTTGGAAGCTTGTAGAACATTGATTAGGCTTTATACTCATGACAGTAGGGTGAGAAGAAATCCTGAGCGAGCAAGCTTTTGGCAGGACAAACTGGATGGAGGATCGTTGGCGGACAGATTCTCTCTTTATCCTCTTTCAGAACGAGACATCCGCGTAGATGCTGAAAGTACTTGGCAAGAGCAGGACGACAAATCTAAGACATCCTTTGCCAAACTGTTCACGACAGTAAAACAAGACGTGGTTATTGAGGCGCCCTATCGTACAAATATGATCGTTAATGCAGGCCCGGGTACAGGCAAAACATATACCTTGATCCAAAGAATAGCGCATTTGGTTAAAAATGAAAATATTGATCCCAGTAAAATTGTCGTGTTTTCTTTTACTAGAGCAGTAGTAAAAGAAATAAGGAACAAAGTAGAAAAGAAGTTTGAGAATGATTCGGCAGCTTCTCGGAAAGTGGATATCAGTACGTTTCACAAGAATGCATATGCTGCTTTGCAATTTGCAAATAAATTAGGAGAATTTGATGATTGGGAAAAGGTGGATTTAGACATTTCAAGGATGATGTATGAAGACTGTATGGTGAAAGGAGCTGAACTACTAGAAAAACATCCTGAAATTATTGCGGATTGGGAATATATTATCATAGATGAAATACAGGATATCAATCATGCCAAGGCATACTTTGTGTTGCAATTACTTGAAGCGTGTAGATCAAATCAAATACCATACCTCTTATTGGGGGATTCATGCCAAGCCATATACGATTATTTAGATACTGTGGGTATAAGAAACTCTGCGGGTATACAGATTAAGTCATTGGAGTTTTATAAAAAAGTGATTAATAATGCGGACGAAAGTACAAGGTTTTATAGCTTTGACATTAATGAGAATTATCGCTCTGTTGAGAAGATAAAGTTACAAGCATTGCCACTCAGAAATGTTATTTTAAGTGACGATAACGATACGCTGAAAGATACTGTGGTTGATTATAAGAATAGCATAGTTTCTTTGGATTTTGAGGAGATTGAAGCATTTGTAAAAGAGCATTCTAATGATAAGATTTGTTTGCTAGAATGGAAAAATATTCATGCTAGGTATATTTCCACGAAACTTAAGAAAAGAGGTGTACAGAATCAGTGCGTACTTAATATTCAGCGAGATGCATATCCCCGCTGGATAGGAGAGGTGTTTGGAGGGTGTACCGAAGACAGTATTTCAGAGGAGGTATTAAAGAAATTATTCTTAAAATCTGGTAAGGATGTTGAAGATGCACGTGTATGCTGGAATGAAACAAAAAAATCAGAACATGTTAAATCTGAGATCATACCAATGAAAACATTTCTTCTTATTCTTTTGGCGCATAATCTCGATGATTTGTTTTTGGATGAATTAGATAATAACCTTATTGTATCCAACGTGCACAGATCCAAGGGTTTGGAATATGATTATGTTTTGATAGACAATGGAATTATAGATAGTGGTGCAAATAAGCTTGAAAATGCACGAGTACTTTATGTGGCAATGACCAGAGCAAAGAAGGAAACCATTAATCTGAAAAACGCTAGTCTCCCATATAAATTAAAAACAGACAAGGGAAGAAATTATAAATGGGAATCGATTAGCAAAAAGAAGCTTAGATTAAAATATATTGAAATCGGACATGTATCAGAGAAAACGGATGCCGGACCAGAAGACTTTGTTATCAGTGACATGATGGAGAGCCAAAGGATTATTGGTCAACTAAAAGTTGACGACGAAATAGAGTTGATTTTTTCGGAGGAAGAACAGAGATACGTGATCATGGCGCATGATAAGGCAATTGGTATGATGAAGGAGGCTTTTAGCCGCGAGGTAAAAAAACATAACTATGAAAATTACCCCAAGCGCCTTAAAGATATCTTTGTTGATGGAATCTATACTTATATTGGGCAACCCAATAGTATAATTACGAATTATGAGAAAAAAGCTGCAGAGTATTGCCCGGAAATAGGCGTGTATAGAATTTGGAATTATGTTTCATTTTCCGGACTGGCACGTGCTGTTTATGACGAATAAGGATGAAAACTATGAAATACGATGAGTATTATTTGGCGAGAAATCAAATAACGAAAATTATCCAAGAGGATATCCTGGGACCGCTCGAAGACGATGAGGTGTTGGAAGAAACACCGATAAGCTATTATCTGGTTGGAAAGCTATATCCGAGGAAAGTATCAAAGATTCGAAATGACGAGGATGAGGAAGCTTCGTTTGTGGATGCAGAGATTCTTTCCCTTGGAAATGGAGAGTACCCATCGGCTATGGGCATGACTTTTGCCGTGTCGACGACTACGAAAGAACTTAAAGTGTCGGTTGAAACGGCTAAGTACGTACCTTTTGATGAATTGAAAAAGTGGCAGAGGATTCCCATAAGGCAGACGGTTACTATTGACTTAAGTCAGTTGAAGGCGGAGCGAAGAATACAAGCAGTAATTGATGGCGAGTTAATGATGCAAATAAGTTCTTATGAGCATTCAGCCGTAAATGATCTGAAACTTACGGTAACAATAGTGAATACTGCTGAAACACCAGACATCTCTTATCGTGAATTATCGCAGCTCGCTTATTTTCAACCTAAAATCATGATATCGAATTTGAAAGAAGGTTCTTTCTTACCGCTTTATAACGCAAACATAACTGTGGACGATGATGAAACCAAGGAGTTTGAACTGCTTTATCACGAAGTCCAAAGCTTTGCGGTTGGTCATGGGATTTCCGTGGATTGGGAAAAGAATGCTTCTGGAGAAATTAGTAAAATCTTTACGGAAGTTATACCGCATTATGATTTATTACAGATGAAACCGTCGAATTGTATGGACAAACGGTTTTTATCGATGAAATATCTCGCCAATGCTGATTCGGATGAAATGATACATATTGTTTCCTCCCTTATCAATGATTATCATAAGTGGATTCAAGCGCAAGAAACAAAAGCAAAAGATTTGAGAATAGAACTAAAAGCATCGGCAGAATCGAATCTCAGTAAATGCAAGACAGTCCTTCGGAGATTGGAAAAGACAAAAGTACTGTTTGCCGACAGGAATGCGTTGAAAGCATTTCAATATGCAAATCAGACAATGCTTGAACAACGGATCTGTACGCATGAGCCTGACATGGTTGCCAACGACGCTGAGGTTACTTGGTATCCATTCCAGCTTGCATTCATTTTATTGGAATTGGAATCAATTGTTCATCCAGACTGCGAAGATAGGAAGTTGGTGGACTTGTTGTGGTTCCCTACTGGCGGCGGAAAAACTGAGGCATACTTGGGGATAGCCGCATTTACGATCTTTTACAGAAGAATTAAGCTTCAAGACAATGATTTAGGCGTTGCAGTCTTTATGAGGTATACGCTTAGACTTCTTTCGTTTCAACAGTTTGAGCGTGCTGCGGCAATGATCTGCGCAGCTGAAAAGGTAAGAAAGGAACAAGGTCTTGGAGGAACTGCATTTGGCATAGGGTTATGGGCAGGCGGAAGTTTAACGCCTAATTCACTAAAGGATGCTGCAGATTATTTGAGAGGGATGACAAAGGACAATACGTCTCCGGCACAGCTGAAAAAATGTCCTTGGTGTCGTACGCAGATTTTTGAATCTGATTATGAAGTGAACCTAAAGAATAAACGTATGTATATTCGTTGCCATAATGAAAAGTGTCTTTTCCATCATGGATTGCCCGTTCATTTGGTTGACGAGGACATATATACGGTAAAGCCGTCTTTTGTTATAGGAACAATAGACAAGTTTGCTCAGGTTGCGTTTAAGGAAGAAGCAGGGTGTCTGCTGGGCGTGGATTTGCAGAATCCGCCTGAATTAATCATTCAGGACGAGTTGCATTTGATATCAGGGCCTCTTGGTACCATTACTGGTTTGTATGAAGCGGCTATAACAAAGTTGTGTGCCCAAGGAAGCATAAAGCCTAAGATTATCGCTTCAACCGCAACAATCAAGAATGCAAAGGAACAGCTTAATGCTTTGTATGGGATGGATTATGCTCAATTCCCGCCGCAAGGGATTTCCATTAATGATTCCTTTTTTGCTTGTGTGTCAGGTGAAAAGGAGAAAGCATCCAGAAGGTATATGGGCGTTCTAGCCTCTGGCGCGTCCAGAGCGCTTACGTTTAACCGAATTATGGCAGCATTACTGTTCGCCAGTAGATATTTGATTGATGCGGGCTATTCGGAAGCGGTTATCGATTCCTTCTGGACTGAAACGGGATATTTTAATACGTTGCGTGAATTAGGATCTGCGCTTTCACGAATTGTTGACAGTGTTCAGGACAGATATCAATACCTTAAGAATACTAAGTTTAAGGACAGGTACCCGTTCAAAAGCGGAAACGAAAGATATGACCGTTACTACGAACTTACAAGTAGACAAAGCAGTAACAACCTTGGAGAAGCGATACAAAATAACCTCTTGATTTCTTATAAATCGGATGGGTCGACAAAACCATATGATTTTCTTGTGGCATCGAACATGATCTCCGTGGGAGTGGATGTTTCAAGGTTGAATTCCATGCTGGTTGTTGGGCAACCAATTAAAACTTCGGAATATATACAGTCTTCTAGTCGCGTTGGCAGAAATACGCCGGGGTTAGTCATTGTTGAGTATCATCCAAGCATGGTCAGAGATCGTTCTTTCTACGAACGGTTTATTCAATTTCATTCTTCTTTATACAAGTTTGTGGAAGCATCCAGCCTTACGCCGTTTTCAGACAGAGCAAGGGACAGGGCGTTACAGGCGTTGTATGTTATCTTATGCAGATATTTTGTTCCTGGATTGCGAGAGAACAAGGATGCTAAGAATTATACAAGGGACATTCCAGAACTGGAGAAGGTGCGCAAATATATATTGGATTATGTTTCGATAGTGGATCCAGAGGAAAAAGAGAATGTGGCTCGTGAGATTGAGGAAATAGAAACGGTTTGGGATGAAAAAGCTAGTCATTCATCTGAATTGATTTATTGGTCATATGTTGAAAATGACCACATGCTTTTCCAAAAGGATTACTTGGAGGGAAACAGATTTCGCATGATGAATTCCATGCGAAGCGTGGAACCGGCAATCAATGTTTATGTGGAAGAATAGCGGGGACAAGGTATGGCTGTATTTACTGCAGGAAATAAAAAGCATATCAAATATGTTGGAGAAATCAGAAAATCTAAGTTGACAAATTCTGCTGGATGTGGCGCTTTGGTAGAGTTCCCAGGATTTTCAGGAATTATGGGAGGACAAAATCTTTGGGACGTAAGTAAAGCAGGAAAGTTTCGCATACATGAGAAGACGCTGGAGGATTTCTTAAAAAAAGAATATTTTCTTCAGGTCTCTTCTGAATTGCAGAATAAAAAAGTGTATGAGGAAGCATACAAAATCCCTGTTTTTAGATTCCCGGAATATTACTTTTGCCCGTCATGTCATGAACTGGATTATGCCAGGCGGTTGGCAAAAAACTTTGGAACGAATACAGACATGATTGATCCCCTTTTGTGCAGCCGGTGTAAAAACGTGGAGCTTATTCCTTCTCGTTTCGTCATGGCATGTGAAAATGGTCACATAGAAGATTTCCCGTATCAGTGGTGGGTTCACAGGGGAGAAAAATGTGACAATCCAAGATTAATGCTTGAATACAAAGGATATACTGGAGGATTGGAGGGAATAGTTGTTTCCTGCGCTACTTGTAAGAAAGCGAATTCCATGAAAAACGTGCTTAATAAAGAAACAACCAGGACGCTTCGGTGTAATGGAAAAAGCCCATGGCTAGGTAAGACGGTACAATGCAATTGTGGAAAAGAAGTGAGGGTTCTTCTGCGTGGAGCAACAAACATGTATTTCCCGGATACGATATCTGCATTAACCATTCCACCTTGGAGTACTACGGTGCAAAAAGTGATTGCGGAGAATTTGGAAATACTTAAGAGTATGTTTTTTGAGGGAATGCCTGAAGAATACAGAAGAAAGGCAACAGACAATTTTTTTGAGCAACATGATTTACAGGAGTATTTGCATTGTTCGAAGGAAGATTTTTTTGCGCAAGTGATGCTACGCCTCGGAGGGAATAACGCGATAATCAAGGAGGCATCAGATTTTCAAAAGGATGAATACAGAGCGTTCATTGGACCTGACGTAGATGATGAGATGTTTAAGACTGTATCAGCGGAAATTGACGAAGAACTTTTGCCATTCATTCAAACGGTTAAGCTTGTAAAGCGCATTAGGAAAGTGAATGTTTTGACCTCGTTCAAGCGCATTGATGCTTTTTCTAATGGCTCTGCGCCATTATCTAATAAAGCTGAGAAATGGCTCCCGGCAACTGAAATGCTCGGGGAGGGGATTTTTATTGAATTCTCCAAAGAATGCATTGAAAATTGGGAGCTACGAGTCGGATCACGCTATGATGCAATGCAGTTGAAATACAATGATAGCCACTTAGGCCCTAGATTCGGTAGTTTTTCCAAGAAGATGGTTCTGGCACATTCCATTTCGCATTTGATCATGAGAGAGCTGGCGTATACATGTGGTTATGATGCTGCTTCCATTAGTGAGCGGTTGTATGTATCCGATGATAAGAGTGACGCGTGGATGGCGGGAGTGCTTATTTATACAACCACCAGTTGCTCAGATGGCAGTTTGGGTGGATTGGTTAGACTGGGACAGAAGGATCGACTTAAAAAGGTTATAGATTCCATGTTGAAAAAAGCTGTTTGGTGTTCCAATGATCCAATTTGTGTTGAGTCGGAAGAACTTGTGGATGATGCCATAAATTACGCGGCATGTCATGCATGCATGTTTGTACCTGAGATTTCATGCGAGTATGCGAATAAAGTGCTTGATCGAGTTGCAGTAGTTGGTAAGCCGGGCAATGAAGAGATGGGGTATTTTTGTGATCTTTTGAAATAAAATGATCGTTCCATGATGAAATCAAGAGATAAGAATAGCGAAAGAAAGATGGCTGACTATCTTTCCGAACGAAAGAATGCCGTTTCAATACGAAACCACCCCTATTGAAATCGAAATAAGGATAATGTTACAATAAAACTACAGAGTCGACGCTGTTTCATATTTAATCAAAAGGAGGACCCGCATGCAGATTGACGGTTTGGACGAGCTGGACAATAAGATCCTGTCGGTGATAAAAGAGAATGCGCGCCTGAGTTATTCGGAAATAGGCGAAAAGGTGGGCGTGTCCAGGGTGTGCGTGAAGAACCGCATGGCAATCATGGAGCAAAAGGGAGTGATTGAGGGGTATTATACCAAGATCAATCTCGACAGCGCAACGGAAGGGACGAGGTTCTTTGTGGAGATCGTAACGCAGCCGGATCAATTCGAGCAGGTTGTAGATCGCATCGCAAGCAAGGGAGTTATTCGCAGGGTATATGCCGTGTCCGGAGATTGCAGGATTTTTGCAGAAGGGGTTGCTCCAACTAGATCAACGTATGAAGTATTTTTGCGAAACCTAAGAATCAATTTGACTGGCGTAAGGAGCATCACGGTAACGGAAGCTCAGTATGCCATCAAGAATACTTATGGAGGCGTCGACTACGTGAGCCTGGAGCAACGGAAAAACAGAAAAGAAACGGAGGATAACCAGGAGAATCAGTCGTGACGCCTTCCAGGGAGGACGACATGGCAGGGAATAAGGAGAATTATGAAAAGATAAAAGGCATCCTTGCGGCTACGCAGCTTCTGGATGCAGCGGAAAGTAAGGGCGGGCAATTTCGCTTTCCGATATACATGACTGAATCAATGGCAAAGACGGACGTGTTGGAATTGGATTTAAGCGTTAGGTCTTCTAATTGCTTAAAGCGCGCGAACATCATGACGATCGGAGATCTGTGTTCCCAGATACATTGCAGCACTGACCTAAAGAAAATAAGGAATTGCGGCGCCACGAGCGTTGCGGAAATCATGGATCACTTGTTTGCGTATCAGTTCTTTGCATTAAAGCCTGAGAGGAGAGGCAGTTACCTGGCAAAAGTTTTGGAAATGAATGCCGGCATAACGGAATAATGATTTTGAAAAGGCCGGCGTGATTGGATGGTTTCACGCGGGCCTTTTTAGACCCTGAATTCTGCAAAATGCTTGCAGTGAGGACGGCCGAAGGAGTGGAGGTATTTTTATAGGACAGCCTAGGTAGTAGCTTTTAAGCAGAACAGTAAACCAATGTCGCTTTGAAAGAAGAAACGGAGGGCTGATTATGAAGAAAAGCATATGGAGGCAGTGTACAAGCAAAAGAAGATACAAGGATGAGCATACGGCAAACCATTACAGAAAGATGTACCAAAGAGAACGGGGAAAGCAGTTGGATTATTACTGGTGCGTATACTGCAGGGGATATCACCTGACAAGTACGGAAAGTCAGATGGAGAAATATCTTGTTGTTCTGGAAGATGATTGTTTGGCGATTGGAGGTTGATGATATGAGTAAGAAGGGTTACAGCGCACCTGGCTTCTTTGGACAGATTAATCATTATGATGAGAATGGGAAAAAGATCGGCGAGAGCATGCCAGGGCTTTTCGGCGGAATGAATCATTATGATGCCAACGGTAATAAGACCGGACACAGTGATCTGGGTTTCTTTGGCGGCGTAAATCATTATGATGCGAAAGGTAATAAGACGGGCCACAGCGACCTCGGATTCTTTGGCGTAAATCATTATGACAAAGACGGCAATAAGAAGGGACATTCTGATCCTGGATTCTTTGGCTGGAATCATTACGACAAATAACGAAACATTTAGTCATGAGGACGAAGCATGGACAATTCCATTATCGAAATCCAATCTGAATATGACAAGCTGATGGAGGAGGTTCATCGGCTGAAGAGCCGCATTGTTTCCCTGACGGCGCTTCGGGATGACCTTCTGTATCATGTGTGTCCCGCGCTTGAGGCGGAATACGAGGAAAAGATTGCAGGTCTTGAACGCGAGCTGATGGCCGCGTATCTTTATCTGAACACGTACCGAAGAACGATAGAGCTCCTTCAGGCGCAGATCAACAACCGCCGCAAAAAGGTTTCGGTCGAGGAGGCTGAGGCACAGGCACAGGAAGAATTCCGCCAGGCACAGGAAGACATCAATAAGAAGGCGGAAGAGGCGAAAAAGGCCAGGGAAGAATGGCAGGGCGGCAGCAACTGGTCACAGTATGATAAGGAGACCAGGGAACAGAAAAAAGAGGAATCCTCACAAGATTCGACTGGACCTAAGGACAGCGCTGGATCAGAAAAGACGCAAGAAAAGTCTCACAGTGCCAAACATGAATCGGATGAGGACGAATGGGAGCGCATGGGCCGTGAAGATGAGGAAGAAAACGACTCTGCGAAGAAGGATGATCAGGATGGGCAAGGCGATGACAATTCCCGCGATGGCGATCAGGCAAATCAGCAGAACGGTGAAGGCGGCTCTGCCAATAAGGATGAAAGCATTACCGCAAAGATTAAGCGCCTTTACAGGAAGATCGTGAAGAGACTTCATCCTGACGTGCATCCGAATCCTACGGAACGTGAAAAGGAACTGTTAAACAAGGCGCACGAGGCATATAAAAAGGGTGACTTGGATGACCTGAAAATGATTTGGGAAGAGCTTGCGGGTGCTGACGTTCCGGAAGATGAGTTTAAGGATACGCCAGAAGACGTTGCGAGAATCAAGGAAGCAATTAGGATACTTCAGGGACTTTGTGACAAGCTGATCCGGCAGATCCAGAAGATCAAGGGCGAATTCCCGTATACCATGAAGTCGTTCCTGGAGGACGAGGAGGCAGTTGCAGAGAAACGCTTCATGCTGTCAGGCGAATTGAGCGACGTGCGGGAGATGTGCTCGAAATTGGTTGATGAGATTGAAAGGCTGAGATGGGAACTGGCGCGCGATACATAGTGCAGATTGCAGAAAGAATTGACGAGGTTCTTCATGGGAAAGAATGACGAAAAGAAAGAACTGGGTTTTCGTGATGAGCAGGGGCTGGCATTGATAAACTTAATGCACGGCATTGGAATTGGTGCTTCCCTTGCAAAGGACCTCTTTTTGGGGTATCAGATGATCGTTGGTATGCGGTTTAACGGCGGGGCAGACGTGATCCTTAGCGAGTTAAATCCCGGCGAGAAAGTGTCCCTTGTGAGGGAAACTGATAACCCTTACGACAAGAGGGCCATCATGGTCATCGACGAGGATGAGCGGAAGGTCGGGTACATACCTAGGAATCAAAATACAGTTCTGAGTTCTCTCATGGACGCGGGGAAGTATGTTTACGGCATCGTGGCAGAACCACGGGAGAGGGACGTGCCTCCTTCGCATGGCGGCGGCGTTTCGATCAAGTTATACATGCGGGAGTATGCGATGCCCGATGACCTATCCATCATTCCGAGGCAGGGAGCAAGAGGGTCGTTTGCCATCGTAAAACTATGGACGGCTGCTGATGATGACGGAAAGGAGTCTCTGTGTGGCATCAGTGCCATTAAGGTCATCAACGGCGAGGAGAAGGGCATTTTCCACTGCGCGTTACACGAGGTTGGGGAAGATGACGACATGCTTGCCATAGTAAGCGATTCAAAGGCCCTTGTGGAACAGTTTTATAAATTCGCGGGTTTTCTTCCGCTTGTCAGCCACGAATGGAATTATGAGGCATTGGACGCTCTTAAGGAGCGGTATGGTGTTTTGTTGGGCAAGCCGTTTTCCAATTTCATCGTGGACACGGAAGAAATGGCCGTGCAGCATTACCGGTACCTAAACAACACGGACATCGATTCTGTGCTGGAGCAGGTGGAAATCAAGAAAAACAAATATGCCGGCGACCTGCCAAGCTGCCGCAAGATTCTTGTCCTTTACCGAGAGATGGAGGAAGTGGACAAGAGGCGGGAAAAGGAAAAGATGACTTACGCAACGGCCAAGAAGCAGATTACTCCTGGCACATACAAGGACAAGCGCGGAAAACGCTACGAAGTGCTTGGCGTATCTAAACTGGCCGGAGGAGAGGCGACAATTGTAGTCTACAAAAAGCTTGACGGAAAGGACGGCGAAATCCTGACATGCACCGCGGAGTATTTTACAGAGGATGCTTCCGGTGGGCGGGGATTAAGAAAAAGATACGAGAAGGTATCAGATTAGGAGGTACAAGTGATGGGACCTTTTGGAGATAAGACGCAGATTCAAATAGAGGATGTTGAAATGGATTTGGATAGTGAATGATGGCGCAGAGATGACAAGGGACAAGCGCAGGGAGCCGTAGGTGTTTTGGACTCGCAAAGCGTGGGAAAGGTGGGTAAGGATCATGGGATTTTTTGATGATGAAGCTGATGAGGAACTAGAGGATGAACTTGAGGAAAGAACCGGATACAGCATTTTTGAACTGGAAAGGATGAGCAGGGCGGAGAGGAACCGCGTCATTAAAAAGGCAGGACTTGATCCGGATGACTATGATGGATTGTTCTAGAGTTAAATCATACTAAGTGGAGGTTATCTGGCGATGGTTTTGGAGATGAAAGCCGGCATAATGGAATAATGAGTTTGAAAAGGCCGGCGTGATTGGATGGTTTCACGCGGGCCTTTTTTCAAGTACTGGCGCCTGGAAAAAACAGAGGCATTTTTATTGGACAGTCTGAGCAGTATCCTTTGTTTAGAACAGTTAATCGATTCGCAAAGAGAAACGGAGGGCTGATCATGAAAAAAAGCATATGGAGGCAATGTACAAGCAAAAGAAGATACAAAGACGAACATACGGCTAATCATTACAGAAAGATGTTCGAACGGGAACGGGGAAAGGAATTGGATTATTATTGGTGTGTATACTGCGAAGGGTATCATTTGACGAGTTCGAAAAGTTTCTTGGAGGAGAAGTATCTTTTAGTGCATGAGTTTTAGGAGGTAAAGAGCATGGGACCTTTTGGAGATGATAAGTTTATGGATGACGAGGATTATCTGCTTACGAGAGTAGATCCGGCAGAGTACGACAGCATCGAGGAATATGAGCTGGAACACGGAACCTACGACAGCCCCAGAAGAAAGAAGTATGACTATTTTGACGATGATGATGACGATGATGAGGATGAGGATGAATTCTAGGTCTAACTTGATTGAGAGGAGCATCTCTGATAACATGGGATTAGGCAAAGGAGGATGAATGACGTGCAAAGGTTGTTGACGGTAAGAAGTTTTCACCCAGAGCCTCGGAGAAAGAGCTTAAGGACTGGGCCGATCAAGTTCTGGCGTAATCTTAATAATGAATTGTTCCGCGACGAAATCAAGCTCACCTTGTGGGCTTGATTTTTATTTGGGGAATAATTAGAATATTAATCAAATGGCAATTGTAAGAAAGGCGGATATGGTATGAAGAAATATATTATTACGTATGTTGCGATATTTCTTGTGGCAATCCTATTGATCATTACAAAAGGGATACCGTGGGAATTAGTAATTGCTTTTATAGGACAACGATATGTTTTTGATGGATTCGCTTTTGGAGTTTGTTTGCTTCCGGGAAATATTTTGATTGCAGCAACGTGTCTTTTGATATCAATCCTAATTACAGTTCGGTCATCTAATAAAATTCCGAAGAAATGGTTGATTATGTTTGGGATTTACATTGCCATTTTATTAGTTCCGTTAGTGTCTGTGATAACTAGTGGTGGTTTGGTTGGCGGAATAAGGGGACGACGCTATTTTAGTCCGATCACTTTTATGCCGGAGATGGTTGAGTTGATTTTTCTTGATTCATTTTATAATTCCATATATTAAAGCCAGAGAGAAGAGGCAAATGTCTGGCAAAGGTTTTGAAGATGAATGTCGGTACGCAAGATAGAATGTGCGGTGGGTTGTAGATTTAGGGAGTAAATGACATGGCAGTTGAAGATGGGCAGTGGATTATGCGGGGTCTGGAGTGGAATGATCCGTACCGGATCCGGTCGTGGAAAGAGTTGGTGAATTGGATCAATGAGGTGGGATTCCTTCCGCTGTTTGCAAACGGAGTGGAGGGATTCTCGGCGGAGGAGCATGTGTCGCCTAAGTATTGGTGGACGGGCGTGAAGAAGGAAGATCCTTGGGAGTGGCGCGAGATCATTGCGGCGAGTCATGAGGTGGCCTACGGGAAGTTCTTCGATAAGAAGGCGGGATTTATCAGTCTGGAGTGGTTGCCCTACTTTGCGAATTATCGGCGGAGCGGGTATGATTTTGATGCGCGCTGGGAGGATGGGAAGGCCAATCGACGCGAGAAGAAGATCATGGATTTCTATCTTGCGGATGAGGAGGGCGATGCGGCATTCAAGGACGTGCACGTGTTGTCGACGGACTTAAAGAAGCAGGCGGGCTTCGGGAAGGACGGGGAGAAGAATTATCCCGGAATTGTCACGGAGCTGCAGATGAACACGTATCTCGTGATCTCGGAGTTTGAAAGGCGGAAGAATAAGCGCGGCGAGGAGTATGGGATGGCGGTGTCGGTGATGCTGCCCCCGGAGAAGCTGTGGGGATATGGGCGCGTGACGGCGGCATATAACGAGGAGCCGGTGAAGTCCTGGGAGCGGATCATGAAGCGCGTAAAAGAACTTTATCCTAATGCGGAGGACAAGGAAGTGATCCGGCTGATCGGAAAAAGGCCGGAATAAGGTCGGGATAAGGCTAAGTAAATTGGGTGAAACTTTCAGATGCGGATTGCGTCTATGTACTCAGAGACGTAAATTATACGGCATCTTGAAAGGAGACTCTCATGAAAAAAAGTATTGGCTTTATTGTTTTGATGGTGGTTGTGGACTCGCTTTTGTTTTTCTTATTATCCCGGCTGACCACGCCGCTCTGGCATCTTTTTGGCTCGGACGTTATCGAGTATGAGAATTGGTTCGGGGAAATGGAGGATACGATCAGGTACAGGTTTGGCGTCGGAAGCTTTGAGTTTCTCTTTGTGGCAGTGAAGGCGATCGTTTTGTTTCTCATGGAAATCCGGATGATAAAAAGATTCCAAGGGAAGAAACCGTTGATCGTGGCGGCAGGCATCACTCACGGAGTTCTGCTCTGCCTGCAATTAGCGTACGTAGCCACTTATTTGGATGGAAGGGAGATCATTTCTTTTCTGTTTAGGTCATAGTTTGACGGGAGGAGTGGGATTAAATGACGAAAAGCAGGTCTTGACGAGATCTGTTTTTCGTGCTACATTCTTTTTATGAATGAATATTCGTTCAGTTAAAAAGGAGAGGTAGCATGCCGAAAAACGAAGAGCAGTTTAAGAAGATGAGAGAAGACATGCGGAGTAAGATTCTGAAGATGTCTTCTCTTTATTTTGCAAAATATGGATTTGGAGACACGAAGATCGGTGACCTTGCGAAGTATATGGGGATTGGTCAGGGAACGATCTATCTGTATTTTAAGTCCAAGGAGGAATTATTTGAGGCTATCCGGAGCCGGGCGGAAAACACGGAGGAGATCGAGAGGTTAAAAGCACTCTCAAAGCTTCCGCTGCCTGCGAAAGCGAAGATCGACCTGATCTCCAAGGAGATGGCAAAGAAGCTTAAGGAAGATGAGGAGTACTGCGTTAAGATCACGATCCTCACGCAGCTCCTGCTTGAGAAGAAGGAAGCGCCTTATGGGAATGATTTGTATAAGGAGCTGGCGAAGATCATACGGCAGGGACAGAAAGAGGGAAGCGTGGTGAAGGGTGACGCTTTGTATCTTGCGGACCTATACTGGGGAACCGTGTATTTATATGCGTTGAAACGGTTGTTCTTGGAGAAATTCAAGATGGTGACTTGGGAGACGCTGTCCCGTTTGTTGGAGGTTTAGCATGAGAATCGCGATCATAACTGGCGCGACTGGCGGATTGGGCAAGGGATTTGTGCAGACCATCGCGGCCATGGAAGAAATTGATGAGGTTTGGGCGGTTGGTAGAAATGTCCGTAAGCTCAGAGAACTAAAGGAAGCTTTTGAAAAAGTAGTGCCAGTGGAAGCGGATCTGACAAAGGATGGAGTTAACTGCCTGGAAGGGCTGATGAAGGAGAAAAGGCCAGACGTAAGGTTCCTTGTGAATAATGCAGGCGTAGGGTATTTTGGCGCCTATGAAAAGATGAAAAGGGAAGAGGTCGAGGCGTTTTGCAGGATCAACTGCAGTGCGCCCGCGGAGTTGATCACTGCGGCGCTGCCTTATATGCAAAAGGGTGCAAGGATCATCAACATTTCCTCGGCATCGTCGTTTCAACCCAACCCGTATCTGAGCGCATATTCCGCAAGCAAGGTGTTTCTAAAGAATCTGTCGCGAGCGCTTAGCATCGAGCTAAAGCCACGCGGGATCAGCGTTACCTGCGTTTGTCCGGGATGGGTGGACACGGGAATGCTCCCGAGGACAAAGGACGGGAACGAGATCAAGTATGGCGGCGTGATCAGCGTGGACCGGGTCGTCAAGAAAGCTTTGAAGGATAGCATACGAGGAAAGGACATGTCCGTGCCGGGAGTATTCGCGAAATACTTCCGGATCTATTCCAAGATCATGCCCACCGGGCTGGTCATGAGGCAGTGGACGTGGAGCGTAAGGAAATACTTATGAGAGCGAAAATTGAGACGGAGAGAGTGGATTTATTTGACGTGAACATGATGATCACGATGAACGTGCGGATCAACCGGGAGGTTCCCTTTGATGCGCTGAGCACCGCGTTTGAAAAGGCGTGCAAGGTTCATGAGGTTTTGAATTCGAAGATCGTGATCGAAGCGTCCGGGGAGGCGTTTTATGTTGAAAATGCTTCGCTGCAAAATAGTTTCGCAAAGACGCCGCTGGGTCTTGTGGAGTTGATAGGGGAGAATGAAAAGCGGAGGTTCCGGTTGGAAGATGGCGAGTTCCTCCGAGGGTTTCTGTCCCCTGACGGTCTGGTGTTTATGATGCATCATTTAGGCGGAGACGGGAAATCGTTGTTGTATTTCATCGAAACCTTTATGAGATGCCTTGCAGGGGAGGAATGCTCACCGGTATCCTTTAGGAATCTGACGCTGGAGAATCTCCCGGCGAAGAGCAAGCTGCCGTTTTTTTACGTGCCGCTGATCAGATCATGGAACCGCGAGTGGCAAAAGGAAAAGAAGATCTTTGGATTCCAAGAGATGGATGAGGCTTATGCCGATTTCTGGAAGGATCATCAGACGGAAATCTCGATCGAGCGCTATGGTGAGAATGAACTTTCTTATTTGCTGACGCGGGCGAAGGAATCCGGGGTGTCGCTGACCGCGTGGCTGATCACCAACATGATCAAGGACAGTGGGAAAACGATGGACATTGGGCTTGCGGTTGACGGCAGGATGGATCAAAACAGGTCCATGGGAAATCAGGCGACGGGGATCTCCGTCCAATATAAATATCAGAAAGGTAAGTCCTTTGAGAAGAATGCCAAGGCAGTTCATGGTTTGATGCAAAAGAAGCTCTCAGATGACAGATATCGGTTTTTTGTATTGCAATTTATGGGAAGGTTGGATGATACCCTGAAGGATTCACTGAACTTGGAGCATGCCGGATACTTTCACGGGAAGACGTCCGCAAAGTTGGCGGAGCTTTTGGGATATGGCGATAAGGTGAGGGATCTGAGCATCACGAACCTAACGCGTGCGGACATTCCCCTTAAGTATGGTGAATATGAGATCAAAGAGATGGTTTTCATCCCGCCGGTGGTTTCCTATGCAAAAAACGTGATTGGCATCATAACGACCGGGAACGCTATGTACGTTACAAGACACGTGTATCGATAGATAAAGGACGTACGCCAGACCTGTATTTCACAAACGGATGATACGGAAGCGCTGCCACGCCGGAAGAGCAAAGGCAACGTGGCAGTTACGTTGTCGCAACTGCCAGGCCCATGACGGCACAGATGGTGAGTGCAAGGAAGAGGGCCGTAAATATTTGGCGAACGGCATCCTTTCTTGCGCGTGCTTCCATCAGCGTAGCCCGCTGTGCCGGATCTTCCGTATGAATTTCAGATGAATGCGTATCGGGGAGGAAGGCAAGGAATTGCAGCGGCAGCAGGATCAGTGCGCCGGCCTTGAAACCGTAAGCACCATTTCCGACATGGAATAATTTCGTGTTAGTGAAGACGTCAGGCAAAAAAGTCCACAGGATGAAGCCACCGACAATCCCGGCAACGCAGATCAGATTCCGAATCAGCTTTAAGTGTTTTACCGATAGTTTTTTCATGGATCCTCCTCATTCCTCGTAGCTGGTCCAAAGACCATGGATCACAAGGTTGCGAAATACAAACTTTACTTGAAGGTTCAGTTTTTCGAAGATGAAGCTTTGGAATATGACGTCGGAGGATTCATCGCTGACGCGAGCTTCTCCGATTTTTAGAAGCTTCCCTCCACCGGTGATGCCGTCTTGCCAGACGGCCCGGAATGCGGCTTCGGGCATATATGCCTGCAGCTGTTTGCTAAAGAAGGGATAGAGTTTTCCGAAAGCGCCCTGAACAATATATTGCGCGCATTTTTGGACGATTTCCATTCGCATTGCCGTTTCTTTCTGCAAATACTTTGTGTCATGCGAGGCTTTTGCATCAAAGATGTTTTCTTCGTCATCGATCGCCATGAGGGTTTGATTTAACATTTCTATGACACGCATCTTGCTGTCAATCAACGCAATGATCTCAGCCTTTTTTAGGTGCACAATCTCCTTCAGAGACAGATTCCCTTTCAGATAATCCTTGATTTCTTTTACGGAAATCCCGATATTTCGAAGCGTCAGTACTTCCCGGATCCGGTTGATCTGTTCCGGGGTATACTTTCGGCGCGCGGATTCTATACTCCGGGTGCTTTCAATGATCCCTTCTTCTTCATAAAACCGCAGAGTCCTTGAAGAAACATTAAATTGTTCGCATATTTCCGATATGTCCGTAAGCTTTATTTCATCCATTTTCTATCCCTCTGTCTGTATTATATCAGTTGACGTTGCGTCAACGTCAAGGGCATTCATGTTTTTTTCTGATCACTATGTTTATGATTCCTTTGTAAGGATCATAATCTATGTCAATTTCCGAAGCATTTCGATATATTTTTCCGTGAGATGCGACGGAGGAATATTGCCGGGGAGGATATAACCGATCTCCATGTGATCCATAACCTTTAACGGTTTGGCGATAATGTTCGGGCCGTTTAGTTCTTCGCTGATCACACCGCTGCAGATGGTATATCCGTTCAGACCGATCAGCATGTTAAACAGAGTGGCACGGTCACAGACGATCAGTTCCTTATCGCTATCTACAGTGCTAAGGATTTCCTCAGAATAATAGAAAGAGTTATGGCTTCCCTGTTCGTAGGAGAGTCTGGGATAGGGCTTTAGATCCTCGAGAGATAAAGCTCTTTTTTTGGCAAGCGGAGAGTTCTTGCCGATAAATACGTGTGGTTTGGCCAGAAACAGTCGCGTAAAGGTCAGATCATTATCGCGCAGGGCTTTCCGGATAATGGTCTCGTTGAAATCATTGAGATAGAGTATCCCAATCTCGCTGCGCAGACGTGCCACGTCATCGATGATTTCATAAGTCTGTGTTTCCCGCATGTGGAATTCATATTTATCGCCGCCATATTCTTTGAGCAGCTCCACAAACGCTTCCACGGCAAAAGAATAGTGCTGTGCTGAGACGCAGAAGCGCTGTTTGCCCTTTTGTTTGCCGGTGTAGCGTTCATCGATCAGATTGGTCTGTTCTAAGACCTGCCGGGCATAGCCTAAGAATTCATCGCCTTCCGTAGTGACTTCTACGCCTTTACTGCTACGGATAAAGATTGTAATGCCGTATTCTTTTTCCAATTCATGAATCGAAGCGGTCAGGGAAGGCTGGGCGATAAACAGTCGTTTCGCAGCTTCGGTAATATTCCCGACATCGGCTACCGTGACGACATATTGTAATTGCTTTAATGTCATTTGTTGTTTCTCCTTTGAATGAAAAATAGATTGTAAAAACATAATATCATATTCCATAGGAAAAATCTATGGGATAGAGATGATTAATTGTATTTTACCTATTTGATTAGTAGGCATATAATTCAGGAATGAACGGACCTAAAAACTTAAAAAGGAGAATGAAACATGTTAACGTCAGTAGTTGGCTATCCAAGGATTGGTGCAGAAAGAGAATTGAAGTTTGCCTCTGAAAAATATTTTAAGGGAGAAGCAGATGAAGCAGAATTGCGGGCAGTCGCAAGGAATCTGCGTGCAGAGCATATCCGCAGCCAGAAGGAAGCAGGAATAGATTTTATCACTTCCAACGACTTCTCATTTTATGACGGACTGCTGGATACCGCAGTATTGTGCGGGATCGTTCCGAAGAGATATAAAGAGCTGGGGCTGTCTGAGCTGGATACCTATTTTGCAATGGCCAGAGGTTATCAGGGGGAAAAGGGGGACGTAAAAGCGCTGGCCATGAAAAAATGGTTTAATACCAATTATCATTATATCGTGCCGGAGCTGGAGGATGATACGGTCATTAGGCTTTCCGGGACAAAGATCTTTGATGAGTACGAAGAAGCAAAGGAAAATAATATCGAAACAAAACCGGTCATTGTCGGAGCTTATACGTTGCTTTCCTTATGCAGATATACCGGGAGAAAACAACGGGAAGATTATAAAGATGCCGTGGTTGCAGTATATAAAGAGATCATTGAAGGACTAAAAGAGCGCGGCGCAAAATGGATCCAGTTTGACGAACCTTCTTTTGTAAGGGATCTGGATGCGAAGGAAGTCGGATTTGCGAAGAATCTCTATCAGGAAATCCTGTCTGCCAAGGGGGACGTGAAAATCCTGGTACAGACCTATTTCGGTGACGTACGAGATATCTATGAAACATTGACGGAGCTTGATTTTGACGGGATCGGGCTGGATTTTATTGAAGGAAGGCAAACAAGGGAGCTTATCGAAAAAAACGGATTCCCGAAGGATAAACTGCTGTTTGCCGGCCTGATCAATGGTAAAAACGTCTGGAAAAACAATTATGAAAAGTCGCTGAACGTTTTGGCAGAGCTTAAAGCAAAGGGGATCAACGCTGTTCTTTCAACATCTTGTTCTCTGCTGCACGTGCCTTATACGTTGGATGCAGAAACGAAGCTCGATGAGAAGTATAAGAAGCATTTTGCGTATGCAAAGGAAAAACTGACTGAGCTCCGTACGATTGCAAATATTGCAGACAGTGGGGACCGTGAAGCGTTTGCGGCATACCGTGAGAATAAAGAACTGTTTGCACGCGGCAGGGATTGCGTGGATGCGGACGTACGCAAGCGCCTTTCCGAGATCCGGGAAGCGGATTATACGAGGCTGCCGATAAGAAAAGAGCGTGAGAAGATTCAGAAGGAAGCACTGAAACTGCCGAAATTCCCGACCACGACGATCGGTTCTTTCCCACAGACAAAGGACGTAAAGAAAAACCGTTCTTCTTTCCGCAAGGGTGAGATCAGTGAAGCACAGTATAAAGAATTTAACCGCGCAAAGATCAAAAGGGCAGTGGAGTGGCAGGAGAGTATCGGCATCGACGTGCTGGTACATGGAGAGTATGAGCGCAATGACATGGTGGAATATTTCGGAGAATCACTTTCCGGATATCTCTTTACTGAGAAGGCATGGGTACAGTCCTACGGAACGCGATGCGTAAAGCCGCCTGTCATCTGGGGAGACGTGAGCCGGAAGAAACCGATCACGGTTGAGTGGGCTGTATACGCACAGTCGCTGTCGGACAAACCGGTCAAGGGAATGCTGACTGGACCGGTAACGATCCTTAACTGGTCCTTCCCAAGAGAGGATATCAGCATCAAGGAATCCATGACGCAGATCGCACTTGCAATCCGTGACGAAGTATTGGATCTGGAAAAGAACGGTATCCGTATCATCCAGATCGACGAAGCCGCGCTTCGTGAAAAGCTCCCGCTGCGCAAATCAGACTGGTACGACGAGTATCTGGATTTTGCGATCCCTGCATTCCGGCTGGTTCACAGCGGCGTAAAGGCAGGGACGCAGATCCATACGCATATGTGTTACAGCGAGTTTACGGATATCATTCCTGCAATTGATAATATGGATGCGGACGTGATTACTTTTGAAGCATCCAGGTCGGATCTGCTGATTCTGGATGCATTGAAAAAATGCAACTTTGAGACAGAGACGGGACCGGGGGTATACGATATTCATTCTCCGAGAGTTCCTTCGGTAGAGGAAATCGTAACGGCACTTCGTAAGATGCGTGAGAAGGTGGCGGATGATAAATTGTGGGTCAATCCGGATTGCGGTCTGAAGACCAGAGGCGAAGAAGAAACCAAGGCGAGCCTGATCAATCTGGTCCAAGCTGCAAAGCAAATCCGCAATGAGGCATAAAAAGATGAAAGTATCGGATATCTACAAAAATGGCAGGAGATCTTTGTCCTTTGAGATTTTCCCGCCCAAAAAGGATGCGGACCTGCATAATATCGATGATACGTTGGACGTTCTGTGCGAACTGAAACCGGATTTTATTAGTGTGACCTTTGGTGCAGGCGGAAGCTGTAATTGTAACAAAACGATCGAACTGGCACATAAGATTAAAGAAAAATATCACGTGGAACCCGTGGTGCATCTGACGTGCCTGCACTACAGCAGGGAAGAGATCGATGCGTTTGCCAGGGTGTTGACGGAAGCGGGGATAGAAAATATTCTGGCGCTTCGCGGGGACGTGCGGGAGGATATACCAAAGAAAGAGGATTTTGCGTATGCCTCCGATCTGGCGTCGTATCTAAAAAGCACGTATGATTTCTGCGTGCTTGGGGCATGTTACCCGGAATGCCATCCGGAATCCTGCAATATGGTGGATGAGATCAAACATCTGAAAACGAAAGTAAATGCCGGGACCGACGTATTGCTGTCACAATTGTTTTTTGACAATAACGTCTTTTATGATTTTAAGGAAAGATGCAGAATCGCAGACATCAATGTTCCGATCATTCCGGGGATCATGCCTGTGGTTAAGGCAGCACAGATCAAGCGGATGGTATCCATGTGTAATGCCTCATTTCCGTTACGTTTCCAAAAGATCGTAGATCGATATGAGGACAATAAAGAGGCACTCTTTGATGCAGGAATGGCATATGCGCTGAGCCAGATCATCGATCAGCTGGTAAGTGATACGGACGGGATACATCTGTATACGATGAACAATCCACGCATCGCAAGACGTATTTGCGAAGGAATCAGGAATATTGTATAACGTCTTTTGTTCGAAATGAAATACGGATTTTTAACCCAAAGGTCTTCCTGAAAAAGGAGGACCTTTTTTTCGGAGTTTTTTGGCAAGATCCACGGAAGAAGGGAGAGATGATAGAAGAAGACGCATTGAAAAAGGCTTCAGAAAAGAATTTTTGGTCAAATTTTGGTCAAATGGTCCATTTTAGACTTTCTTAATAGTTCTATAACCCTTATTTTATTGGATTTTTACAAAATAATTAGCACTCACCTCTTGACAGTGCTAATAATATATGTTATAACACAAGTAGAACAAAGGAAGGGAAAAGATTTGAGGTGTCAGAGATGACCCGAGGATGGAATAACTCTTCCGATGCTCGGAAACAATAAAGGACAAAGTAATAAAAAGGAGGAATGACCTATGTTGTACCCGAGTATTTTTAATGAAAGCATTTTTGATGACCTGATGGATTTTGATTTTCCTACCATGAGAGGCTTTGGCGACATTGACAAGAAGCTCTATGGCAAGCACGCTGGACAGGTGATGAAGACTGACGTTCACGAGCAGGAAAATGGATATGAAGTAGATATTGACCTGCCCGGATTCAAGAAAGATGAGATCACCTTAAGCCTGGATAACGGTTATCTGACCGTTGGTGCTTCCAAGGGCCTTGACAAGGACGAGAAGGACAAGAAGGGTAAGCTGATCAGGCAGGAGCGTTACGCAGGCGCAATGCAGAGAAGCTTCTACATTGGCGAGAACGTAACGGAAGAGGACGTGAAGGCGAAATTTGAGGATGGTGTTTTGAAGCTTGCCATTCCTAAGAAGGAAGCCCCGAAGATCCCTGAGAAGAAGACCATCATGATTGAGGGATGATCCTTTACGGATCATGCAAATGCGAAGCCCTCCCCGGTGCGCCTAATGGACGTGCCGGGGAGGGTGTTTTTTATGCCGGAAAGAACCTTTTTTGTGCCGGAAAGGGCGCGAGGGGCGAAGAGAATGGAATTGACCGATGTTTCTCATTCTGATATACTTTTACCGTCGGGCTGATGGGGTATGTGCGTGGTTATGATCAGTGATCCGGCTGAGTAAGGTTAACATGACGGGAGAAGATAGAAATGAGTAGTTACGTTATGGATCTTAGAAAGATCGTGGGGCATCGGACGTTGATCCAGTGCTCGGGAAGTATTTTGATCGAGAATGAAAAGGGAGAATTACTCCTTGGGAGGAGGACGGACAATCATCTTTGGGGCTATGCCGGCGGGTCCATCGAGATGGGCGAGACGATTGAAGAATGTGCCAAGCGGGAGCTTTTTGAGGAGATGGGGCTCGTACCGGAGGAGATGGAGCTGTTCATGGTAAATTCCGGCCCGGAGGCGCATTACGTGTATCCAAACGGGGATGAGGTGGATAACGTGGAGATCATTTATCTCTGCAAGAAGTATCACGGGGAGCCACGGCGCCAGGTGGAAGAGGTGGAAGAGCTCCGGTTCTTTAAGCCGGAAGAGCTTTCCTTAGAAATGATCTCGCCTCCGATCCGGCCAGTTTTCCGGAAGTATTTAGAGCAAAAAAGGTCATAAATTGGGCAAAATCAAGCAATATCCTTCGGGGCGGAGGGTATTGCTTTTTTTATGGGAATGGTTTAATATATATAGGTCAAAATTTCAGAAAAGCAGAAGAAAAAACATGAGAGAAACAAAGGAAAGGTAGAAAAAAAGATGGGAGCAATTTATTACGGAACTAGAACATTTTCAAAGCACGTGGGGTATTTCGGACCAGTACAGGAGTGTGAGAACTGCCACCGCGCCTATAAGAAGGCATTTGTAAAGTTTTCTTCGTGGTTCCATATCGATTATATTCCGCTGGTTCCTACCAAGACTGTATATTTTAAGGCTTGTCCGGTATGCGGCAGAGGGTTTGAACTCCGCAAGAAGGATGCGAAGATGGAAATGCAAAATGGCGGTAATGACGGAACGCAGGTTTTGACGCCGCATGCAAAGCATATTCTTGCAAATAAGCCGAAGGGACTTCTGGCAACTGACAGCAGCTTTGAGCTTTGGCTGAAGGATGAAGCATCCGGAGAAGACATTTTGATCGCAAGTGAGATCACGAAAGAGGACATCAAGAATTTCAAAAAAGAGCGTGGTTGGAAAAAGGTTCCCATGGAGAACGTAGAATAGGAACGGAAAGAGAGAGAACAGAATGGCACTTAGCAAAAAGCCCGTGACGGGCATGAAGGATATATTGCCGGAGGAAATGCAGATCCGCGATTACGTGATCGGCGTGATCAAGGAGACCTACGGCAAGTTTGGATTTACGTCCATTGAGACTCCCTGCGTGGAGAATATTGCAAACCTGACGAATAAGCAGGGCGGCGACAATGAGAAGCTGATCTTTAAGATCTTAAAGCGCGGCGAGAAGCTGAACGTGGCAGAAGCCACCACCGAAGAGGAAGTGGTGGACGGCGGTCTTCGTTATGACCTGACGGTTCCGCTGGTTCGTTATTATTCCAATAATTCGGCAAATCTGCCCGCACCTTTTAAGGCATTGCAGATGGGAAACGTATGGCGTGCCGACAGACCTCAGAGAGGCCGTTACCGTCAGTTCATGCAGTGCGACATTGACATCCTCGGCGAGGCGTCAAACCTTGCTGAGATCGAGCTGATCCTTGCGACTACGACGACCATCAGCAAGCTTGGTTTCAAGAATTTCCAGATCCGCATCAATGACCGCCGGATCTTGAAGGCGATGGCGAAGTACGCAGGCTTCAAGGAAGCGGATTATGACGGCGTGTTCATCACCCTCGACAAGATGGATAAGATTGGCACCGACGGCGTAATGGCTGAGCTTTTGGAAAAGGGCTACGGCGATGACGCGCAGTGCAAGAAATACTTGGATCTGTTCACGGAAATCCAGAATAGCGCAGACGGAATCGCATGTCTCATGGATAAGCTGGGAGATTTCCTGGATGCGGACATGATGGCATCCTTCCGCGAGATCGTGGACAGCGTGAAGGCTACGCAGGCTGACACCTTTGAACTGGTATTTGATCCCACGCTGGTACGCGGCATGAGCTACTACACCGGTACGATTTTTGAGATCGCAATGCCGGAGTTCGGCGGAAGCTGCGGTGGCGGCGGAAGATATGACAAGATGGTTGGCAAGTTCACTGGCCAGGACGTGCCTGCATGTGGTTTCTCCATTGGCTTCGAGCGCATCGTGCTCCTTCTCATGGAGAGCGGATTCAAGGTACCTACGGCACCCGCGAAGGTTGCATACCTCATCGAAAAGGGTGTTGCCGGCGAGAAACTCTGCGAAGTCATCGCCAAGGCCCAAGCAGCCCGCGCCGAAGGCAAGCAAGTCCTTGTAGCTCGCATGAACAAAAACAAGAAATTCCAGAAAGAGCAACTGCAAGCTGAAGGATACGTGGAATTCGAGGAGTTCTACAAAGAGGAGCTCAAGAGATAACTTTAAGAGAAAACTTTATGATAATATTTTTAAGATAATGTTTTAAGGATTACACTACCTCGAGGGGAGAGGCTTGGTTGTCTTCCTCAGGCATGTGTGCCAAGCGTCGGTACTTAGTTGACGTATGCGGATGAATCCATATGCATTAAATGGATTCATCCAGCGGCAACTTAGTACCGATACGCTGCACCAGTCGCAGACTTGTCTGCGATCCGAAGCGAAGCGAGGACGAGCCGGAAGGCTCGCCTCAAAAGCGCGAGCGTGCCTGAGAAGACTGCCAAGCCTCCACCCCGAGGGATGCAAAAACATTGAAAGAGGATTTGAAAATGGCAGAGTCTATGAAGGGATTGAAGAGGACTTGCAGATGCGCGGAACTCTCCGTTGCGAACGTGGGTCAGACCGTCACCGTGATGGGATGGGTGCAGAAGCAGAGAAACAAAGGAGGTCTGATCTTTGTGGATCTGCGCGACCGCTCCGGCATCCTGCAGGTGTTGTTTGAGGAAGAGATTTGCGGCAGTGAGGCTTTTGAGAAGGCCAGCAAGCTGCGCAGCGAGTTTGTGGTTGCCGTTGTGGGAACCGTGGTGAGCAGAAATGCTGACGTAAATGAGAAGATGGCAACGGGTGCCATCGAGGTTCAGGCGAAGGAGGTCCGCATCCTTTCCGAGGCACAGACGCCTCCCTTCCCCATCGAGGCTGATTCCAAGACGAAGGAAGAGCTGAGATTAAAGTATCGCTATTTGGATCTGAGAAGACCTGACATCCAGAAGAACCTGATCCTGAGAAGCAAGATCGCGACCACGATCCGTACCTTTCTTGCGGCAGAAGGCTTCCTGGAGATCGAGACGCCGATCCTGAATAAGTCTACGCCGGAGGGCGCAAGAGATTATCTGGTGCCGAGCCGCGTACATCCCGGAACGTTCTATGCGCTTCCGCAGTCGCCCCAGATCTTTAAGCAGCTGCTGATGTGCTCCGGATATGACCGTTATTTCCAGATCGCAAAGTGCTTCCGCGATGAGGACCTTCGCGCGGACCGTCAGCCAGAGTTCACGCAGGTGGACCTGGAGATGAGCTTTGTGACGGAAGAGGACGTGATGGATGCCACTGAGCGCATGGTGGCAAAGGTTTGCAAGGAGGCCATCGGTCTGGACGTGCAGCTTCCCCTGAAGCGCATGACCTGGAATGAGGCCATGAACCGTTTCGGTTCCGACAAGCCTGACACTAGATTTGGATTGGAACTGACTGACGTTTCCGAGGTCGTAAAGGATTGCGGCTTTAGCGTATTCTCCGGTGCCGTGCAGGGCGGCGGAAGCGTTCGCGGCATTAACGTAAAAGGACAGGCAGAGATGCCCAGAAAGAAGATCGACGCGCTGGTAGAGTTCGCAAAGGGCTATGGCGTAAAGGGTCTGGCTTATCTTGGCGTGTTGCCTGACGGTACGTATAAGTCTTCCTTCGCGAAGTTTATGACGGAAGAGGAACTGAAGGCATTGGTTGACGCAATGCAGGGCGAGCCTGGCGACTTGCTGTTGTTTGCGGCTGACCGCCTGAAGATCGTATGGAACGTACTTGGCGCGCTGCGCTGCGAGCTCGCAAGGCAGCTGGGCCTGATCGATGAAGATAAGTTTAATTTCCTTTGGGTGACGGAGTTCCCTCAGTTCGAGTGGAGCGACGAGGAGGAGAGATTTGTTGCGATGCATCATCCCTTCACCATGCCCATGGAGGAGGATCTGCCGATGCTGGAGAGCGATCCCGGCGCGGTTCGCGCAAAGGCTTACGACATTGTACTCAATGGCGTTGAGCTTGGCGGCGGAAGCGTCCGTATTTTCCAGGATGACGTGCAGGAGAGAATGTTCCGTGCACTTGGATTTACGAATGAAAAGGCACATGAGCAGTTCGGATTCCTTCTGGATGCCTTTAAGTATGGCGTTCCGCCTCATGCAGGACTGGCCATCGGTTTGGACCGCTTCGTGATGCTGTTGACAAAGGCGGAGAGCATCCGTGAGGTGATCGCATTCCCGAAGGTGAAGGATGCGTCCTGTCTCATGAGCGATTGCCCGAACGTGGTGGATCCTGCACAATTGAAGGAACTTTGCTTGGAGATCGTACCCGAAGAGGAGACGAAGTAATTTATGTGGAAAGCCTGTTATCTTTTGGATATGGGACAAGAGCAAGCGATGATGCAAGAAATGGAGGCGCTTCTGGACAGGGAGCGCCTTCTTAAGTATCAAGGCATGAAGGATGGTCGGGCGAAGGTGCTGTGCCTTGGCGCGGGAGTCCTTTTGCGGCTTGCCTGGGCGGAGAGCCAGAGCAGGCTTTTATTGGATGAGAGCCAGAGCGGGCTTTGCAAGGACGAGAGTCAAAACGGAGCGTTCCCGGACGAGAGCCAAAGCGAACGGGAAGCGCCGTCGATCCTTACGCCGTCTGAGGTCGTAAGGCGCCTTGGAGAGCTTCCGAAGTGTCCGGAGCCTCGGTATCGCCATAGTGAAAAAGGAAAGCCCTATTTTGAGGATTCGCCGCTTTCCTTTAGCCTGTCGCATTCCGGTGACATGGTGCTCTGTGCGATCGCGGATCATGAGATTGGCGCTGACCTGCAACGGGTCACGGAGGTTCGATGGGAGCAGCTGGCAGAGCGTTATTACTCCCCGCAGGAGCAGGATTATCTCGGGATTTTTGCGGAGAAGAATGCAGGGTGTTTCCGACCTTCCGAGGAGAATGCAAGGCTGGAATTCTTTAGCCTGTGGTGCAGGAAGGAAGCCTATGGCAAGATGACGGGCGAGGGCGTGGCACCGTATCTGGGACGGCCGATCTTGGAGGAAGAGGCAGGCATTTCGATCTGGGAAGGGCTGTTGGACCTTCGCGAGGAAACCTATTGTTATTGCATCACGGAGCAGGATGCAAGGAAGTTGTTTGTGGAGAACTTACAGGGGTAGGACATGAAAAAGTTAATGAAGTATTTGAAAAGCTATCGGAAGGAATGTATCATCGCACCGCTGTTTAAACTGTTGGAAGCGTGCTTTGAGCTCTTCGTGCCGCTGGTGATCGTGAGGATCATTGACGTGGGCGTGGGGCAGGGTGACAAGACGTGCGTCATTCAGATGGGTGCGCTTCTGATCGTACTTGCGGTCATCGGCTTGTCCTGTGCGGTGACGGCGCAGTTTTTTGCGGCAAAGGCGGCAGTGGGATTCTCCACGAAGCTGAGGGAAGTGCTGTTTGGGCACATTGAGGGGCTTTCGTTTACGGACGTGGATCAGGCCGGGACTTCCACCATGATCACGCGCATGACCAGTGACGTGAATCAAGTGCAGTCCGGCGTGAACATGACGCTTCGTCTTTTCCTTAGATCCCCCATCGTGGTGTTTGGTGCCATGATCATGGCGTTTACGATCGACGTCAAGATGGCGTTGGTATTTGTGGTTGCGATCCCCTTGCTTGCCGTGATCGTGTTTGGCATCATGCTGATCACCATGCCGCTGTACAAAAAGGTGCAGGGCGGGCTCGACAAGGTGCTTGGAATCACCAGGGAGAATCTGACGGGCGTTCGCGTGATCCGCGCGTTCCATCAGGAGCAGAGAGAGGAAGAGCGGTTCCAGGAGAGCAATCAGAATCTGACGAACATGCAGAAATTCGTTGGAAAGATCAGTGCCTTCATGAATCCCGTGACCTACGTGATCGTGAACGTGGCAGCCATCGTCTTGATCTATAAGGGCGGGCTGAAGGTGGAGATCGGTGAACTCACCCAAGGTCAGGTAGTCGCAATTTTGGATTACATGTCGCAGATCCTGGTGGAGCTTGTGAAGCTGGCAAACCTGATCATATTGATGACAAAGGCAATGGCATGTGCTGACAGAGTGGCAGCAGTGCTGGAGATCGGCGAGAATGGGGATAACGCCGCAGAAGGAGAGAAGACCACGGCGGATGACGCGGATGCGGAAGACCGCAAGGCTGCCTTCATCGGTGAGTCCGTTCGGAATAGAAAGGGCGGGTTCCTTACGTTTGATCACGTGTCCTTGAAATACAAGGGCGCAGGCGAGGAGACGCTGGAGGACGTCAGCATTGACGTGCGCAAGGGCGACGTCATTGGCGTCATCGGAGGTACCGGCTCAGGAAAGACTTCGTTTGTCAACTTGATCCCTAAGTTTTACGAGGCGACAAAGGGAAGCATTACCTTGAATGGAAAGAACTTGAATGATTACGACGAGACGGAGCTTAGAAAGCGCGTTGGCGTGGTTCCGCAGAAGGCGGTTCTTTTCCAGGGAACCATTCGTTCCAATCTTCTCTGGGGCAAAGAGAATGCCACGGAGGAGGAGATGTGGCGCGCGCTGGAGCTTGCGCAGGCGAAGGAGATCGTTGAGGGGAAGGACGGCATGCTGGAGGCAGAGGTTGCCCAGAATGGCCGGAATTTCTCGGGCGGACAGCGTCAGCGTCTGACCATCGCGAGAGCGCTGATCAGAAGGCCGGAGATTTTGATCTTGGATGACAGTGCCTCCGCGCTGGACTACGCGACGGATGCGAAGCTCCGCAATTCCATCAAGAGCATCAAGGATGAGACCACTACGTTCATTGTTTCCCAGAGGGCTTCCAGCATCAGGCATGCGGACCAGATCCTTGTCTTGGAGGATGGCCGCGTGGCAGGACTTGGAACCCACGATGAACTCTTGGAGAACTGTGAAGTATATCAGGAAATCTATTATTCCCAGTATCCTGAGGAGAGAAAGGGGGCGGTGAGCGTTGGCTAAGACGAAGGAAAAGCTTGCGTTAGACAAGAAGACGACTTGGAAAAAGGTCTTTCAATACGTAAAGAAGTACTGGTTCATGCTGGTTCTGTCATTTATTCTGGCAGCAGTTACCGTAGCCTTTACGCTGTACTTGCCCATCCTCACCGGTCAGGCCGTTGACGAGATGATCGGTCCCGGCCAAGTGGACATGGCAGTGATCACGGGATTATTGAAGAAGATTGGAATTGCCATTTTGATCACGGCGGCAGCGCAGTGGATCATGAATATCTGTAATAACTACGTTTGCTATCACGTGGTGCGGGACATCCGTCGGGATGCCTTCCAGAAGATTGAGATCCTGCCCCTGAGCTATCTTGACAGTCATGCGGCAGGCGACGTGGTAAGCCGCGTCGTTGCAGACGTTGATACCTTTGCGGACGGCTTGCTTATGGGATTTACGCAGCTCTTTACTGGCGTGCTGACCATCGGCGGAACGCTGGTTTTCATGCTGATCTACAGTGCTCCCATCGCACTTGTCGTGGTGTGCCTTACGCCAATTTCTTTCCTGGTAGCAAAGTTCATCGCGACGCACACCCATGACATGTTCCAGGAGCAGAGCAAGACGAGGGGTGAACAGACGGCCCTGATCAATGAGATGGTGGAGAATCAGAAGGTGGTCCGCATGTTCTCACGGGAAGAAGAGGTAAAGGAGCGGTTTGGGGAGATCAATGACAGACTGCAAAAGTGCTCCCTGAAGGCGATCTTTTATTCCTCTCTGGTAAATCCCTGCACGAGATTTGTCAACAGTATCGTGTACGCGGGCGTGGCGATCTTTGGCGCGTTCCTGGCGATCGGGGGAGGCATCTCCGTCGGAAATCTCTATTGCTTCTTGAGATATGCAAACCAGTACACCAAGCCTTTTAACGAGATCTCGGGCGTGGTGACGGAGCTGCAGAACGCGTTTGTCTGCGCGTCGAGAGTATTCGCACTGATCGATGAAAAGCCTCAGGTGCCCGAGGATGCGGATGCCGTGGAACTTGGTACGGCAAAGGGCAACGTGGAGCTTCGGGACGTATACTTCTCCTACGTGCCTGAGAAGAAGCTGATCGAGAACTTTAACCTCAGCGTAAAGCCCGGCCAGAGAGTGGCGATCGTGGGTCCTACGGGCTGTGGCAAGACCACCGTCATCAATTTGCTGATGCGTTTCTATGACGTGAATTCCGGAAGCATTTCCGTGGAGGGAGTCGACGTGCGGCACCTCACCAGGGGAAGCCTTAGGACCAATTATGGCATGGTGCTTCAAGAGACCTGGCTACGCGGCGGAACGATCCTGGATAACATCCGCATGGGAAAGCCTGATGCGACGGAAGAGGAAGTGAAGGCAGCCGCAAAGGCCGCGCACGCACACAGCTTCATCAAGCGTCTCCCGAAGGGCTACCACACCGTGATCACAGAGGACGGCGGAAGTCTTTCCCAGGGCCAGAAGCAGCTCCTTTGCATCGCGCGCGTCATGCTGTGCCTGCCGCCCATGCTGATTTTGGATGAGGCGACGAGCTCCATCGATACCAGAACGGAGATCCGGATCCAGAAGGCTTTCGCAAAGATGATGGAGGGAAGAACGAGCTTTATCGTGGCCCACAGACTTTCCACCATCCGCGAGGCAGACGTGATCCTTGTCATGAAGGACGGCAACATCATTGAGCAGGGAAATCACGAGACGCTACTTGCGCAGAACGGATTCTACACGAACCTGTACAACAGCCAGTTCGCAGGTTGACGGACGACGGGCTTCCTGGTTTTATAAACAAAGGGGACGATTTCAAATCTCCCGCATATCATGGAATGAGAAACTTACGTACCATGAATGCGGGAGGTTTTTTATGGCTTTGATCGTTTTGGATGCCGGACACGGGGGAGAAAACCCTGGCGCCACGTACCAGGGAAGACAGGAGAAGGATGATGCGCTGCAGCTGGTGTTGGCAGTGGGAAAAATCCTGGAAAGAAACGGACAGGACGTCTATTATACGAGGACGTCGGACGTCTATGAATCGCCGGCACAGAAGGCCGCGGAGGCGAACCAGACTGGAGCGGACTACTTTGTCTCCATTCACCGGAATTCAAGCCCTTATCCCAATCAGTATACGGGGGTGGAGAGCCTCGTATATAACAAGTATGGCTCGGCCGCGCGGATGGCAAGAAACATTAACGCGGAGCTCGAAAAGGTGGGATTTGCCAATCAGGGCATCCAGGAGAGGCCGAATCTGGCGGTGCTGCGCCGCACCAGAATGCCGGCAGTGCTCGTTGAGGTCGGATTTATCAATACGGACGCGGACAATGCCCTTTTGGACAGCCGGTTTGATGACGTGGCAAACGCCATCGCGAAGGGGATTTTGGAGAGTTTGTAGGGCATTGCGGCGAGGAAGGGCAGATTGGTTGCCAGGGCCGTCAAAAGTTGACAAGGAAACGGGAAATCCATTATACTAAGAGAGGTTCGCCGAAGCAGTTTCGCGGCGGATCTAGGTTACGACAGGAAAGGCGGGAACGCTATGTATAAGATTATGATCGTGGAAGATGAGCCCGGAATCCGGGAGTCCGTGGCGCAGCAGCTGAGAAGCTGGGACATGGACGTAAAGATCGTGGAGGATTTCCGGAAGGTAACGGCGGAATTTGCGGAGTATGCGCCACATCTGGTGCTTTTGGACATTTCCCTTCCATTTATGAATGGATATCATTGGTGTAAGGAGATCCGCGCCACGTCAAAGGTCCCCATCATTTTTGTTTCCTCTGCCGCGGACAACATGAATATCGTCATGGCCATGACCATGGGGGCGGATGATTTCATTGCAAAGCCCTTTGACGGCAGTGTTCTGGTGGCGAAGGTGCAGGCGCTGCTCCGCAGAACCTATGATTTTGCAGAAAGCGTTGCAGTGATGGAGCACCGCGGCGCCCTTCTGAATACGGAGGACGGGAGTCTTAGCTTTTCGGGGGAAAAGATACCGCTGTCAAAAAATGAATTTAGGATTCTCATGGTGCTCATGAAGAATAAGGGAAAGATCGTGAGCCGCGAGAAGCTCATGGAGGCGCTCTGGCAGACGGATTCCTTTGTGGATGAGAACGCGCTGACGGTCAACGTGGGACGCCTCCGCAAGAAATTAGAGCAGGCCGGATTGGATAATTTCATTGAAACAAAGTTTGGACAGGGATATTTGATCCCACAGGAGTAGAGCATGAGCTTTGGAAGATTTCTTAAGGAACGCATGGGCGGCATAATCATATTTGCCGTCTGTGCAGTCATTTATTTCGTAACGTTTGCCCTGTATCATTTCCCATTACGGGCTGTTTTGTATCCTACGTATTTTTGTGCCCTGATCCTTCTGGGCACGCTTTTTTTTCGCTATCGCAGTCAGAGGAGAAAGCATGAGCAGTTAGAGCTCCTTAAGCAACTTCCGGAGACGCTTCACGAGACGCTGGAGGAATGGCAGGAGCAGGACGACGAGGATTATCAGGAGATTCTTAGATTGTTGCAGGAGAAGCGGCTTGCGGAAAAGCAGGAGAGTCAAAATCGTTTTGCCGATGCCATGGAGTATTTTACGACTTGGGTGCATCAGATCAAGACGCCCATCGCTTCCATGCGCCTGCGCCTGGAGAGTGAGGACAGTGCTTTTGCCAGGGGGATATCAGAGGATCTTTTCCGCATAGAAAGCTACGTGGAGATGGTACTGACCTATCTTCGGCTGGATGGCGGATCCTCGGACTACGTGTTTAAGAAAACGGAGCTGGACGGCGTTGTCAAAGGGTGCCTTAGAAAATATGCCGGACAATTTATCGGGCGAGGCATCAAGCTTGTCTATGAACCGGTGGAAATCAGCGTGGTCTCGGATGAAAAGTGGTTGTCTTTTGTGATGGAACAACTCCTTTCTAATGCTCTCAAGTATACGCAACAGGGGAGCGTGACGATCGAAATGCGAGGATCGGATACCTTATGCATTCGTGACACCGGGATCGGAATCGCGGCGGAGGATCTTCCGCGAATTTTTGAAAAGGGTTACACAGGCTATAACGGACGCATGGACAAGCGTGCCAGTGGCTTGGGACTTTATCTTTGTAAGAGAATTTGCGAGAATCTGGGGATCCAGATCACGGCGGAGTCCGTCTTGGGAGAAGGAACCGGCTTTTATCTGAAATTTGATCTGGATAAGAAGATATTTGAATAAAAGGTAATTGTGACAAAAACGTTAGTTTTGAGGAGCAAAGCGTAAGAAAATACAATGGAGACGAGAGAGCCGTTTTGGTAAGCTAAGATCATGAACGAAAACAACAAAAAGATTCCGGAGCCTTGATCCGGACAAACAGGAGGCAAAAATGAGTTTACTGACGGCGGAGCATTTGAAAAAGGTTTATACCACGCGCTTTGGAGGAAATCAGGTGGAAGCCCTGCGCGACGTTAACTTCACGGTAGAAAAGGGTGAGTACGTGGCGATCATGGGTGAATCCGGATCCGGAAAGACGACGCTTCTTAACATTCTCGCGTCCCTGGATCGCCCCACGGCCGGGAAGGTGATCCTTGACGGACTGGACACGGCCCAGATCAAAGAAAAGAATCTGGCGGAGTACAGAAGGGATCATCTGGGTTTTGTTTTCCAGGAGTTTAATCTTCTTGATACGTTTTCCCTGGAGGACAACATATTTCTTCCCCTGGTGCTGGCGGGAAAGAAATATGAAGAGATGAGCGAAAAGCTGAAACCCATTGCGGCAAAGCTTGGAATCACCGAACTGCTCAAAAAGTATCCTTACGAAGTTTCCGGAGGACAAAAGCAGAGGGCAGCCGTGGCGAGAGCGCTGATCAATGATCCGAAGATCCTGCTCGCTGATGAACCGACGGGGGCGTTGGATTCCAAGGCGACGGACGAGCTGCTGGGACTCTTCAACGCCGTGAACGCGGGCGGGCAGACGATCTTGATGGTAACCCATTCCGTTAAGGCGGCCAGCCATGCAGGCAGAGTACTGTTCATCAAAGACGGCGAAGTATTCCATCAGCTGTATCGAGGAGAACTGTCACAGGAACAGTTCTACCAGAAGATTTCCGACACCTTGACGCTTTTACAGGCGGGAGGTGAGCGCAGATGAAAGGATTTTTCTTCTTAAGGCTCGCCGTTGACGGGATGAAGAAGAACCGGCAGATCTACGTACCTTATCTTTTGACCTGCGTCGGCACGGTGGCCATGTTTTATATTTTGCAAAGTTTGAGCTATTCCCCCCTCCTTGAGAAGATGAAAGGCGGCGGAAGCACTCAGATCTGTCTGTCCCTCGGAAAATTTGTGATTGCGGTTTTTTCCGTCTTGTTTCTTTGGTATTCGAACTCCTTTCTGTCGAAGCGCAGGGGGAAGGAATTTGGTCTATATAACATTCTCGGCATGGGAAAGCGCGGGCTTCGCAAGATCATGCTGTGGGAATCCCTGATGGTGACGGCAATTGGCGTGATCGGAGGTCTGTTTTTCGGTTTTTTGTTTTCGAAGTTTGCAGAGTTAGGCCTTGCAAACGCATTAAAGATTACGTTGGAGGATTATTCTTTTGTCATCAAGGGTAACGCGTTCCTTTTTACGGTGGAGATCTATGCCTGCATTTTTGCGCTGCTTTATCTTCGGAACGTGATCAAGGTACAGCTTAGCAACCCATTGGATTTGTTTCATAGCGTAAGTCACGGGGAAAAACCGCCCAAGGCCAATTGGCTTCTGGCGCTTCTGGGACTTTTGCTTCTTGGGGCAGCGTACGTTACGGCAGTCAGCATTCAGGCACCGCTGGCGGCGCTGTTTCTCTTTTTCATTGCCGTGATCGCAGTCATCATTGCAACCTATCTGCTTTTTATTGCGGGTTCCGTGGTATTATGCAGGCTGCTAAAGAACAATAAAAAATACTATTATCAAAAAAGACATTTTGTCTCTGTCTCGTCGATGATCTTCCGCATGAGGAGAAACGGAGCGGGATTGGCGTCCATCTGCATTCTGAGTACCATGGTGCTTGTGATGCTGTCCTCGACGGGAAGCCTGTATTTTGGCATGGATGACGCAATGGAGAAGCGTTTTTTCAGGGATTCGGAAGTAAGTCTGAATTTTTACGGTGAAACGAAGGCCCCATCGGAAGAGAAGAAGCAGCGCGTGTTGGACGTTTTTCACAAAGAATTTGACAAGCTGGGCGTAACGCCCGAGAATGAGATCAGTTATGCCTACGTCATGACGGAGGGCGTGATTAACGGAAGTGAAGTGGATCTCGGCGCGTCCTACAATGATGAAATGAGTGCCTTTTTTTCTGCCGATGCCTTTCGGGGTTTTTATTTCCTTGACGTGAAAGAATATAACAAGATCGTGGGCACGGATTTATCAGTCGCTCCGGGAGAAGCGTGGCTGTATGCGAATGACTGCCAATTTTCCGGATCCTCTCTTTGCATTTCCGGAATAACCTGGCGGATCGGAGGTTTTTTGGAGAAGTCCTTCCCTCTGGGAGAGGATGAATTTAGCATTTTCCCGTCCCTTACGATCGTTGTTTCCGACCTGAACGAATTGGAAGACTTATGGAGAGTGGTTATGGCAGAGGATTATTGGATGTCACTCAGATGGTATTATGGTTATGACCTGGATGCCTCTGACGAATTGGCCTCCAAGACGCACATGGCGCTTCGAAACAGTATTGGAAGGGATGATTTAATGGCTTTCCTTAGGGACGAAGACGGAGGTTATTCCTATTTCTCCTCCTGTAAGTCAGATGAGATGAAAGGGTTTGTTGACTTATACGGCGGATTGTTTTTCCTTGGAATCCTGCTAAGCATTGCGTTCCTCTTCGCGGCGGTTTTGATCATCTATTACAAGCAGATCGCTGAAGGCTTCGAGGATCAGGGCAGGTTTGAGATCATGCAGAAGGTTGGCATGACGACAAAGGACATTAAGAGTAGCATCAATTCGCAGGTACTCACCGTGTTTTTTGCGCCGCTTTTGATGGCCGGATTACATTTGGCCTTTGCTTATCCCATGATCTGGAAGGTACTAAAGCTATTTGGCCTCATTAATCTGGGGCACGTGATCTTTGTCACGCTGATCATTTTCCTTGCCTTTACGGTTTTCTACGTGGCAGTTTACAAGTGGACGGCGGGAACGTATTACCGAATCGTAAACGGAAACAGAAAAGCAAAATAACGTAAGATTGCAAAAAGAAATCCATAGTTTGCAAAAAAACTTTTGCATGGGCCGAGGAGCTTCCCGGCAGACGTGCAAAAGTTTTTTTATGGCAATTTTTGAGCAGAATTTGGCATGTTTTTGGGAGTAAAACAGTTGACCTTTTTGCCATGGCATATTAAGATAGGATATAAGGGAAATTAGGCGCATTATGCAAATTTGGAGGAACAAAAAATGCAAAAGCAGACGTATCGCAACGTGTTTGCGGAGATTGGTAAGACGGAAAAAGAGATTCAGGAAAGACTGCAGCAGATCAAGGAAGAATTCTTCTATGGACCGGACAAGGTGTATTTCACCGCCGGGGACGACATGGGTTATCTCGAGGATACCGGAAACCACGATGCGCGTACGGAAGGCATGTCCTATGGCATGATGTTCTGCGTCCAGATGGACATGAAGGAGGAGTTTGACCGCATTTGGAAGTGGGCAAAGACCTACATGTACATGGACGAAGGCTTTAACGAGGGTTATTTTGCATGGTCCTGCGCCGTGGACGGAAAGAAGAATGCATACGGACCGGCACCAGACGGTGAAGAATACTTTGCGATGGCACTGTTCTTTGCTTCCCACAGATGGGGAGACGGCGAGGGGATCTTTGATTATTCCCATGAGGCGAAGGAGATCCTGAGGGCCGTGCTTCACAAGGGAGAGAACGGAAGAGAGGGATTCCCGATGTGGAATCGAGAAAACAAGCAGATCCTTTTTGTTCCGGGCGTAGATTATACGGATCCTTCCTATCACCTGCCGCATTTTTATGATCTGTTTGCGCAGTGGGCCTATGAGGAGGACCGAGAGTTCTGGAAGGAGGCGGCAAAGGCCAGCAGGGAATATCTTGCGAAGGCATGTCACCCCGTATCCGGCATGAATGCGGAGTATGCGGAGTTCGACGGCAGTCCCATGTCCCGACCCTTACGTTGGTCGAAGGACCGTCATGACTGGTTTTACAGTGATGCTTACAGGACGGTGGCAAACATCGGACTGGATTATGAGTGGAATGGCATTGACGTTGGTCAGCGCGTGGCTGCGGAGAGACTGCAGTATACGCTGGGCGTGGTGAACAGGGAGAATCCCTTCGTTGTCTATGAGGTTGACGGAACCCGCATTGACCAGAAGGCGCTGCATCCCGTTGGCATGATGGTGACGACGGCGCAGGGTGCGCTGGCAGTGGAAGGACCGCTGTCCCTGACAAGCCCGGATCAGACGAAGGCGCTGGCCGCCCAATGGGTTTCGAAATTTTGGAATGAACCGCTCCGCAAGGGCGACAGAAGATACTATGACAACTGTCTGTATCTGTTCGCGTTCCTGGCACTCAGCGGAAATTATAGAATTTACTAGGAGGGATAAAGGAATGGCAGGACCAAAGGCACCAAAGGATCCCACCGCAAAGGGGAGCAGCTTTTATATTTGCAGACAGAAGGAAGTGGCCGGAAATCCCACGCCGGACGGCAGGGGCGTACAGTTTATCTATTTGGACGGGACCAGACTCACGACGTTTGCGAGAATGGTCGGAAGTATTACGGATGAAAGCATGATCAAAAATCTGGAGACCGCTGAAGGATTTCTGAACATGGTGGCGGGCATTGGCGTCACCGTGGAGGCGGATGAACAGGACCAGGTGATCGATTTCGCATTCCAGATGTATGGGAAGAAGGATCCGTACGGTTCAGGCGACACCATTCGCGTGCATTGCAAGCCGGACGGCATGGAGCAGATCATCTGGCTGGATGACTATCAGTGGTGTGACGACAACGCCGTGGTTGGTCAGATGCGCTTTGAATTTGAAAAGGCGGAGAGACTTGCCACCGTTGACGTAAAGCTCTACCTGAGAGAAGGGTTCACGGCACCGGAGCAGGAAGAGCGCACGGTGATCGACGTAAATGGAGAGGCATATCAGGCAATCCTGAAGCGCTCTCTCATGAACATGGGAAATTATGCGAGGGTAAAGCGCGTGATCGACAGGGCAAAGCGCGGCGAGGAAGTGACGATCGCCTTCATTGGCGGTTCCATCACGCAGGGCGCGGGCGCCATTCCCATCCATAAGAAATCCTACGCATATCAGACTTGGGAACGCTTTAAGGCGAATTTTGGCGAGAACGTGAAGCTGATCAAGGCTGGCGTCGGCGGCACGCCTTCCGAGTTTGGCATGATCCGTTTTGAGAGGGACGTGCTCCGCGGAGGCAAGGTGAAGCCGGACCTGATCGTAATCGAATTCTCCGTAAATGACGAGGGAGACGAGACCAAGGGCCTTTGCTATGAAAGCCTGGTGCGCAAGTGTCTGGCGCTTTCCGATGAGACGGCGGTGATCCTGATCCATGCCGTATTTGCGGATGACTGGAATCTGGAGGAGCGCCTCGGACCCGTGGGCGTAAGATACGAGGTTCCCATGGTGAGCGTTCGTCAGGGCGTGGTTCCCCAGTTTTACTTAAAGCCTGACACGGGAAGAGTGCTGACCAAGAGCCAGTTCTTCTATGACGTTTTCCATCCCACCAACATGGGGCATACCATTATGGCGGACTGTCTGATCCATTTGATGCAGCAGATCGACAAGGCGCCGGCAATGGAGGACGGGGACTGGAGAAGCAAGGAACCCGTGTTTGGCACGACGTTTGAGAACGTGGAGCTCGTTGACAAGGCATGGAAGTCAGAGCTTCTCATGGATTTAAAGCCTGGCAGCTTTAACGCGCAGGATGAGGATCTCCACAAGGTGGAGATGGATGACGAGATCACCCCCGTGCCGGAGTTCCCAGATAACTGGCAGCATCTGGAGGGAAGCGAACCCTTTAGCGTGAAGATTAAATGTAAGGCGCTTTTGATCGTCAGCAAGGATTCCGCTTCGCCGGAATCAGGAAAGGCTATTGTTTCCGTGGATGGCAAGGAAGTATTGACGTTGGATCCAAGAGCCGTTGGCTGGACGCACTGCACGCCGCAGATCATTTGCAGGGACGACGTATCGAAGGAGAGAGTCGTGGAAGTGCGGATGATCCCGGGTGACGAGGGGAAGAAGCTGACGATTCTGGGCTTTGGCGTAGTAAGATAATGACAATTGATTAGAGACGGAAGAACAGGAAGGTTGAACGGAATGAGTCGCAAGTGTATTATTGCCGAGGAGGATCAATTAACAAGTTTTGTATTGGAGACTACTTCTTTCCCGGGCGTACAGCGCATAGCGGAAAAGGTTGCCAAGGACGTGAAGGCGGTTTGCGGCGCGCTGCCGAGGATCGCAGTTCAGGACGTGCTGCCCAAGGAGCAGATCTCCGCGGAAGGCGGAATGAAAGCCCTCGAGGACTTTTTCGATAAGGGCGTGGTTTTTGTGGCTACGCTTGGAAACAGCGAAACCCTGGAGTATCTGGTTGATTTTGGCGTGTACGACGCAACGCTGATTAGGGGAAAGAGAGAAGTTTACAGCATTTCCATCATTGGGAATTCCCTAATGATCGTGGGAAGCGATAAGCTTGGAACCATCTATGGACTTTTTGCGCTGTCAGAGTATATCGGGGTTTCGCCCATGGTGAAGTTCGGCGATGCAGTGCCGCAGCCCCAAAAGTCCTTGGTGGCAAAGGAGGACATTGAGACGGTGTCCAAGGAGCCCAGCGTGAAATACCGCGGCTTCTTCATCAATGACGAGTGGCCTTGTTTTGGAACCTGGGCGATGAACCACTTTGGAGGCGTCAACGCAAAGCTGTACGATCAGGTATTTGAGTTCCTGCTTCGCATGAAGGGCAATTATCTCTGGCCTGCCATGTGGGCATCCAGCTTCCCTCTGGATGGTCCCGGAAGTCAGAATGAGGAACTGGCGGACATGTATGGCATTACCGTTGCGTATTCCCATCATGAGCCGTGCCTTCGCGCAAGTGAGGAGTGGGACAAGGTGAAGGGACCGGATTCCCGTTACGGAAATGAGTGGAACTTCCATACCAATCAGGGCGGACTTCTCAATTATTGGATGGATTCCCTGAAGAGAAGCGGAAAATACAACCACATGGTGACCATCGGCATGCGCGGTGAGCGTGACAGCTCCATGCTTGGGCCGGATTCCACCATGAAGGATAACATTGACCTTTTGAAGAGCGTGATCAAGGCCCAGAGGGGATTGATCATGCATTACGTGAACTTTGACCTGAACAAGGTGCCGCAGCTTCTCGCCCTCTACAAGGAAGTGGAAGCATACTTCTATGGCGATGCGGAGACCGAGGGCCTGAAGGATTGGGAAGAGCTGGAGAACGTCATCTTCATGCTCTGTGAGGATAATTACGGTCACATGAGAACCCTGCCGACGGCGGACATCCGCAATCACAAGGGCGGATTCGGCATGTATTATCACCTGGATTATCACGGCGGTCCCGTTTCCTACGAGTGGATGCCTTCGACGCCGCTGTCCCTGATCTGGGAGCAGATGACGGAAGCTTATGAGTATGGCATCAAAGACGTTTGGATCGTGAACGTGGGCGACGTCAAGGGAAATGAAGTGGCACTGAATTACTTCCTTGACCTGGCATATGATTTTGAAAAGTGGGGCAGCAGTGCCGTCAACAGTTGGAGACGGTACCTGTCGCAGTGGGCCGGCAAGGTGTTCACCGGTGCCACGAAGGAGCAGCAGCAGGCGCTGGCTGACATCTATGAGGGCTTTGTGAAGCTGAACTTTATGAGAAGGCCCGAGGCATTGCATGCGGGAACCTATCATCCCTGCAACTACGATGAGACGGCGCGGATGCTGAAGACCATCGCAAAGCTGGAGGAATTAAACGAGAAGACCTTTGAAGCCTTAGACAGGGTTTCCAAGCTTCCGGCATACAGCATGATCTATTATCCGGCCCGCAGCAGCATGAACCTGCTGAAGATGCAGCTTTACGCCGGAAAGAACCAGTATTACGCGGCGCAGGGCCGTAAGGTGGCAAATGTTTACGGTGACCTGGTGAAACAGTGCATCGAGGAAGACAAGAATCTTGCGAATGAGTTTAAGGAATTCCGTAACGGCAAATGGGCCGGCATGGAGTTGGAAAAGCACGTCGGCTTCACTAAGTGGAATGACGACGGATGGAAGTATCCCGTGAGAAGCGTCGTGGAGCCCGTGACGGCGCCGAGACTTAGCGTTTCGCGTTCGGACGATCCGAGACTTGCAACGAAGAATTACGGTGCGCCGCAGTGCATCTTCGTGCATGATTTTCTGGATCTGACGAAGAATCACGTGACGCTGGAAATCAGCAATGACGGTATTGGAAGCCTGCCGTTTGCGGTAAAGGCAGCCGAAGGGGAGATTCCTTCCTGGCTGATCCTGTCCCAGACGGAGGGCGAGACGGAGAACCTTACGGAACTGGTATTGTCTTGCGACCGCGTGCAGTTGGAGAAGGCCATTCTAGCCAGCCGGGGTGAAGACGGAACGCTGGAAAATGACGGCGTTCAGAGTGCCATGCTATTGATCACCGCAGGTGATGCCGTGGTGGCAGTGAGCGTCAAGGCAGCGAACGCGGACGTGAGTGGTTTGGAGGCTGGGACGTTCCTGCCGGATCCGGAAGACGGCGTGATCGTCATGGAAGCAAACCACTATGCCGAGAAGAAAGACGTGGGCGGAGTTGGATTTGTGCATCTTGAGGGACATGGCAGAAGCGGCAACGGCATGAAGGTGCTGCCTTCCACGGAAGAGTTCCAGCCGAAGGGTGAGAAGCCTGAACTGATCTATCGGTTCATGATTCCTGAGGAAGGAAAGTATCGCGTGGAGCTTTGGACTTCTCCCGTCAATTCCGTAGTGAATAATCGTGCGCTTCGCGTACATTTGGAGAACGGAACGCAGTCGAAGAACCTGAACGTTCTGAATCCGAGCTATCGCGGCGGTGATTACAATGATCCCAAGTGGTCTGCGGCGGTCATGAACCAGATCCACGTGGTTGGCACGGACATGAATTTCGAGCAGGGAACGCAGTTCCTGAGCATCGGTGCTTTGGAAGCGGGCGTAGTGCTCGAGAGAGTGCTGATCTACCCCTCCGGTAAGAAATTAAAGCCCTCTTACCTTGGGCCGGAAGAGAGCTATTGTAAGAATTAAAAAAGTGGGTCAGGAAATCCTGACCCGCTTTCTTTATGCGTTTTATTCAGTTTCGGCTGCGTCGGATGCCTTGTCGCCGGCTTCGGAATCCGCCGCGGGTTCCGGGAGCGTAAGCAGAACCTTCTCGATGCGGTTCTGGTCAACGCCCTGTACCTTTAGGAGCGTGCCGTCCGGCAGGGTTACGGATTCACCGTCCTCGGGAAGGTGATCCAAATGCTCGATCAAAATGCCGCCGATGGAGTCATATTCCTCGCTGGCGAGATGGCATTCCAGGGCGTCGTTGACGTCGTCGAGGTTCATGCTGGCTTCGATCAAATAGGTCTTGTCATCGATCTTTTTGATCTTTTCCATTTCGTCTGCGTCGTATTCGTCACGGATCTCTCCGACGATCTCTTCCAGCAGATCTTCCAGGGTGATCATGCCGACGGTAACGCCGTATTCATTGACCACGAAGGTAACGCTGGTCGTCTTTTCCCTGATCTCATACAGGAGATCGGAGATCTTTTTGTACTCGTAAGTAAAATGTGCTTCCCTGAGGATGTTGCGGATCTGGAACTTTTCGGGATCATCCGTCAGGATAAAATCCTTGATGTTGATGAGGCCGATGATGTTGTCCTTATCCTCCTCATATACGGGAAGGCGGGTGTACATGTGCTTCCGGAAGACGGAGAGCACTTCGTGATAATCATCATTTACGTTGACGGTGACCATGTTGACCCTTGGGATCATGATGTCCTTTGCCAGTGCGTCAGAGAATTCGAAAACGTTGTAGATGATCTCGCGTTCCTCTGATTCGATCACGCCGTCCTCGTGGCTTACGTCCACGTAGGTCTTTAATTCGTTTTCCGTCATGGTACTGGTTTTCTCATTGGGATCCACGTGAAGCAGGAAGAGGATCAGCCATGCGACCTTATCCACCAGGAAGATGACGGGAGTCAGGATCTGCATGAGCGCATAAATCACTCCGCCGTAGGCAAGTGCCAGCTTGTCGGCATAATGCATTGCCCAAGTTTTGGGGATCACTTCGCCAAAGAGAAGCACCAGAAAAGTCAAAACTCCGGTCGCTATGCCGACGGCCAGGTTCACCCTTAGGGCGAGAGTCGTGGCGAGGGCGGAAGCGGAAAGGTTGACCACGTTGTTGCCGATCAGGATCGCGCTGAGCATTTTGCTGTTGTGATCCAGGATCTTGTTAACGCGGGCGGCCCGCTTGTTGCCTTCTTCCTCCAAGGATCTGAGCTTCACCTTGTTTGCGGTGGTGAGCGCCGTCTCCGCCGAAGAAAAGAAACCGGATAAGATGATCAGTATGACTAAGATGATCAGTTCCGTGACAAATAATTGTATGTCATCTGGGGGAACCAAGAAAAACCACACTCCTTTGTAATCAATAATATTTAGAATGTATCTTACAATAAATATGCCCAAGTTGTCAAGTTTTCCGCGTGTTTCGCATAGAATGGGCAGTAAGGATACGCCATGAAGGCGGTAACTTGGGAAAGGGGAATGGGGAAATGGAGAAGGCGAAGGAAAAGCAAAAGGAATCGGCGGGAGGAATAGTGGTTTGGTTATTAAGTCTGCTGGCGGGTTACGTGCTGACGGGGGTTCTTTTGTGCGCACTGGCATTTTTGCTGTACCGTTTTTCGCTGAGCGCGGAAATGGTGGGCATCGGCATTGACGTGATCTATTTTTTGGCAACCTTTTTGGCTGGTTTCCTGGCCGGAAGAAAGGGAAAAAACAGAAGATTTTTATGGGGACTTGTGATTGGATGTGTATACTTTTTGGTCCTTGCGGTCCTTTCCATGGCAACGGGACTTGGCAACGGCACCACGGGCTTTTGGACGGCACTCCTTTTGTGCGCGGCAGGCGGCATGGCGGGTGGAATGGCGTCGGGCCTGATCGCGGGAAAATGAAGGCTTTGATTGACGTTGCATAGGGAATATGATACTATTTTAACGGCATTATTAGGCATTGCACGGATGAACGGAGGAGAAGGAATGGATACGTATAATCCTGCCCGGATGCTGGAGTTTGTGGAACGCGGGGACGAGCGAGGAAATCTTGTCGTTGTGGAAGGAATGCAGGACGTTCCGTTTGAAATTAAAAGAGTTTTTTACATTTACGGATCTGACCGGGACGTCATTCGCGGCCGGCATGCAAACAGGGAGAGTGAGTTTGTGCTGGTCAACGTTGCGGGAACCAGCAAGATCAAGGTGATGGACGGAAAGGGGCATGAGAAGGTTTATTCCCTGGAGCGCCCGAGGACGGGAATCTATCTTCCGAAAATGGTCTGGAAGGAAATGTATGATTTCAGTGAGGATTCCGTGCTTTTGTGTCTTGCGAGCACGCATTATGACGGCGAGGAGTACATTCGCGACTATGACGAGTTTTTGAAGATCGTCAATGGTGAGGCACGTTAGTTACGAAGCGTGGATAGGGGAAAGATGGAAAGAATCATGCCAAATCGCCTCGACAGAGGCTTTTTTCAATATCAGGCAGAGTTTGAGGCAAAGGCCCTTGAGGTTTTGCGTTCCGGATGGTACGTGCTGGGGAACGAGGTCAAGGGCTTTGAGGAAGAGTTCGCAAGTTACGTTGGCGCAAAGCACTGCGTTGGGCTGGCCAGCGGACTGGACGCCCTGTGGATTGCCTTTCGCGTCATGGGCATCGGCGCCGGGGACGAGGTGATCGTTCAGGGGAATACCTATATCGCAAGCGTCATGGGAATCACCATCAATGGCGCGACGCCAGTCTTTGTGGAGCCGGATGAGTTCTTTAACGTGGACGTCACCCGGATCGAGGAGAAGATCACGGAGCGGACCAAGGCCATTTTGGTGGTTCACCTCTATGGACAGGCGTCCCAGATGGACGCCATCCTTGCGCTGTGCAAGAAGCATGACTTAAGGCTTGTGGAGGATTGCGCGCAGGCGCACGGGGCGAAGTATCACGGGAAGCAGATCGGAACCTTTGGGGACGTGGGATGCTTTTCCTTTTATCCTTCAAAGAATCTGGGTGCCTTCGGTGACGCGGGCGCCATTGTCACGAATGACGACAAGATCGCCGAGGACGCTCGCATTTTCCGCAATTATGGATCAGAAAAACGGTATTACAACAAGGTTGTCGGGGCGAATTCCAGACTGGATGAGCTGCAAGCGGGTCTTCTTCGCGTGAGGCTGAAACACTTGGACGAGCTGGCGAAGGAGAAGCAAGCGATCTGTGAGAGATACCTGACGGAGCTTAGGAATGACAAGATCGAGCTTCCAAGGATCCGTGAGGGCGCAACGCATATCTGGCATCAGTTTGTCATCCGCTCGGAGCAAAGGGACGAACTGCAGCGCTATTTGGACGAAAGGGGAATCGGCACGATCATTCATTATCCGATCCCGCCGCACCTGTCGGAAGCCTATCAGTATCTGGGCTGGAAGGAGGGAGACCTCCCCATTACGGAAACATACGCGAAGACGGTTCTCTCCATTCCGCTGTACAACGGCATGACCAAGGAAGAACAGGATTACGTGATCGGGACGATCAACGCATTTTGATAAAGACCTAAGAAAGGGCCGTCAGGGGACGGCGTGGAACGATGAATATCATTGAAAACATGACTAGATGGATGCTGGGACTGTTGCCGGTGAAGCTACCGAAGAAGACGGTGGATTCCCTGGTGCAGTTTGTAAAATTCTGCGTGATCGGCGTCAGCAACACGCTGATCAGCTACGCATTGAACATGCTGACGCTTCTTCTGCTGAAACCGCTTGAACTCTCCTGGGATTATTACGTTGGTAATCTCGTCGGCTTTGTCCTGAGCGTGCTCTGGTCGTTTTACTGGAACAACCGTTTGGTGTTTACGCTGGAAGAAGGACAAAAGCGCAATGTCGGCAAGGCACTGCTCAAGACGTATCTCGCCTATTCCGTGTCCGGCATTTTTATTACCAACATTGGGTCCTATGTTTGGATAGAGATCCTCGGGATCTCGAAAGTGGTGGCGCCCATTTTGAACCTGATCATCAGCGTGCCCATCAACTACGTGATCAACAAATTCTGGGCATTCCGTCCCGAGGAAGGGATCGCTCCCGGCAAGGATGAGAAAGAAGAGAAGTAATCGAGGGTGAGTTGACAGGAAAGAAAAGACGTGCTACAATAGCAAAGATTACTAATAGAGTAAGCGAAATAGGTTTTTTTAAGGAGGTTTCTTATATGAAGCACGTTAAGACTTTAACTACCAGAGATCTGAAGGAATCCATGAAGAAGGGCGGATGCGGCGAGTGCCAGACTTCTTGCCAGTCTGCATGCAAGACTTCCTGTACCGTAGGTAATCAGAGCTGCGAGAAGTTGAAGTAAGCGATTTGAGTTTTCGAACTGAAAAAACCATCATAAGCAGCGATCCCTGGTCGCTGCTTATCTTTTGAGTTTTAGGATTTTGAGAGGATTTTTTTGTGGTACGTCAATATAAAAGTAATGGTTTGAATATTGTGCTGGACGTAAACAGCGGTTCCGTGCACGTGGTGGATGACATCGTTTATGACATGATTCCCTTGGTGGAACCCTTGGTCAAGGAAGGAATCAAGGATCCCGATACCGTAAAGGCTGCTGTGGTTCATCTGGCTGGCATTCCCTATCCGGAAGAGGAGATCGGGGAGGCCGTGGAGGAGGTCCTTGAGCTTGAAAAGAGCGGGCAGCTCTTTGCGAAGGACATCTATGAAAATTACGTCTTTGATTTCAAAAAGAGGCCTACCGTGGTGAAGGCGCTGTGCCTGCACATTGCCCATGACTGTAACCTGGCTTGCAAGTATTGCTTTGCAGAGGAAGGGGAATATCACGGCAGAAGGGCGCTGATGAGCTTTGAAGTCGGCAAGAAGGCACTGGATTTCCTGGTGGCCAATTCCGGCAACAGAGTCAATCTGGAAGTGGATTTCTTTGGCGGAGAGCCTTTGATGAACTGGCAGGTGGTCAAGGATCTCGTGAATTACGGCCGGAGCATTGAAGCGGCGAACAACAAGAAATTCCGCTTTACGCTGACCACGAACGGCGTTCTGTTAAATGACGAGATTTTGGAATTTGCCAATAAGGAAATGGCCAACGTGGTCCTGAGCATCGACGGGCGGAAGGAGATTCACGACAAGATGCGGCCTTTCCGCGGCGGGCAGGGAAGTTATGACCTGATCGTGCCGAAATTCCAGAAGGTGGCGGAGAGCAGAAACCAGACGAATTATTACGTTCGCGGAACGTTTACGCATCATAACCTGGATTTTTCGAAGGACGTCATTCATCTGGCAGATCTTGGCTTCCAGCAGATCTCCGTGGAACCGGTGGTTGCGCAGCCTACGGATGATTACGCGATCACGGAGGAGGATCTTCCGAAGCTTAAGGAAGAATATGACAAACTTGCGGCAGAGATGATCAAGAGAAGAAGAGAGGGAAGACCCTTTAATTTCTTCCACTTTATGATCGACCTTGAGGGCGGCCCCTGCGTTGCAAAGAGGCTGTCGGGCTGCGGTTCCGGAACGGAATATCTTGCCGTAACGCCTTGGGGAGACTTTTATCCCTGCCATCAGTTCGTTGGAAACGAGGACTTCCTGATGGGCAACGTGGACGACGGTATCGTCCGGGAAGACATCCGTGATCAGTTTAAGTGCTGTAACGTATATGCGAAGGAAAAGTGTAAGAAATGCTTTGCCAAGTTTTACTGCAGCGGCGGCTGCGCGGCAAACTCTTATAATTTCCACGGAAACATCAATGATGCATATGACGTTGGCTGTGAGCTTGAGAGAAAACGCGTGGAATGTGCCATTGCACTCAAGGCCGTGCAGATGATGGAAGAGGATGAAGAGAATTAAAGAATCACGGAAACTTACCGAAATAATAAGCGTGAGTCTTACGCATGAAATTATAAGGCAGAATGGAATAGAAAAGAACGGAGAGAAAAGAAATGAAGGACATGAAAAAAAGTCAGGCATGGATTGTTTTACTTTGTTTGCTGCTTGTTCTGGCGGGAATTACCTACGTTGACCTGTTTGGCGTTGATGCCAACGGCAGCGGCAGCGCGGCTGAGATCAAAAAAGGTCTGGACCTCGCAGGCGGCGTCAGCATCACCTATCAGGTTGTTGGCGAGGAGAATCCCGACAGCACGGACTTAAAGGATACCATTTACAAGCTGCAGCAGCGCGTGGTTGGTTACAGCACTGAGGCGATCGTATACCAGGAGGGCAGCAACCGAATCAGCATTGAGATCCCTGGCGTGCAGGACGCTAACAAGATCCTGACTGAGCTGGGTCGTCCCGGATCCCTTTATTTCATTCGCGCAAAAGATGACGAGGGAAACCAGAACTATCATCTGGCTGGCTATGATGCCGACAGTGAACCCGTATATGAGTTGGATAAGGACATTGACACGCTTCTTGCGGATGGTTCCATCACCCTTTCCGGTACGGACGTGTCCGAAGCGAAGGCAGGTTATCAGCAGGATAACATGCAGAATAATGAAGTTGTCGTAAGTCTTGTAATGACGGACGCAGGCACGCAGAAGTTTGCAGACCTGACCCAGGAAGCTTACAATAACGGAAACGCATCCATCGCAATTTATTATGACGGCAAGATCATCAGCGCGCCCAACGTTCATGCAGTGATCACCAACGGACATGCAGTGATCACCGGACAGAAGAGCTTTGACGAGGCAGAGAAGCTTGCATCCACGATCCGAATCGGCGGACTGAAGCTGGAACTGGAAGAGATTCATTCCAAGGTTGTCGGCGCACAGCTTGGCACGGAAGCCATTGAGACAAGCCTTAAGGCCGGCGCCATCGGACTTATCATCGTGGCAGTATTCATGATCGTTGTATACTTTGTCTCCGGTTTTGCATCTGCCATCGCACTTTGCATTTACGTAGCGCTCGTGGTTCTTTTGATCCGCGGCTTTGACATGACCTTAACCCTTTCCGGCGTGGCCGGCATCATCCTGTCCATCGGTATGGCGGTGGATGCGAACGTAATCATCTTCGCACGTATCCGTGAGGAGCTGGCAACTGGCAAGACCACGAAGAGCTCCATCAAGATCGGATTTGACAAAGCGCTTTCCGCAATCGTTGACGGTAACGTAACGACCCTGATCGCAGCAGCAGTTTTGATGTTCCTTGCACCTGGTTCCATCAAGGGCTTTGCACAGGCTTTGGCACTTGGTATCGTGGTTTCCATGTTCACCGCACTTGTGATCACCAGACTTTTGATGAACGCATTGTATGCCATCGGCATCCGTGATGCAAAGTGGTACGGCATTGGCAAGGACAGAAAGAGCATCAATTTCCTTGGCAAGAAGGGCATTTTCTTTGGCGTTTCCATTGCAGTGATCCTTGCAGGATTTGTCGTAATGGGCATCAATGCTTACAATGGCAAGGATGCATTGAATTACAGCCTTGAGTTTAAGGGCGGTACCGCAACGACGGTAACCTTTAACGAGAAAATGACCTTGGAAGAAGCAGACCAGAAGGTATCTCCCGTGATCACCGAGGTGACCGGAAGCGCCGTTCAGGTACAGACCGTGCAGGATTCCAACGAAGTTATCTTTAAGACCAACACCCTGAGCCTGGATCAGAGAGCAGCGTTAGAGGACAGACTGGTAAATGATTTTAACCTTGACAGAAGCCTGATCACGACGGAGACCATCAGCTCCACCATCAGTAATGAGATGAAGAGAGACACCATCATTGCAGTGGTTGTTGCAATCGTTTGCATGCTGATCTACATTAGGATCCGTTTCAGCGATATCCGTTTTGGCGTCAGCAGCATTGCCGCTCTGATGCATGACGTGCTGGTAGTGCTTGCCTTCTATGCGGCAGCAAGGGTTTCCGTGGGTAACACCTTTATCGCCTGCATGCTGACCATCGTCGGTTACTCCATCAACGCCTCCATCGTTATCTTCGACCGCGTTCGTGAGAACATGAACGAAAAGGGCAAGAACGAGACCGTTGAGGACGTGGTTAATAAGAGTATCACCCAGACCTTGAGCAGAAGTATTTTCACCTCCCTGACGACCTTCGTCATGGTAGCTTGCCTGTACGTCCTGGGCGTAACCAGCATTCGTGATTTCGCGTTGCCTCTGATGGTAGGTATCGTATGTGGTGCTTACTCATCCGTATGTATTGTTGGCGGACTTTGGTTTGTTCTTCGCAAGAAATTCCCTGGCAAGGCAAAATAAGATTACGCATTCAAAAGGCTGCCTTTGTTAGGCAGCCTTTTATCATCCTTGTAAACTGGAGAGCGTGCGAATGGAAAAGTGGTTTGTTTATGCAAAGAAAGCGGATTTCAAGGCATGGGGAGAGCGGCTTGGCGTCGCTCCCGTCGTGGCGCGCATCATTCGCAACAGAGACGTAATGAGCGAGGATGAGGCAGCCAGATTCCTAAACGGGACGCTGGAGGACTGTCATTCCCCGTGGTTATTGAAGGACATGGAACTGGCAGTGGACGGCGTGCTCTCCGCAGTGATAAACGGGAAACGGATCCGCGTCATCGGAGATTATGACGTGGACGGCATTTGCTCCGCGTATATCCTTACCAAGGGCATTTCACTTCTTGGTGGTTGCGTGGACACGGCCATTCCGCACCGCATTCACGATGGATATGGTTTAAATGATAATTTGATCAGGGAGGCAAAGCAGGACGGGATCGAAGTGATCGTCACCTGCGATAACGGCATTGCGGCGGCTTCCCAGGTGGAGCTTGCAAAGAGCTTGGGGCTGGACGTGATCGTGACGGATCATCACGAAGTACCCTTTGAAATAACGGATGGCGTAAGGAAAGAGATTTTGCCCAAGGCGCTGGCGGTGGTAGATCCGAAAAGGGAAGAAGATTCCTATCCCTTTCCGGGCATCTGCGGGGGCGTCCTTGCGTATAAGCTCATGCAGGCAGTGGCGGAGCGTTTGGCGAAGGATGCAGTGGCAACGGGGCAATTCCATGCCGGGAGCTTTCTCGCAGCCATGGATGAATTCCTGGAATTTGCGGCGTTTGCCACCGTCTGCGACGTGATGGAATTAAAGGATGAAAACAGGATCCTGGTAAAGGAAGGACTTCGCAGGCTCCGGAATTCAAAGAATCAGGGGCTCCGTGCCCTGACGGAGGCGAACGGGATTGACAGACGGAGTCTTTCGGCTTATCATCTTGGATTCGTGCTGGGACCTTGCTTAAATGCAACGGGAAGGCTCGACACGGCTACGCGCGCGCTGGAGCTTTTGAATGCAAGGGATGGCGTGGCGGCTGCGAAGGTAGCCAGGGACTTAAAGGAATTAAATGACAGCAGAAAGAACCTGACGCTTCAGGGGATCGATCTTGCGATCAAAACCATTCGAGAGGAAGGGCTTTCCGGGGATAAGGTGCTTGTGGTCTATCTGCCGGAAGTGCATGAGAGCCTTGCGGGGATCATTGCGGGCAGGATCCGGGAGCAGTTTGGAAGGCCTGCGTTTCTTCTGACCAAGGGTGAGGAGGGCGTTAAGGGCTCCGGGCGCTCCATGGAAAAGTATGACATGTATGCGGCGCTGACGGAGGTAGGTGACCTGCTTACGAAATTTGGCGGGCACAAAATGGCGGCAGGGTTGTCGCTGGAAGAGGAGAACGTCGGTGAACTCCGAAGGCGCCTCAATGAGAATTGCCAGTTGACGGAGGAGGATTTTGTTCCCGTTCTCCACGTTGACGCGGAGATGCCAATGGAATACGCTGACCTTGCGCTTGCACGCCAGCTGGAAGCATTGGAGCCCTTTGGCGTTGGAAATCCGAAGCCGCTGTTTGTACAGCGTGATGTCACGTTCCTTTCCGGCAGCCGCATGGGAAAAGAAGGAAAATATGGGAGATTTCAGGTGCGCGTGTCCTCCGGGGCGAGATTTACCGTCATCTTTTTTGGTGACGTTGACGCGTTCCGTAATTTCCTGGATAATAAATATGGGATGGGCAGTGCGGACAAGCTTTTTGCGGGGCAGGGAGCATATTCCGTTACCGTGGCCTATCAGATTGGGATCCATACCTATCAAGGGAAAGAGGATCTCCAGATTTTGATGAAATCTTACCAATAAGAAGGAGGCAGTAACGTGCCAGAACATCGGGATTGGTATAAATTGGATCTTTCCGCCATCGTATATCCGACGCTGCAGAGAAGGGATTTTTCTTCCGTATACAGGCTGTCGGTGTTACTCAAGGAGGAAGTGAACCCAGAACTTTTACAGCAGGCGTTGGACGTGACGCTCCCCAGGTTTCCGACCTATAAGGCGGCCATTAGAAGGGGGCTTTTTTGGCGTTACCTGGAACCGAATGACCGTCCAGGACCCTTTGTGCGTCCGGACGTAAAGAACCCTTGTCAGCCCATGAGCTTTTGGGCAAATAACCGTTATCTCGTGCGTGTGTACTATTATCATAACAGGATCTCCCTGGAAGCGCATCACAGTCTTGGAGACGGCACGGGGGGCATGTGTCTTTTGCATACGCTGACGGCAGAGTATTTGAGGCTAATGGGTCACGTGGAGATCAAAAACGGCGGATTTGTGCTTGACGTAAACGCAAAGCCGGATCCGGAGGAACTGGAGGACGCATACATGCGCTATGCGAATTCCAAGATCTGTCCGCCAAGACCGGGAGAGAAGACCTATCGCGTCCGCGGGACGAAGGAGCCGTTCTATACGCTGAACATCATCGACGGGATCATGTCGACGGCGGAGGTTGTCGCCGCGTCGAAGAGGTACGGCGCCAGCATTACCGAGTATTTGAATGCCGTTCTTTTATATGCGCTCCTGAAAAAACAAGAGGAAGACAGAAGGTTTCACCTGCGCCCCGTGAGGATCGCAATGCCGGTAAACCTCAGAAGGTTCTTCCCGTCAAAGACGCTGCGGAATTTTATTACCATGGTTTACCCGGGCGTCGATCCCAGACTTGGGGAGTATACGTTTGAGGAGATCGTAACGCAGGTTCACCATTACATGCGCTATTACGTAAACGATAAGTTCCTTCGCGCCGACATCACGACAAACGCACGCACGCAGAGTCACCCGCTGATCCGAATCGTGCCTTTGTTCCTAAAGGACTTTGTCGTAAGACAGTTTTATTCCAAGGTGCAGGATCATAACTCCTCGGCAGGACTGACAAACATGGGCGCGCTCTACGTGGATGAGAGCATGCGGCCTTACATTGAGCGGTTTGACATTTGCATGGGTCAGCCGTTTTCTTCCAGAACAAACTGTGCAATTATCAGTTTCCAGGACGTGCTGACGATCAATTTTGCCAGCAGCATCGTGGAGGCAGACGTGGAGCGTCATTTCTTCCGGAAGCTTGTGAAGGATGGCATTCACGTGAAGATTGAAAGCAACCGAGACATTCCGGTTGCAGAGATGATTTAGGAGGGATTAGCGATGTCCTATTGCGTAAACTGTGGCGTGGAGCTGGATGCTACCGCAAAGAATTGTCCTTTGTGTAATACGCCCGTGATCAATCCAAATGAGATAAAGACGGATAACCTGATTCCACCTTTCCCGCAGGAGAAAGCACACGTGGAGGAGGTTCAAAGGGCAGACTTTGGCTGGATGGTTTCCATGGTATGTCTGGCGACGGCCGTCACCTGCGGAATACTGAACTGGCTGGCATTTCCAAACGGATTGTGGTCCCTCGCCGTGATCGGGGCCTGCGTTGTCCTGTGGGTAATGCTGGTGCCTGCCGTGATCTATCAAAAATGGTCACCCTATCTTTACCTGTTGTTTGACGGCGCGGCGATCATTCTCTATCTGTATCTTATCGCCAGAATGCTGGATAAGTATGAATGGTTTCAGGGTCTAGGCATTCCACTGGTGCTCTGCACCATTGCCGTGATCGAATTGCTGACCTTGGCCGTTCGCAGATTCCCCAAAGGCATTCTGGTCAGGGGACTCTATTCCTTTACGGCGCTGGCAATCTTGTGCGCAGGATACGAAATCATTATTGACTTGTATCGGGACGTTCCCGTGAGCTTGAGCTGGTCCGCGGTCGTTGTGACGATCTGCGTGATCGTTGACATTGCAATCATAACCATGTTGTCCCGAAGGAGACTTCGGAATGCCGTTAGAAGGAGGTTGCATTTCTGATGGAAACAAAGCAAAGACTTCTCAGACTGATCAAACTTGCACACGGATTAGTGGAAAACACGGACATTGAAAAGCACCGCCAGTCCCAGGACCAGATCGGAGAACTCTTGGGGCGGGTAAAGGACTTGAATTATCGCGGCATGGAACTGGACGGCACGCACTGCGAGTGGGTGAGCTTAAACCGTGCGCACGTGCACAAGCAGGTCATTATGCACTGTCACGGAGGCGGGTATTCCACCGGCAGCAGTCTCTACGCAAGGACGCTGACGGCGAAGCTTGCATCCTGCACGGGCATGGAGGTGCTGAGCTTTGATTACAGGCTGGCACCGGAGCATCCGTATCCTGCGGCACTGGAGGATGCCATGAAGGTGTGGGATTATCTGATGCGCGTGGGGTACGGCGCCCGGGACGTGATCCTGACGGGGGATTCCGCCGGCGGTAACCTGGCTCTCGCGCTGACGCTGAAATTAAAGGAGCAGGGGAGATTTCTTCCCAGGGGCCTGGTTTTGATGTCTCCCTGGACGGATCTGACGTCCACGGGGGAATCCTTTACGTCCAAGAAGGACGTGGATCCGGTACTTAACCCTGGCTATTTGGAGCGCATGATCCATGCGTATGCGAGGGGTGAGGATCTGACTAATCCTTTTGTGTCCCCGCTGTTTGGGGATTTTAGGGGATTTCCGCCCACTTACGTGCAGGTGGGCGAAAATGAGATGCTGCTCAGCGATAGTATGCGTCTTGTGGATCGGCTAAAGGAAGCGGGCGTCGTGGCCAAATTAGATGTGTTTGAAAACATGTGGCACGTGTTCCAAATGTCTCCGTTTAAGACGGCCTATGAGGCCATGGACAAGAACGTGGCCTTCATCATAGATGATCTTATGCATTTTTAAGTTTGCCTTTTTGTGACGAAAAAAGGATTTTTGACTGCAGTGCAGAATATTATAGCTAGGGTGAGTTTTGAAAGGTTTGAGGAGGATGTTGACGAATACCGTCAGAAAGGACGATCCATGACCATCAGAGAAAACCTTGAACTGTGGGAGAAGGAGTATTTAAGCCCCTATGCATCCCTAAGCATGAATTCCAAAGGGCGGTTAAAGCCCGAAGAGCAGTGTGACATCCGCCCGGTCTTTCAGAGGGACCGTGACAGGATCATACATTGCAAGGCATTCCGGAGATTAAAGGATAAGACGCAGGTATTCTTAACGCCCGAGGGCGATCATTACAGAACGCGTCTTACGCATACCCTGGAGGTGTCCCAGAATGCGCGAACCATCGCGAAAGCATTGAAGTTGAACGAAGATTTGGTAGAAGCCATTGCACTTGGCCATGACCTGGGGCACACGCCCTTTGGACATGCCGGCGAACGCGCCCTGAACAGGGTGTGCCCTTTGGGCTTTGAGCATTCCATCCAGAGCGTGAGGACGGTTGACCGGCTGGAGAAGGACGGGCAGGGACTGAACCTGACGTACGAGGTGAGGGACGGCATCCTGAACCATCAGACAAGCGGGAATCCGCACACGCTGGAGGGCAAGGTGGTCCGTTTTTCCGATAAGATCGCGTACATTCATCACGACATGGATGACGCCGTGCGCGCAGGCATCCTGACGGAGATGGACGTGCCGGCGGAGATCCGCGCCGTGCTTGGCAACACGCCGGGACAAAGACTGGACCGCTTTATCCACGACATCGTGACAAACAGCAAGGATAAAAATGACATCGTGATGTCAGATACGGTTGCGGATGCCATGAAAAAGCTCCGGGCCTTTATGTTTGAGAGAGTCTATACGAACCCGTTGGCGAAGGCGGAGGAGAAGAAGGCAGAGGTTCTGATGGAGACGCTGTACTCTCATTTCCTTAAGAATCTGGAGGCATTGCCGGAGGAGTTCAGAAACCTGATCTCCGAGGGAGAACAGAAGGAGCAGGTGGTTTGCGATTTCGTGGGTGCCATGAGTGATCGCTACGCCATCTCCCTGTATGAATCGATCTTTATTCCGAAATCATGGCAGATATAAGAGGAGTCACATGTACTATTCGGACGAAATTGTGGAAGAAGTCAGGGCAAAAAGTGATATTGTGGCCGTTATTTCAGGATACGTGAATTTGAAGAAGAAGGGCAGTAACCATTGGGGATGCTGCCCCTTTCATAACGAAAAAACGCCGTCCTTTGCCGTCTCCGAAAACAAGCAGATGTATCACTGCTTTGGATGCGGGGAGAGCGGAAACGTGATCACTTTTTTGATGAAATATGAGAATTATTCGTTTCCGGAAGCCATCCGCGTTCTCGCGGACAGGGCAGGCGTGAAGCTGCCGGAGATCGAGTATTCCGAGGAACAAAGACAAAGGGCGGGCCGCAGGCAGAGACTTTTGGACGTGAACAAGGAAGCGGCAACGTTCTTTTATTATCAGCTCAGGAAGAATCCCCACGGCGAAGTCGGCCTGGCTTATCTGAAAAAACGTGAGCTGACGGATGAGACCATGAAGAAATTCGGGCTTGGTTTTGCGGGGAAAAACGGTACGGAGCTCGTGCAGTACCTTCGGAAGAAGGGATTTCGCGACGAAGAGATCAGGGACGCGGGCGTGGCGACGTTTTCTGAGAGAAACGGTCTTTCCAGCCAGTTTTGGAACCGCGTGATGTTTCCCATCCAGGACGTGAATCACCGCGTCATCGGCTTTGGCGGACGCGTGATGGGCGACGGCGAGCCCAAGTATCTGAATTCGCCGGAGACGGACATTTTTGACAAGAGAAGAAATCTGTACGGATTGAACTATGCGAGAACCGCGCGGGCGGGTAACGTGATCCTTTGCGAGGGTTACATGGACGTAATCGCGATGCATCAGGCAGGCTTTGGACAGGCCGTTGCATCCCTCGGAACGGCATTTACCCCTGAACAAGCACATCTTTTACACCGATATACGGATCAGGTATTGTTGGCATATGACAGCGACGGCGCCGGCGTCAAGGCGGCACTTCGCGCCATCGGGATCCTGCGGGACGAAGGGATGACTGCAAAGGTCATTAACATGAGGCCCCACAAGGATCCGGACGAGTTTATGAAGGCTCTCGGCCGCGAGGCCTTTCAGGAGCGGATAAATCAGGCGGAAAACAGTTTCTTTTATGAGATCCGCATGCTGCAGACCGGATATGACCAGAAGGACCCCGAAGAGAGAACCAAATTCCACCGGGAGATCGCTGCGAAGCTTTGTACCTTTGAGGAAGAGATCGAAAGGGAAAACTATCTGCAGGCGGTGGCTGAAAAATACGGAATTGGCGTGGACAACCTGCGCAAGCTCGTGATCAGCTATGCCGGGGCGGGAGTGAACAAGCCCGTCACGAGGCCCAAGAGCGGCGTTCAGACCAAGAATGCGGCACAGGAAGGTGCGAAGAGGGCGCAAAAGCTCTTGATCACTTGGATCGCGGATTATCCCCAAATCTATCCGAAGATCAAGCCTTACGTCACCGAGCAGGACTTCACTGAAGAGCTGTACGCCCGCGTGGCGGAGAGGATGTTTGCCGCATTGGAAAAGGGCGAAGGCAAGTTCCAACCCGCAGAGGTGATCAGTACCTTTGAGGACGAGGAGCAGCAAAAGGCGGCCGCGGAAGCGTTTTATGAGGAATTGCCGGCAATGGAGACGGTACAGGAGAAGGAACAGGCCCTGCATGACGTGATCTATGCCGTGAAAAAGAACAGCCTTGAATATTATAAGCAAAAGCAGGCGGAGCGCAACATTGAAGCCATCACCCAGGTACTTCAGGGGAAAAAGGCTCTGCTGGAGCTCTCAAAGCTGCACATAAGCTTAAATTAGCGTTTTTTACGTAAACTACAATTCGCAAGAAAAAATAGAACAGTATGGAAGGATGGAACCACAAGATGGACGAAAACACACAGGCAAAATTTGAGGAGAAAGTCAAAGAGCTGGTCAGTATGGCCAAGAAGAAAAAGAGCATTCTGGAGTACCAGGAGGTCAGCGACTTCTTTGATGGCATGACTCTCGAAGAGGAGCAGATGGAGCGGGTATTGGATACCCTGGAGCGCAACAACGTGGACGTGCTCCGCATGACGGACGTAGAGGACGACATTGATCCCGAGGAGATCATTCTCTCCGGTGAGGACGTGGACGTTGAGAACCTCGACATCTCCATTCCCGACGGCATCAGCATTGAGGATCCGGTCCGCATGTACCTGAAGGAGATCGGTAAGGTGCCCCTGCTTTCCGCTGAGGAGGAGATCGAGCTGGCGAAGAAGATGGAGGTTGGCGATCAGGATGCGAAAAAGCGTCTGGCAGAGGCAAACCTTCGTCTGGTGGTTTCCATTGCAAAGCGTTACGTGGGACGCGGAATGCTGTTCCTTGACCTAATCCAGGAAGGTAACCTTGGTCTGATCAAGGCAGTGGAAAAATTCGATTATCGCAAGGGATACAAGTTCTCTACCTACGCTACCTGGTGGATCCGTCAGGCGATCACCAGAGCCATTGCGGATCAGGCGAGAACCATCCGTATTCCCGTTCACATGGTTGAGACCATCAATAAGCTGATCCGCGTGAGCCGTCAGCTTCTTCAGGAACTGGGCCGCGAGCCGTCTCCCGAGGAAATCGCTGAGGAGATGGGCATGCCCGTGGACCGCGTGCGTGAGATTTTGAAGATCAGTCAGGAGCCCGTTTCTTTGGAGACCCCCATCGGTGAAGAGGAAGACAGCCATCTTGGCGATTTCATTCAGGATGACAACGTGCCCGTTCCCGCGGATGCCGCAGCATTCACGCTCTTAAAGGAGCAGCTGGTGGAGGTGCTTGGAACCTTGACCGAGAGAGAGCAGAAGGTTCTGCGTCTTAGATTTGGCTTGGATGACGGCCGTGCCCGCACCCTTGAGGAAGTGGGTACCGTATTCAACGTAACCCGTGAGAGAATCCGTCAGATCGAGGCGAAGGCACTCAGAAAGCTTCGGCATCCCAGCAGAAGCCGCAAGCTGAAGGATTATCTTGATTAAGCAAGGAAAACCCATATCTCTTTCAAGAAGGCTTTGGACGCTGGCGGACATGCTGTCTCCCGGCGGGAGAGTGGCTGACGTGGGCTGTGATCACGGATTTTTGGACGTGTATCTGGTCCAGGCGGGAAAGATGGACGGGGCGCTGGCCATGGACGTAAGGAAGGGGCCTTTGGCGGCGGCTGCCGCTCACGTGAAGGAAGCGGGGCTGTCGGACCGGATCGAGACCAGGCTCTCTGACGGGCTAAGCGCATTTCGCGTCGGCGAGGCGGAAAAGCTTGTCTGCGCCGGCATGGGAGGGCCTTTGATGCAAAGGATCCTCACGGACAGTCCGGAAAAGACGGAGAGCTTTCAGGAAATGATTTTACAGCCTCAGTCAGAGCTTTGTGAGTTCCGTGCATTTTTGCGGGAGAAGGGTTATAGAATAGTGGAAGAGCGGATACTCGTTGAGGACGGGAAGTACTATTTTCCGATGAAGGTCGTTATCGGAGGCGCACCAGAGGAGCCGTCGGACGAAGGCCGGAGGGAGATTTACGACCGTTATGGGAAGGGCTTGATCCTGGGAAAGGATCCGCTTCTTTTGGAGTATTTGAAGGAACAAAAACGGATCATGGAGGACATTTTGACGCAGCTTCGGGCGCAGGACGCGTCGGAGGGAAGAATGCGCCGCCTCCGGGAAGTAGAAAATGAATGGGAGCTGCTTCATAAGGCAATAGAGCTAATGGAGTAAGACTTCGGGAAGTGGGGTAGCATGTTTACTGTAAAGATTGAAGGGGATGAAATTCAGGTTCCCGAGAGAACAACCTATGAGCAACTTGTGGAGCCCTATCAGGGTAAGGATGGAAGACTGATCACCGTCATTTCCTCAGACGGAAAGATCCGCGAGTTGTTTAAGCGCGTAAATAAACCATGTGAGATCAAGTTTTTTACGTTAAAGGATGACGTTGGATATAAGACCTACGTCAGAACCGCAACCATGTTGTTTATGAAGGCAGTGTTTGACGTATATGGCTGTAAGGCGGCTGCCCAGTGCCGCATGGAATATGCCATTGGACACGGTTATTACCTTTCGGCAGAGGGAGCGTTCCCCTGTGGCGAGGAAAGTGCAAAGAAGCTGAAGGCAAGGATGCAGGAGCTGATAAGCCGCAAGATTCCCTTTATGAAAAGAACCTGCCCCATCGATGAGGCCATGGAAGTCTTTGAACGTCAGGGAATGGATGACAAGGTAAAGCTTTTCCGCTTCCGCCGAACTTCCTCTGTGAACGTCTATGAATGTGACGGATATTATGATTATTTTTACGGCTACATGATGCCGAACACCAGCTACGTAAAGTGGTTTGACCTGATCCCTTATGAGAAGGGCTTCATGCTTCTTTTGCCCTCTAAGTCAACGCTGGATCACGTGGAAGAGTTTGACGAGCGCAGAAAGCTCTTCGAAACGCTTCAAAAATCCGATGAATGGGGCAGACAGGTTGGGATCGAGACCGTTGGAGATCTTAACGAGCGCATTTGTTCCGACGCCCTCAGCGACGTGATCCTGGTTCAGGAAGCCATGCAGGAGCGGAAGATCGCGGAGATCGCGAGAGACATTGTCAGTCGCGGTGACGTAAAGTTTGTCATGATCGCGGGACCTTCTTCCTCAGGAAAGACCAGTCTTTCCCACAGGATTTCCATTCAGCTCCGGACGCTTGGCAAGACGCCGCATCCCATCGCCATGGACAATTATTTTGTCAACCGCGAGGATACGCCCCGGGATGAAAACGGGGATTACGATTTCGAGTGCCTCGGTGCCATGGACATTGAGAAGTTCAATTCCGACATGCTGAAGCTCCTGAGCGGTGAGGCCGTGGAGATGCCCACCTTTAACTTCAAGATCGGAAAGCGGGAGTATCACGGCGACGTGATGCAGCTCGGTGAGGAGGACATCCTTGTCATCGAGGGAATCCACGGACTAAATCCCAAGATGAGCTACGCGCTTCCGGATGAGAGCAAGTATAAGATTTACGTCAGTGCCCTGACTTCCATCAACGTGGATGCCCACAACCGCATTGCCACGACGGACGGAAGACTCCTCAGAAGAATGGTTCGTGACGCGAGAACCCGCGGTTCTGACGCAAAGCGCACCATCCAGATGTGGAATAACGTCCGCAAGGGAGAGGAGAACAACATTTTCCCGTTCCAGGAGGAAGCCGACGCCATGTTCAACTCCACGCTGATCTATGAGCTGGCGGTGCTCAAGCAATATGCGGAGCCTCTGCTTTTCCAGGTGCCGAAGAACACGCCGGAATATTATGAGGCAAAGAGACTGTTGAAATTCCTGGATTATTTCCTGAACGTCAGCAGCGAGAACCTGCCGAACAATTCCATCTGCAGAGAGTTTGTCGGAGGGAGCTGTTTCAAGGTCTGACCGGCGCTGAAAGGAATTTTTCCTTGCGTACTTTGGCAGAACATATTATAATGACATTTGGCGTAAGCAGGACAGGCGATCGCGGCCATGCGAAAGCATGGGTGAGGAAAGTCCGGGCTTCATAGGGCAGGATGCCGGATAACGTCCGGTGGAGGTGACTCCCAGGCCAGTGCAACAGAGATATACCGCCGGTGCAACCGCACCGGTAAGGGTGGAAAGGTAGTGTAAGAGACTACCGTCCGTCTGGTAACAGGCGGAGCCATGTAAACCCCATCCGAAGCAAGACCAAGCAGAGAGCAATAGGCTTGCCCGGCCTGCTCTCAGGTGGGTCGCTTGATGCGGCTGGTAACAGTCGTACTAGATAGATGATCGCTCAACGACATAACCCGGCTTATCGTTCTGCTTACGCTTAAAAGGTGCCGTAAACTTTGGAGATCCCAGGTTTACGGTATTTTTTAGTAACGTAAGACCTCAAAAATCATGAAAGGAAGGGCACGGCGTGAAAAAAACTTCATGGAAAGCAAGAATTTCCCTAGTGCTCGCCGGATTGTTCCTGGCCATGACCGCCTGTGCCAAAGAGCAGGAGGAAAGCGGTACGGAAACAGTCAGTGAAACGGATCAGGAGAATCAGGAGACAACGCTGGCACCTATCGGGCTGGTGGACGTGGTGACCGTAGAAGATCCCGAGAATCCGGCCGGAAGGATTCAAAACCAGTGCGCCGGTGCCATGGTGAGGATCCAAGCGGGGAACCTGATCGGAAGCGGCGTGATCTTTGACGCGGAGGCGGAATGGCTTAGGATCGCGACGGCAGCTCACGTACTGGCAAATGGTGACGGGACGGCAAAGATCACCTTTGATGACGGTTATGAGGTTACTTGTGACAAGATTAAGCAATCGGAAAAGCAGGACCTGGCCATCTTGGAGATTCCAAGGGACGCACTCTTGGAGGAAAACGGCGCGGACGGCGTGGTGGATCACGGAGAGAGGATACGGCGTGCGAAGTTTTCGCAGGAAGCCTATGACGGTGCGGCCAACGGGGATCTTGTGATCGCGCTGGGATCCAGGACTGGCGTTGGGGAAGATGCCTACGCCGGGTGCATTTTGCAAGACTATGCGTATTTCGTGGATTTTGACGCCTACATGATGCTGGCGGACGTGATGGTGACGCCGGGCATGAGCGGTGGCGGACTGTTTGACGCGGAGGGCAACCTTTTGGGAATCCTTTGCGGCATTTCCGAGGACGGAGAGGTTGCGGTGGCTCCGATGCTGGGCCTGCTGGCCATAAACTGACGCGGCCAAAAAGGTAATGGAAATTTAAGAATTATTTTCATTTTTATCAAGGGAAATGGGTTGACATTCCCACTTCCATGGTAGAAAATAGGGGATAGTTAAGCGCGGGGCGAAAGCCTTTGCGATGATGAAAACAGTAGAGAAATGGAAAGGGTGACTGAGATGACAAAGATCGACGTGGTATCTGGATTTCTCGGAGCCGGAAAGACGACTCTGATCAAGAAGCTTTTGGCTGAGGCATTGGATGGTTCCAAGACGGTGCTGATCGAGAACGAATTTGGTGAGATCGGCATTGACGGCGGATTTCTGAAAGAGGCCGGAATTGAGATCAAGGAGATGAACTCCGGATGCATTTGTTGTTCATTGGTAGGTGATTTTGGAACTTCCCTGAAGGAAGTGGTTAGTACTTATGCGCCTGAGCGCATTTTGATCGAGCCCTCCGGCGTCGGCAAGCTGTCCGACGTGCTGAAGGCAGTGGAGAACGTGGCGAAGGACCTAGACGTACAGGTAAATAGCGCGGTTGCGGTGGTGGATGCCACGAAGTGCAAGATGTATATCAAGAACTTTGGTGAGTTCTTTATCAATCAGATCGAATACGCAGGCACCATCATCCTGAGCCGTACCGACAAGGCGAGCCAAGAGAAGATCGCCGAGGCGGTGGCGCTGATCCGCGAGCACAACGCGAAAGCAACCATCATCACGACGCCGCTTGCGCAGCTTGAGGGCAAGGCGATCCTTGACACCATTGAGGGTGCGGACAAGCTGGATGACCTGCTGGCTGAAATGCTGGAGAAGGCTCATGAGGAGCACGAGCATCATCACCATCATCACCACGATGATGATGACGAGGAGTGCTGCTGCGGCCACCACCATCATGACGATGACGACGATGATGACGAGGAGGAGCACGAGCACCACCATCACCATGATGACGACGATGATGACGAGGAGGAGCACGAGCACCACCATCACCATCATGACGACGATGATGACGAGGACGAGCACGAGCATCATCATGACGACGATGATGACGAGGACGAGCATGAGCATCATCATCACGACCATGGTCCGGACTGCACCTGCGGATGCCATGATCATGATCACGAGCATCATCATCACCATCATGCAGACGAAGTGTTCACCAGCTGGGGCATGGAGACGCCCAACAAATATTCCAGAAGCGAGATTGAGAGCATCCTGACCGCCCTTGACAGCGGTGAGTACGGCGCCATCCTTCGTGCGAAGGGCATGGTTCCCGCTGAGGATGGAACTTGGATTTATTATGATTACGTTCCCGAAGAGCAGGACGTAAGAACCGGAAAGCCCGAGGTTACCGGAAAGATCTGCGTCATCGGCGCGGAGCTGAAGGAAGACAAGCTCGCAGAGCTTTTCCGCAAGTAGAGAGGATAAAACATGAAACCCGTATATGCGATCAATGGATTTTTGGAAAGTGGAAAGACGGAATTTATCACCTTCACTTTGAGTCAGCCCTATTTTCAGATCCGGGGCACGACCCTGCTCCTTCTTTGCGAGGAGGGAGAGAAGGAATATGATCCCGCGCTTTTAAGACGCAGCAACACGGTGGTGGAGCTAATCGAAAACGAGGAAGATTTCAACGCAAATAAGCTTGTGGAGCTTGAGAAGAAACATAAGCCGGAGCGCATTATCATTGAGTATAATGGCATGTGGAACTACAAAAACATGAAACTTCCCTGGAACTGGAAGATCGAGCAGCAGATCACCGTCATTGACGGAAGCACGTTCCCTATGTATTACACCAACATGAAGTCTTTGGTGGCGGAGATGATCCGCAAGTCAGAGATGATCATCTTTAACCGCTGTGACACGGTGCGTGATCAGCTGAATTCTTACAAGAGAAACGTGAAGGCAGTCAATGCTTCGGCTGACGTGATCTTTGAGGACGCCAACGGCGAGATCGATGAGATCTTTGAGGAGGATCTTCCCTACGATCTTCAAAAAGACCCGATCGTTCTGGACAATCATGGCTACGGCATCTTTTATCTGGATGCCATGGATCACTTAGAGCGATACGTGGGAAAGAAGATCCAGTTTGTCGCAATGATCGCGAAGCCCAAGGGAATTCCCGCAAACTATTTTGTCCCGGGAAGAATGGCCATGACCTGCTGCGCGGAAGACATGGCATTTCTTGGTTACGTCTGTGAGTTCGCAGGGGCAGCCAGCCTAAAGGAACGGGATTGGGTTAAGATCACGGCCACCGTCTCCAAGGAATATTGGAAGGATTACAATGGCGAAGGCCCCGTGCTTCACGCGGTGAGCGTTGAAAAGACAAAGGCGCCAAAGGATGAAGTGATCAGCTTTAGTTAAAATCAAATGCTTCTTTAATGCGCCGCTTTTGTCACGAAAGCGGCGTATTTTGCTATAATAGGATAGAGCAAAAGTATTGGAGCAATCTTTCGTGATGGGTGTTTGGATTGGCCTGGGTCTCCCGTTTTTGGGAACAAGTCTTGGCGCGGCATGCGTGCTGTTTCTGAAAAAGGAAGTGCATGGGGGACTGCAAAGGCTGTTTATTGGATTCGCAGGAGGCGTGATGGTGGCGGCTTCCGTTTGGTCCCTGATCATTCCCGCCATCGAGATGAGGGAGGAAATGGGGAGGCTCCGGTTTTTGCCGGCACTGATCGGTTTTGCCCTGGGAATCCTGTTTTTACTGGCGATGGACAGTTTGGTACCGCACCTTCACGCAGGGCAGGCATTGCCCGAGGGGAGGAAGAGTAAGCTTGGCAGAACGGCCATGCTGATGTTGGCGGTGACCATCCACAATTTTCCGGAGGGCGCGGCGATCGGAGCCATTTTGGCAGGCGCGCTGAGTGAGGAAAGCCCCGTGACCATGACGGCGGCGATTCTTTTGGCAATTGGCATTTCCATCCAGAATTTCCCGGAGGGAGCCATTATTTCCCTGCCATTCCGGGCGGAGGGAAAAAGCCTAAAGGAATCCTTTGGATTCGGCGTTCTGTCGGGAGTCGTGGAACCGGTCGGAGCCTTGATCACCATAGCGCTGGCGAAGATCGTGACGCCGGTCCTGCCTTACATGCTCGCCTTCGCGGCAGGAGCCATGATCTACGTGGTGGTGGAGGAACTGATTCCGGAAGCGAATGAAGGAAATGACAATAATCGCGGAACCCTGGCGTTTGCCCTGGGCTTTGCACTGATGATGACGCTTGACGTGATGCTGGGGTGACGGGCTAAGCCGCCCCCTGGCAGCATTCCTAAAGCGGACGCAGAGGTTAATACATGGCAGAGAAAAGTGAGAGAGAACTGCAGCAATTTCAAAAGAGACTCCTGGATCTGGCTGACAGGTCCTATAAGCAAAACGTATTTACGTTTACGGAGTTTTTGGGGTTGGCGGAGCAGGACGTCTTTTGGAGGACGGAGCCAGAGCTTCGAAGCTACGGATGTGAGCTAAATGGCGGAAGGGAAGAGGCGGACCGCGTGGTGATCCGGTTTGGCAATCCCGCGGAATTGGGTTATGAGGCGGCATTTCCGATCAAGTGCGTTCACGTAACCCCCTTGAACCAAAAGTTTGCCGATGACCTGTCCCACAGGGATTTTTTGGGCGCCTTGATGAATCTGGGAATAGAAAGACAGACCCTTGGGGATATTATTGTTGGAGAGAAACAGGCATATTGTTTTTGCCTGGAGAACATGGCGGACTTCATCTGCGAGAATCTCACGCAGGTGAAGCACACCAGCGTGAAATGCAGGATTTGCGAAGAGTGGAAGGAGCTGGCCTGCGAAGAACCAAAGAGGGAGATACTCCAGGTGGCTTCGCCTAGGGCAGATGCCGTGATCGCAAAGGCATGGAAGCTCTCGCGAGACGACAGCCTGAACTTATTCCGGACGGGGAAGGTGTTCATTAACGGACGGTGCTGTGAGAACAATTCCAGGGTCTTAAAGGCGGGAGAGACCGTGAATGCCAGAGGCTACGGGAAGCTGATCTTCGTGGGGGAGAAGGGCGAGACCAAGAAGGGAAAAATAAACGTGGAGGTTGCGATCTATCGCTGATCGCGTTGGAGAATGTATCATTATTCCGTTGCGCAATGGGTTTTTTTCTTTTATTTCTATTGCTTTTTTGGATGGTGCTTTGAGTCGACTTACGTATCTGTCAAGACGCGTAAGCTGACCAACCGCGGCTTCATGCACGGTCCCTTTTTGCCCCTGTACGGGAGCGGCGCCATCATGATGCTCGTGGCATCCATGCCGTTTCAGGACAACGTGCCGCTTACGTATCTGGCGGGATGCGTTGGGGCGACGCTTTTGGAGTACGTGACGGGCGTCGTCATGGAGGCCTTGTTTAAGGTGAGATACTGGGATTATTCCAGCCAAAAGTTTAATTTTCAAGGTCACGTGTGCCTGAAATCCACGCTGGCCTGGGGTGGCCTGACCATTTTGATGACTTCCGTGGTCCATCGTTACGTGGAGCAGGTGGTGCTTTCCGTGCCGATCCAGGTCCTGACCGCGGTGACGTTTGTGCTGACGGCAGTGATCTTTGCGGATTTCGCATTGAGCTTCAAGGCGGCCCTGGATCTGCGGGACGTGCTTGTGAAGCTGGAGGAAGCGAAGGCCGAGCTCGCACGGCTCCAAAAGCGCATGGACGTGCGCATCGCCGTTACTACGGATGAAGTAGAGCGGAAGGTCCGGGAGCGCTACGAAGAATTGCAAAGAAAAAGAACCGAAACGCTGCAAGGGTTGGAAAATCGCCTGCGGAAGGTCATTCAGGCATACCCTACGTTTCGGTCCAGCCGGTATCGTGAGACCGTGGAGGAGCTGCGCAAGAAACTGCAGCAACGCCTCGGCACGAAGTAATACATATCAAACTGATTTAGAAAATGGCATTTTCGCGATATTTCTCTTCACAGTATTTGCAACGGTAAACCTCTTTGGCGGAGTCTGCCAGCACGAAAATGTGGGGGAGCTCCTGCTCAATGGAAGTGATGCAACGGGGATTGTGGCACTTAATCACGTTCTTGATCTGTTGAGGAAGCACGAGCTCCTTTTTTTGTACGATCTCGCCAGCCTTGATCACGTTGACCGTGATGTTATGGTCGATAAAAGCGAGCACGTCGAGGTCAAGGGTGTTGATGTCACATTCCACTTTTAAGATGTCTTTCTTTCCCATTTTTTCGCTCCGGGCGTTTTTGATGATCGCCACGGTGCAATCAAGCTTATCAAGTCCAAGGTGCTCATAGATCGAAAGGCTTTTTCCGGCCTTGATGTGATCGAGCACGAATCCTTCTTCAATCTTTCCTACGTTTAACATTTCAGTTCTTCCTCCTCAATTGGTTTGGCGCGGCATCGCGGCCGGGATGACTGGCGGATTTTAGGAAGCCAGTCCTAAGAGCGTCATGATCAGGGCCATGCGGACGTAAACGCCGTACTGGGCCTGGCGGAAGTATGCCGCCCTGGGATCGTCGTCGACCTCCACGGAGATCTCGTTTACCCTGGGAAGGGGATGAAGCACCAGCATGTCCTCCCTTGCGAGTTCCATCTTAGCAGTATCAAGTACGTAGAAGTCCTTTAATCTTACGTAGTCTTCCTCGTTGAAGAAACGTTCTTTCTGAACTCTGGTCATGTACAGCATGTCGAGCTGGGGCATGACGTTCTCCAGGCGGATCACTTCTTCGTAAGGTACGTTTTTCTCCCGGAGCATCTCCGTGATGTAATCCGGAACCTTGAGCTCCTCGGGAGAGATGAAGATAAATCTGGTCCCGGGATAGCGGACCAGCGCATTGATCAGGGAGTGCACGGTACGGCCGAACTTTAAGTCGCCGCAAAGACCGATGGTAAAGCCGTCCAGATGGCCCTTGAGACTCCGGATGGTCAAGAGGTCGGTCAGGGTCTGGGTCGGATGATAGTGACCGCCGTCACCGGCATTGATCACGGGAATGCGGGATTTCTCGCTGGCTACCATAGGTGCGCCTTCCTTGGGATGACGCATTGCGCAAATGTCTGCGTAGCAGGAGATGACCCGGATGGTATCAGATACGCTCTCGCCCTTGGCAGCGGAAGAGGAGTTGGCGTCGGCAAAGCCGATCACCCTGCCGCCGAGCCTTGTCATTGCTGATTCAAAGCTAAGTCTCGTTCTGGTGCTGGGCTCGTAGAAGCAGGTGGCCAGGATTTTTCCGTCGCAGACGTGGGCATATTTTGCCGGATTCTTTTCAATTTCGTTGGCCAGGTCGAAGAGCCTGTCCAATTCCTCCACGGAAAAATCGAGGGGATTCATTAAGTGTCTCATTAGATTGTCCTCCTAAGAAAAGGCCGAAGATAAAAATCTTCGACCCTCATTGATCAGTTTTTATAGGTTAATAAATCAGCAACGGTCTTGCGCTTGGGAGCATCGGGATTTTCAGCGGGAAATCCAATGCAGATCAGTGCAACGAGTTCCTGGGTTTCGGGAATCTCTAACAGAGCGGTTGCTTCCGCCACGTCAAAGAGTCCAAGGATCACGGTGCCGAGACCCTTTTCATATGCTGCAAGACAAAATGCCTCACTGGCGATGCCTGCGTCGAACATCTGCCAGCCATCACCCTTTATGGTGGAGAAGGAGCCGTCCCGCTCATATCCGCAACGGCCTTTCACAACGCTTACCGCAACAACCATGGGAGCACTCTCCATACGGGAGGAGTTGCCGGGGAAAATGGAGGTAAGCTTGGAGAGCTTCTCTTTCATTTCGCCTTCCACTGCGGTATAACGGGTGATCTGGGTGTTCTTCCAACTGGGAGCGTAGGAGGCGGTGGAAACGATCTCCTCCAAAAGCTCGTGGGGCACGGGCTGATCCGTAAACTGACGAATGCTTCTGCGTCCAACAATACATTCCTTAGCTGTCATGGCGGTTCCTCCTTTTTTGCATCACTCTTATGACATCATATCATTTTTGGGGGTCTTTCGCAATGTATTTTTCTGGTTTTGAAAAAGAATTTTTGGAGGGGAAACCGGAATAGAAAAAAAGCTTGTGCTTCCGCGTCAGATTTTGTATAATAAGTACGAAGGAATTCCTCGCGAAGGTTTGCGACCGGATTCCAAATGAGCTTGAACCATGGAATGGATCAAGGAAAGGCAGGGGATTAACATGGGATACGTAGAAAGAAAAAGATGGGTCTTCTTTGCATTACCTTTTACCTTTACCAAATATATCGTTGAGGATGACGTACTGACCATCAGGTCCGGTCTGTTAAAGGTCATCGAAAACGACTGTTACATGTATAAGATTCAGGACGTGCAGCACGAAGCAACGCTGTTTGAGCGTATCTTCGGGCTTGGTACCGTTGTCTGCTTTACCGGTGACACGACGCATCCGAAGCTCGTGCTTTTACACATCAAGAACTCCAAGGAGATCAAGAATTACATTCTGAAAACCTCTGAGGAAGCGAGACTGAAGAGAAGAACCGTGAACATGCTTGACATCGGTTCCGGGGATCTTGCCGACATTGATGACATTATGGGCTAAGAAAATGGGAAACGTCTTTTTGGGCGTTTCCCTTTCGTTTATTTTGCCGTGAGAGAGCGGACGGAAGGTTTTTAGCTAGTTTGGAGGTTGTTTTCCATGAATTACAGACAGGCACTGGAATATATCGAGGAAATCACGGGGCGGGGAATCGTGCCGGGGCTTGGCTCCATCAGGGAGCTATGTAAAAGGCTGGGGGATCCGCAGAAGTGCGTCAAGTGGATTCACGTGGCAGGTACCAACGGAAAGGGATCCACGGTTGCCTTTATTTCCAATATCCTCACAAAGGCGGGCTATCGCGTCGGGAGATACGTTTCCCCCACGATCCAGGAGTACCGTGAGCGCATCCAGGTGAATGGCAGGATGATCTCGCAAAAGAGTCTTGCAGAGTGGATGGAGCGCGTGAAGGAAGCCTGCGACGGGATGGTGGCTGACGGATTTCCGCAGCCGACACCCTTTGAGGTGGAGACGGCCTTGGGCTTTTGTTACTTCCGCGAGAAAAAATGTGATTTTGGCGTGCTGGAGGTTGGCATGGGCGGACTTATGGACGCGACCAACCTGATCGAGGGAACGTTGGTTGAAGTCATTGCTTCGATCGGCATGGATCACGTGAAATTCCTTGGAAACAGCCTGGAAGAGATCGCGGCGCAAAAGGCGGGGATCATCAAACCAGGTTCGACGGTTGTCTGCATGGATCAAAAGCCGGAGGTTCTGGAAGTCATTCGGAAGAAGGCAGCCGAGGCCGGAGCAAAGATGGTTGTCTCGAAGGCAGGAGAGGCTTCGAAAATCCGCTACGGCATTGAAAAACAAAGCTTTTGCTACGGAAACTACGGGAAATTGGAGATACGCCTGGCGGGTCAGTTCCAGATCACAAATGCAATTCTGGCCATCGATGCCTGCGGCGAGATCGCAAAGCTTGGCTATCAGATCAGCGATTTGGCGGTCCGTGAGGGACTGGCGGAAACGCAGTGGCCGGGAAGGCTAACGGTGATCCAAAAGAAGCCGCTCTTTCTCGTGGATGGGGCGCACAATGAGGATGCGGCGGAAAAACTTGCCAAATCCATTGAATTTTATTTTACAAATCGCAGAATTATTTATATAATGGGGGTATTAAGAGACAAAGATTATGGCAGGATCATAGAGCTTACGCATTCCTATGCCGATCAGATCATTACGATCACGCCGCCCGAGAATCCAAGAGCCTTACCGGCACTGGAACTTGCCCAAAAGATCGCGGAGGTGCATCCGGCGGTGACGGTGGCGGGAAGTGTTGAGGAAGCCGTGGAAATGGCGGAGCTCCTTGCGGGGAAGGATGACGTGATCCTGGCCTTTGGCTCGCTGTCCTATTTGGGGAAACTAATGGACGTGAAGGGGTATCAAGCGGGGAAAACCTGAGTGGGAACAAGAGAGGATAAAGAAATGGTGGATCAGGAAAAGATAAAAGAGGCAGTCCGGCTTTTGCTGGAGGGGATCGGAGAGGATCCGGGCAGGGCAGGACTGAAGGACACGCCTGACAGGGTGGCCAGAATGTGGCAGGAGCTTGCCGCAGGAATGGAGCAGACCGCGGAGGAACCGCTTTCCAGGGTGTTCCCCGTGGAAAACGGCGAGATGGTATTGGAGAAGGACATTACCTTTTACTCCACTTGTGAGCACCATCTGATGCCGTTTTACGGAAAGGCGCACGTGGCATACGTGCCAGACGGGAAAGTGGTCGGACTGAGCAAATTGGCGAGAACCGTGGAGGTTTTTGCAAGAAGACTGCAGATCCAGGAACAGATGACGGGGCAGATCGCGGACGCCTTGATGGAATACCTGTCGCCCAAGGGAGCCATGGTAGTGATCGAAGCTGAACATACCTGCATGACCGCCCGGGGGATCAAGAAGCCGGGAAGCAAAACCGTGACAATTGCCACAAGAGGCATTTTTCAAGATAATGAAGCATTGCAGACCAGATTTTTTCAAATGTTGGGGAAGTAGTCGTTGTTTTCCGTGGGAAAGGGAGGATACCATATGAAACGAATTGACGATATTTTGCAACATGAGGAGTTCAAACGGCAACTGGGCATCATCATCGAGGCAGAGCGGACAAGATGTTTTTGTAATCATGACTTAGAGCATTTGATGGACGTGGCGAGGATTGCCTGGATCATCAATCTGGAGGAAGGGATCGGCCTGGATCAGGAATTGATCTACGCAACGGCCCTGCTCCATGACATTGGCAAGGGAAGACAGTATGCGGAAGGCATCGCCCACGAGATCGCCGGAGGAGAGATTGCTCCGCAGATCCTGGCTGACTGTGGCTTTTCGGAGGATGAGATCTTCCGGATCAAGAGAGCCATCTTAAGTCATCGCGATCCGGCGGTAAAGAATGACAAGAACCTGCGCGGCGTGATCTATCGCGCGGACAAGGCCAGCAGACCTTGCTTTATCTGCAAGACTTCGAAGGAATGCAACTGGCCGGAGGAAAAGAAAAATAATCACGTGATTTACTAACGGGAGTAAGAACATGCAAATTGGCAACCGGGAATTTGACGTAAAAAATCATACTTACGTGTTTGGAATATTGAACGTAACGCCGGACTCCTTTTCCGACGGAGGAAAGTGGAAGGGCGTGGACGGCGCGCTGAAGCACGTGGAGACCATGCTCGCACAGGGCATGGACGTGCTTGACATTGGCGGAGAATCCACCAGACCTGGATATCAAAGGATCTCCTCGGAGGAGGAAATGGAGCGGGTGCTTCCCGTGATCCGTGCCGTAAAGGAGCGCTTTGACGTTCCGATCTCCCTGGATACCTACAAGGCAGACGTGGCAATGGAGGGCATTGCCGCCGGCGCGGATCTGATCAATGACATTTGGGGATTAAAGGCCGACAGACGCATGGCTGACGTGATCGCGAACGGCGGCGCGGCATGCTGTTTGATGCATAATCGCGCGGAGGCAAACTATCATGACTTTATGCCAGACGTGCTGAAGGATTTGGAGGAGTGCCTGCGGCTTGCAAAAGAAGCAGGAATTCCCAAAGAGAAGATCATGGTCGATCCGGGCATTGGCTTCGGGAAGACCTATGAACAGAATTTGGACGTGTTGGCGAGAATGGAAGACTTTAAGGTGTTTGGGCTTCCAGTCCTTTTGGGGACAAGCCGCAAATCCGTGATCGGACTGACGCTGGACCTGCCGGCAGACCAGAGGGAGGAAGGAACCTTGGTCACCACCGTGCTGGCCGTGATGAAAGGCATTTCCTTTGTTCGCGTGCATGACGTGGAAAAGAGCGTCCGGGCGATCAAAATGGCTGAGGCCATTCGTGAAAGGAGCATCCTTTGATGGACGAGATCAGGATCGACAATCTGGAGGTTTACGCTTACCATGGCGTCTATCCCGAGGAGAAGGAAAAGGGACAGAGGTTTTACGTCAATGCCGTTTTGTTCCTGGACGTAAGGCCTGCGGGAATCTCGGATGAGCTTACGCTCTCCGTGGATTATGGCGCAGTTTGTCACAAGATCACGGAATGGATGAAGGAGAAGAAATACGACCTTTTGGAGACGGTGGCGGAAGAAATTTCGCTGCGTCTTTTGAATGAGTTTTCTTTGCTCAGGGAAGTGAGCCTGGAAATCCGAAAACCTGAAGCACCCATAGGGCTTCCCTTTGAGAGCGTGTCCGTAAAGATCCGCAGGGGCTGGCATCAGGTCTATCTTTCCATTGGATCCAACATGGGAGACCGTCAGGCGTATCTGGAGGATGCGATCGAAGCTTTGGAGGAAGAAAAGGCCATCCGCGGCGTCAAGGTGAGTTCCTTTTTGGAGACGGAGCCTTACGGCGGCGTGGAGCAGGACGATTTCCTGAACGCGGCAGTGGGACTTGAGACGACGCTGACGCCATTGGAACTGCTTGCGTTCCTGCATCAGATTGAGAAAAAGGCGGGGCGGACAAGAGAAATTCATTGGGGTCCAAGAACCCTGGACATAGATATTTTGTTTTATGATAAGGTGACGTATGAAGACGATGACCTGATCCTGCCCCACGTGGATCTGGAGAATCGGGAATTTGTGCTAGAGCCCTTAAGCGAGATCGCACCCAACTACAGGCATCCTATTTTGGGCAGGACAGTCACGCAACTTTTGGAGGATCTTAAGAAAAAGGGAATCCGTTAGAAATACGCGAAAGGCTCCGGTAAGATTGCCGGAGCCTTTTTTTCAGGAGAAGACAAAATTAGGAGCGTTCGTTTTCAAATCGGGGCAGGTACTTTAAGGTGAAGTGGGCGCAAAGACCGGTGAAAAGACCGGTAAGGCATGCACTGACAATTAAGAAGGGCAGATAGACAAGAACCCCGGCAACGCTTGTCAGGAGAAATGCCACCGTGATCTGCGCGAGATTGTGGGCGATGGCACCCATAATGCTTGTGAGGAAAATAAAATGTCCTGCAAGCAACCGGTTTACGAGCCAAAGGATCAGAAGACAGAAGAGTCCGCCGCTCAGACTGTAGAGGAGGCTTAAGAGACTTCCGAAAAAACAGGCTGACAACAGGATCCTCGACAAAAGAACGAGAAATGCGTCCCGGGCACCGTAACGCTTTAAGACAATGAGCGTCACGACGTTGGCGAGGCCAAGCTTGATCCCGGGAATGGGTACCAAGGTTGGCAGCATGCTTTCAATGGCATAGATCATCAGGGCCGCTGCCGTCAGCAGAGACAAAACGGTAAGCTTTTGGATGGAAAGACCACCGGTATTTTTCTTAGAATCATTCATGAAGATACCTCTTGGAATCAGTAAGTTAGTGCGTCGACGGCTGATGCGTCCGAAGGGTTTGCCGTCCGAAGCTTGATGACAAGCCGGTTTGGCAGGCAGGTGATCGGCAGCAGGCTGTCTGAACGAAAGCCTTGGTGCACGCAAATTTTGTCAGGACAGCTTGCTGAAATGACTGCAATGCTGCCGGGCCGGATTTCGATGATGTTTTCGGCGCCGTTTTCACCAGTGACGTTGAAGGTTTGATTCTCCGTCACCAGATAGAGCGGAATGGTTTTGATCAATATTCCGTTTTGATAAATTTCCGCAACTAGCGCCTGCTTTCCTGCGCGGGCTTTGACTAACGCGATGCTGCAAAGACTGATGAGCAGGAGCAGGACGATTAGGGCCGTCAGGACGATGGCTGCTTTTTTGTGGGAAGGGAGCTTATTCATGAAAAAAACCTCTTTTCAAGTGGCGCCGGGCCAAAGGCGAAGGCGCTTTGATCACAGTATAACAGAAAAGGGAAACAAAGCAAAGAAAAAATCCTTTACACGGTTTTTCCTTGCCTTTTTGTGCGTTTCGTTTTTTCTTCCCTGCTGTGCGTGCAGTCCCCGCAAGGACGGGCAGGCTGGAACGGAAAAGTTGAGCATTACGGACGTGGCCATGGGAACCGTCGTGAATTTTACCGCATATCCGGGAGAAGGCATGAATGGCGAAGAGGTAAAGGAGTGTCTTGCGGACGCGCTGCGGCTGGTGAAGGAGCTGGAAGAGAATCGGCTGTCGCGGAAGCTGGAGATGTCGGAGCTTTATCAGATCAATCAGAGTGCCGGCAGTGAGCAGGGAAGCGCTGTTTCCCAAGAGCTTTCCAGGCTGCTTTCTGACTGCGAGAAAATGCGGGTGGATTCGGAGGGCGCCTTTGACGTATCGATCGGCGCGCTGACGGTGCTTTGGAAAATGGATGAACGCGCGGCGGGAGAGGAGAATGGAGACCTCCCCTCTGAGGAGGAATTAAGAGAAGCCCTTTCCCATTGCGGCAGTTCCAAGATCCGGCTTCAGGGGGACCGCATTTTCCTGGAGGAAGGCGTGAAATTAGAGCTTGGAAGCGTCGGAAAAGGTGCTGCGCTGGATGAAATCGCTGCGTTTCTGGAGGGAAAGGAACTGGCTGGAACCTTCTCCCTTGGGGGAAGCATTCTGACCTACGGGGAGAAGCCGGACGGGGCGCCATGGAAGGTGGGAGTGACGGATCCGCTGCAACCGGATCAGATCCTGGGAACCTTATCCCTAAAGGGACAGTGGTGCGTGTCCACCTCCGGTGATTATGAAAGATACTTTTTGCAGGACGGCGTAAGATACCATCACTTGCTGGACCCGGCAACCGGGTATCCCGCAAGGAGCGGGGTTCACTCCGTCACCATCCTTTGCAAGAACGGCTTTTTAAGCGACGCGCTGTCCACGGCCTGCTTTGTTCTCGGTAAGGAAAAAGGAATGGAACTGGCAAAAAAATATGAGGCGGAAGTCCTTTTTGTTGACGAGGACGGAGGGATCAGCATGAGCGACGGATTAAAAAGTATCTTTTCTGTTGCAAATGAAAGGAAGCCTTGAGAAATATGGGGAAAAGGTGTAAAATAGATAAAATGGGTTAATGTGGGATATTATGTGACGTGATTAGGAATTCAGCACGTAAAGACTGAGATTCCGCAGGAGGTAGAGGAGATGGAAGAACGGCAGGAAAACGGATATCTTATCATGACGCCGCAGGAAGCTGCAAAGGTGGAGGAAAAGCTTCCGCCCGCGGAGGAAATGCAGGATCTGGCGGAGTTTTTTAAGGTGTTTGGCGATTCCACGAGATTAAAGATTTTGCTTGCACTGCTTTGCAGGGAGATGTGCGTCAATGACATTGCGCTTCTTCTCGGCATGACGCAGTCGGCCATTTCCCACCAGCTTAGGATCCTGAAACAGATGGATCTCGTAAAGAACCGCAGGGAGGGAAAAACGATCCTCTATGCGCCCGCGGACGCGCACATCGTGTCCATTTTGAGCCAAGGCTTGGATCACATTGAAGAATAAAGGGGCAAAACCGAAAAGAAATACGGAAAGGAACTAGTTAGAGAACAATGGCGGATTTAACGGAACTTCGGGGACAATTGGATGAAATAGACGCAGAGATCGTTGCACTTTATGAAAAGCGCATGGACGTCTGCAAGGAGGTCGCGCGGTATAAGATCGACACTGGAAAGAAGGTGTTCGACAGGGTGCGCGAGCAGGAAAAGCTGGCGAAGGTGAAGTCGCTGACCCATGATGAGTTTTACGGGCGCGGCGTGGAGGAGCTTTTCGAGCAGATCATGTCTGTCAGCAGAAAGCTGCAGTACAAAATGCTGACAGAGAGCGGCGTGCAGGGGAGGCTTCCCTTTATTGGCGTTGATGAGCTGGAGAAGACGAAGGCGAGAGTCGTGTTCCAGGGAGCGGACGGCGCTTATTCCCAGGCGGCCATGATGAAGTACTTTGGAAATGCGGTAAAGAGCTTCCACGTGGATACGTTCCGCGAGGCCATGGAAGCCATTGACGAAGGGGCAGCCGATTTTGCGGTGCTTCCCATCGAGAATTCCACGGCGGGGATCGTCAGCGAGAACTATGATCTTCTCGCAGAGTTTGAGGACTACATCGTGGGAGAGCAGATCATCAAGATCGAGCATTGCCTGATGGGACTTCCGGGAACGAAGATGGAAGAGATCAAGACCGTGTATTCCCATCCCCAGTCGCTGATGCAGAGCGCAAAATTCCTTTCGGAACATGACTGGCAACAGATCAGCATGCAGAACAATGCCTTCGCCGCAAAGAAGGTGGCAGGGGACGGAAGGATGGACCAGGCGGCCATCGCCAGCGAACATGCGGCAGACGTATACGGACTGGAAGTGCTGAAGAAGGGCGTGAACCAAAGCGGCGCCAATTCCACGAGATTCATCGTCGTGACGAATCAGAGAATCTTTTTGAAGGACGCAAAAAAGATCAGCATTTGCTTTGAAGTGCCCCATGAGAGCGGATCGCTGTATCACGTGTTGTCCCATTTTATTTATAACGATCTGAACATGACAAGGATCGAAAGCCGGCCAATTCCCGACAGAAGCTGGGAATACCGGTTCTTTGTAGACTTTGACGGCAATCTGGCGGACGAGGCCGTAAAGAATGCCTTGAGAGGCATACGCGAGGAGGCCATCGGCCTTCGGATCCTTGGAAATTATTGATTACGTAACCATTGAATGCTAAAGGAACTTGGAGAGAAAACATGAGACGCATGGAATTAATCTTGTATCGTGATCTGGCAAAGAAAACGCTGTTTGGAAAGATGACGGAGCTGATCCGCCGGTATGACGCCGGCAGTTTCGCCACCGCATCGGAAGAAGAGAAGGAGCTGCTTTCGGACGAGACCTGTGAGATGGTCCGCGAACTGATCGAACTGGCGGAAGGTTGCGGTTTCGACGGAAACCTCTGGCATTGTTACCTGACGGACCTTTTGGTCAACGCGGAGAATGCCTACAGCCTGGCGTGTGAGCTGAAAGAGGAGCCGACGGGAACGATCACGGAAGCCGTCTCCAAGGATTTTGAAGTTCTCAAGTATTATTATGACTGGGATTTCGCGGGTATGGCGAGGGCGCTTTCCCTGCCGGAGCTTGAGATGATCCTAAACTATCAGCGGGATGACCGAAGCGGAAGAAGATATAATCACCGCATCAGCGGCCACATCTGCACCCTTGCAAGGAAAATGGCGAAGGCGGAGGATGCGACGCAGATGCGTCAGCGCGTTGCAGGTTTTTACAAGCGATTTGGCGTTGGAAAGTTTGGACTCCACAAATCCTTTAGGATCTGTCCCGGCGAAAGCGGCGTGGAGATCGAGCCCATCCGCAACATTGCGCACGTGAAGTTTGACGATCTCGTGGGCTACGAGGGAGCAAAGAAGAAGCTTCGCGACAACACGGATGCCTTTGTCGCCGGGAAACCTGCAAACAATTGCCTGCTCTTTGGCGATGCGGGAACGGGAAAGTCCTCCAGCATCAAGGCGATGACGAATGAGTATTATGAGCGTGGCCTTCGCGTGATCGAGATCAACAAGTATCAGTTCCAGTACCTGAGCACCGTGATCAGTCAGATCAAGAACAGAGGGTATCGCTTCGTGATCTACATGGATGACCTAAGCTTTGAGGATTACGAGACGGATTATAAATACTTAAAGGCCGTGATCGAAGGCGGATTGGAGAAAAAGCCGGAGAACGTGCTGATCTACGCGACTTCCAACCGCAGACACCTCATCCGTGAAAATTATTCCGACAAGGAGGATGAGGACATGCATACCGGCGATACCGTGCAGGAGAAGCTCTCCCTTGCGTATCGCTTCGGCGTGACCATTTACTTTGGGAGACCGGACAAAAAAGAATTCCAGATGATCGTACAAACGCTCGCAGAGCGCTATGGCATTGACCTGCCCAAGGAAGAGCTCTTCCTTGAGGCGAACAAATGGGAACTGTCACACGGCGGACTTTCCGGCAGGACTGCCAGCCAGTTTATCGATTATTTAAGGGGGACGACGTAAATGAGCTTCAAAACCTTCGCCGCCATTTCGGTGGGCAGCTTTGAACTGACGATGAAGATTTTTGAGTTTTCCGGCAAAAACACCATGCGGGAGATCGACTGCCTGAGCCAGAGACTTGACTTGGGAAGCGAGACCTATGCGACGGGAAAGATGAGCAGGGAAAAGATCGACGAGCTCTGCCGCACGCTTCTGGACTACAAGGAAGTCATGAAGACTTACAAGGTGGATGCATTCCGGGCATACGGCACCAGCGCCCTGCGTGAGACGAAGAATACGTTGATCGTTTTGGATCAGATCGCTCAGCGCACGGGGATCGAGATCAAGATCCTGAGCAATTCCGAGCAGCGCTTTTTGGATTACAAATCCGTTGCTTCCAAGGGGGAGAGCTTCCGCAGGATCATTGAAGAGAAGACGGCCATCGTTGACGTCAGCAATGGCAGCATTCAGCTGTCCCTCTTTGACAATGACGCCTTGATGAGCACGCAGAACCTTCGTCTTGGCGTGCTGAGGCTCCAGGAGATGCTGACGCACTTAAATGCCGGGCGTGACCAGATGGAGGCGCTGGTGGACGAACTGGCAAACGCGCAGCTCGCCACCTACAAGAAACTGTATCTGAAGGATCGTGAGATCCAGAACATCATTATCATGGACGATTACATTTCGCCGTGGGCGATCCGCCGCGCGGGAAATGATCCGGATAAATCCACGATCGGGTTGGAGGATTTTGACAGCCTGATGACGCTCCTTCGCTCCAGCGGGTCCATGGCGGCGGCCAAGGCACTGGGCGTTGCAGAAGAAAAAGTGCCACTGGTGCTGATCAGCGCGGTGCTGACAAGACGGATCGCGAAAGTCATGGGTGCCAAGAAGGTTTGGGCCCCGGGCGTAACGCTTTGCGACGGCATGGCGTATGAATATGCGGAGGAGATTAAAATGTTCCGCGGCGAGCATGATTTCGAAAGAGACATCATTGCCTGCGCCGGCGGCATCAGCAAGCGCTACATGGGAAGCCGGAAGCGCGCGGAGACGCTGGAATATCTGGCCATCACCATCTTCGACAGCATGAAGAAGATCCACGGCATGGGCAAGCGCGAGAGACTGTACCTGCAGATCGCGGCGCTGCTTCATGACTGCGGAAAGTACGTATCGCTCGTGGACGTGGGGGAGACTTCCTACGACATCATCATGGCAACGGAGATCATCGGACTCTCCCATGCGGAGCGTGAGATCGTGGCGAGCGTCGTGCGGTACAATCACAGCGACTTTACCTATTATGGCTATAACGAAAGCCGCGGTTCCGATTTCGCGGGGAAGGAGAGCTACCTTACCATCGCGAAGCTCACGGCGATCCTGCGGCTGGCAAACAGCCTTGACCGAAGCCACAAACAGAAGCTTCGCGGCCTAAAGGCACAGCTTTTGGAAGGCGAACTGAGACTGATGATCGACACCCAGGAGGACATCACGCTTGAGAAGGGCTTCTTTGACACCTCCTCTGAGTTTTTCCAGGAAGTATACAGCGTGGTTCCCGTACTGAAAACCAATAAGAAATTTTAGGAGCGGAATATGGCAGAAAAATCAAACGTCGTAATGAAGGATGCGAAGTATTTTGAAAATCGCGAGCTGTCTTGGATTCTCTTTGACCACAGAATCCTTGGCGAGGCAAGGGACCGGTCCAATCCCTTGTTTGAAAGACTGAAGTTCCTTAGCATCACGGCCTCCAACCTGGATGAATTCTTTATGGTCCGCGTTGCTTCAATCAAGGACATGGTGAATGCGGGATATACCAAGAAGGACATTGCCGGCATGACGCCAAAGACACAGCTGGCTGCCATCGGCAGGGCCACACATGAGCTGGTGGACCTGCAGTATTCCACTTGGGGCAGATCCTTAAATCCCCAGCTCTTGAAGGATGGTCTGCATATTATTGCGCATCACGAGGATCTGGACAAGGAAGAGGAAGCGTTTGTGGATCATTATTTCCAGGAGAACGTTTATCCCGTTCTGACGCCCATGGCGGTAGATTCCTCCAGACCGTTTCCGCTGATCCGGAATAAGACCCTGAACATTGGCGCCATGGTGCGCAAAAAGAAAAAGGGAAGTGAGTTGGAATTCGTTACCGTGCAGGTTCCCAGCGTGTTAAACCGCGTGGTCGAGCTGCCGATAAAGGAAGGGGAGATCAAGCGCGTGATCCTCCTAGAGGAGATCATTGAAAGAAACATTTCCAAGCTCTTTTTGAACTATACCATCGTCTGCGCTCATCCGTTCCGCATCATGCGTAATGCGGACCTTACCATCGAGGAGGATGAGGCGGAGGATCTGCTCAAGGAGATCGAGAAACAGATCAAAAAGCGTCAGTGGGGCGAATGCATCCGTCTTGAGGTGGAGCAGGGCATGGACAAAGATCTCCTGGCCTTCCTGAAGAAGGAATTGTTTATCGCAGACGCTTACGTATATGAGATCGACGGTCCCTTGGACCTCACCGTGTTGATGAAGCTGTACGGACTGGACGGATTTGATGATCTCAAGGCGCCCAAATATGAACCCAAGCCCGTGCCGGAGCTCCCGGCGGGATGCAACATTTTCGAGCAGATCCGCAAGGGTGACGTTTTGATGCAGCATCCCTACCAGAGCTTTGAGCCCGTGGTAGACTTTATCCGTCAGGCGGCAGTGGATCCGAAGGTCCTTGCCATCAAGCAGACCCTCTACCGCGTCAGCGGAAATTCGCCGATCATCGCGGCACTTGCGCAGGCGGCGGAAAACGGGAAGCAGGTGACGGTTCTCGTGGAACTGAAGGCCCGTTTTGATGAAGAAAACAATATTGTCTGGGCGAGAAAGCTGGAGAAGGCCGGATGCCACGTGATCTATGGTCTGTTGGGATTAAAGACCCATTCCAAGATCACCTTGGTGGTCCGCCGTGAGGAGAATGGCATTCAGCGCTACGTGCATCTTGGCACCGGCAACTACAATGACGCAACGGCAAAGCTCTACACCGACGTTGGCCTGCTCACCTGCTCTGAGACGGTGGGCGAGGATGCCACGGCAGTGTTTAACATGCTCTCGGGATATTCAGAGCCCCTGTTCTGGAATAAGCTGTCGCTTGCGCCCCTTTGGCTCAAGGATCGTTTCCTGTTCCTGATCGAAAGGGAAAAGAAATACGCGCTGGAAGGACGCAAGGCGAGGATCATCGCCAAGATGAACTCCCTGTGTGATCCCGACGTGATCGTTGCCCTCTATGAGGCCAGCGCCGCCGGCGTAAAGATCGACCTGATCGTGAGAGGCATTTGTTGCCTGCGCGTGGGAATCCCAGGCGTCAGCGAGAACATAACGGTGCGCTCCATCGTTGGCAATTTCCTGGAGCACGCGAGAATCTTTTACTTTGAAAACGACGAGCATCCGGAGGTGTATTGTTCCAGTGCGGACTGGATGCCGAGAAACCTGGAGAGGCGCGTGGAGATCCTGTTCCCCATCGATCAGCCCCAGCTGAAGGAAGAACTGCGGCACGTACTTGACGTACAGCTCGCAGACACGGTAAAGGCATGCATCCTTAAGCCTGACGGAACCTACGAGAAGGTGGACGGCCGGGGAAAGAAGGCCGTTCTGGCCCAGGAAGTATTCTGCAAGGAGGCAGCCAAGAAGGCAAAGGTTGCAAAGACGGCGGGAGAGAGCCGCACCTTTAAGCCCAAGATGGCTCCGACGAACTAATTACTTGGACGGAAGAGAGTGGAAAGAATGACGTACGTTGTTTTGGCTTCGGGGTCCCCGAGAAGGCGGGAACTGTTGGAGCAGATTGGAATCAAATTTGACGTAAGGGTGAGCGAGGCGGACGAGGAGATTGCGCCGGGAACGAAACCGCATCAGGCAGTGGAGGAATTGTCTTACCGGAAGGCGAAGGCCGTATGGGAGGAACTGCAGGAGAAGGAGACCGTGATCGGGGCGGATACCGTGGTCGCGCTCGGGGATCAGATCCTTGGAAAGCCCAAGGATGCCGACGAGGCAAAGGAGATGCTGACGCGCCTTCAGGGAAGGGAGCATTATGTCTATACCGGTGTTACCATCCTGACAAAGGAGGGCAAGAGGGTTACCTTTCATGAAGGGACGAAGGTGACGTTCACGCCCATGAGCCGTGAGGAGATCGAGGCCTACGTGGCGACGGGGGATCCCCTGGATAAGGCCGGCGCCTATGGCATCCAAGGGGAGTTCGCAAAGTACGTAAAGGGCATCCAGGGGGATTACAATTCCGTGGTGGGACTTCCCGCAGGGCGGCTCTATCAGGAATTAATGCGGATCGGGAGGGCCGGCGCACCCAAGAAAGCGGTCATCTTTGATTTGGACGGTACGCTCTCTGACACGATCCAAAGCCTTACGTACTGCGGTAATGAAATGCTAAAGGAATTGGGCTATGGTCCCTTTGAAGCAAAGGATTATCAATACTTTGCGGGAGACGGTGCGGCAAACCTGGTAAAGCGGGCGCTGCGGGCTTCGGGAGACATGGAGCTTCGCTCCTTTGACAAGGCGTTTCCCAGATATAAAGAGATCTTTGCCGTACATTGCATGGATGGCGTGAAGCCTTTTGACGGTATCACGGAATTGGTTGCCGAGCTAAAAAAGCGTGGCTTAAAGCTGGCCGTGCTTTCGAATAAACCGCACGCGGAGACCATACGGGTGGTTGAAACCCTGTTTGGAAAGGGCACCTTCGACGTGCTTCAGGGACAGGAGCCCGGACTTGCACTGAAACCTAGTGCCGACGGCGTGTTCCGCATTCTGGAGAAGCTTCGCGCTGGCGGGGAGGAAATCTTGCCGGAGAACGTGCTGTATCTGGGTGACACCGGCACGGACGTGCTGACGGGACGCGGCGCGGGAGCATTTACCGTAGGCGTTCTCTGGGGCTTCCGCGAGCGGGAGGAGCTTTTGGAAAACGGCGCTGATGCGTTGATCAGCCATCCGGCTGAGGCACTTTCGTTTTTGACGGAAGATTGACTAGACAAGAAACCATTTTGAATCACGTTACGTTAGAACTTTTTGGAGGTAAAGCGATGAGAGAATATGACGATGCCGTATTGGAGTGCTTTTTGAAGAATCAGGGACAGTTATATCCCGAGCCCGTGGCAGAGACCATGGAGGAGGCAGAGGAATTCTTGGAGGATTGCATGGCCGTGGTTGCTGACTCTCTGGAAGAGGTTTTGGAGTATTTTGAGGAAGTTGGCGTTGACCTGGAAGGCGCTGAAGGAGAAGAAGTTTTGGAAAACGACGAGATCTTTGACGTCGGTGACGGAAGGTATCTGATCGTTGAAGGGTAAAAAAAGTGCTTTAATTTTTTTACCTTGAGTGATATAATAATAATTTGGTTATTCGTTCTTCTACCAGTAAATACGGCATTCTTAAAGGAAAGGCGCGCAAATGAACGGCAAGAAGCGATATCAAATACGGCATGCGGCAGGTCAGTACTGGCTGCTGGACATGGAGCAAAAGCCGGGAAAATACAAGGCGCCAATGGCGCTAAATGAGACGGGAGCCATGATCCTGAACAGTTTTTGGGAGCAGGGCGATCCGAAGGCGGCAGCCAAGGCATTAAGTGAAGAGTATGAGATCGGAATGGATGAAGCGCTCGCGGACGTGACGGAATTCTTGGGACAACTGAAGCGCCAGGGCATTGCATTATAGAGTTGGAAAGGGCATGGAAAGATGGATATTTTACTGATCGGGAGCACGGGAAGCCTGATGCGGAAAATGGTGGAAAAGCTCCACAAGGAGGGACACAGGATTTTCGTCCTGACGGAGGAAGGCAAGGACACGTTCTTTAACCGGAGAGTCTTTGAGACCTATCGTTTTGCATATGACAACGCATGTATCCGCGAGGTATTTGTGAGCGTAAAGCCGCAAGTTACCTTGTTTTTGGGCGCTTATGACAAGACGTTTCCCTGGAAGACGGGCATGAATACTCCCGTTAAGTTTAGCTCCAGTCTTCTGAATCTGTTAATGTCCTTCTCTGCATTGCGTCAGGGAAGATTTATCTATCTTTCTTCCGAGGAAGCCTTGGAGGGTTTTGAAGCGACGGATGACGGCTACGTGGAGCGCAGCAAGAATATCTCAGAAAAGGCACAGTCCATCGCCATGGGAGAGAAAACCTGTCTGGATTACGGCAAGATGACCATGGGAGACGTGATGGTGCTTCGCGTTGGAAATCTTTACGGCATTCCGGAGGACGCGTCTGAGCTTGACAACGTCTGCGCAAAGATGTGCATGGATGCTCTCGATCTGGGCGAGATCAAGCTTCACGCCGGCAGGACCGTCAGTGCCCTGAACGCAAAGCCAGTGATGGAAATGCAGGAGGATGACCTGACGATCCTGGAAGGAGAAAAGAGCTACCGTCTGCTCCACGTCATGGATGCAGTGGAGTATATTTATAAAATGATGACAGTGAGCGGTCATCAGTCAGACATGTACCAGATTGCTGGAAAGACGCTGATCACCCAGAGGGAGATGGCGCAGCTTATCATCTCCGGAATGAAATCGAATCAGCCGGAGGAAGACGCTCCGGTGATCTTGGACAGCCTGTTGGATTCCCAGACCAACGTTACCCTCGACATGGAAACAACGGACGAGGAGTTTGGGCTGTTTGAGATGAATCCGCCCAGAAAGGCCTTACCGATTCTTGCTGACTATATCAAGAAACACGCCGGAAGATTCTCAAGGCTCTCCGACAGACAGGAGAGTGCGTGGGATGCCTTTGTGCGCAAGGGCAAAGAGATGATCCGCGCGGCCGTTCCCTTTGTCGAGAACTTAATCTTGTTTATTCCCTTCTTTATGCTCAATAACCGTGCAACGGATCACGAATACTTTAAGCATCTGGATTTCTATCTGTTGTACGTGTTGCTCTTTGCGATCGTGCACGGACAGCAGCAGGCGATCTTTTCCTGTCTTCTTGCGATCGCAGGTTATTTCTTCCGCCAGATGTACTGGCGATCCGGATTTGACGTGCTGTTGGACTACAGTACCTACGTATGGATGGCACAGCTCCTGATCCTCGGTCTTGTTGTTGGTTACATGAAGGATAAACTGAAGGCCGTTAAGGAAGAGAGTAACAATGAGGTCAAATTCCTTTCGAGACAGCTTGCGGACATGTCTGACATCAACGGAAGTAACGTTCGCGTGAAGGACGTGCTGTCCGATCAGCTGGTGAACCAGAATGACAGTATCGGAAAGATCTACGAAGTGACTTCCAGCCTGGATCAGTATGAGCCTGAGGAGGTTCTTTTCTACGCGGCAGACGTTATCGCCAAGATCATGCACTGCAAGGACGTGGCGATTTACTCCGTCTCCGGTGAGGTTTACGCGAGACTCGTATCCTCCACTTCGGACAAGGCAAGGTCCCTGGGAAATTCCGTACATTACAAGAAGATGGAGCAGATGTATGAAGTGCTCTGTCAGAAAAAGGTTTATATTAACAAGAACATGACGGAGGAGTATCCTCTGATGGCAAATGCCATTTTTGGCGGTGACCAGATGCAGATCATCATTATGGTTTGGGGCATCTCCTGGGAGAGAATGACGCTCGGCCAGGCGAACGTGCTCGCCATTGCCAGTTATCTGACCCAGAACGCCGTACTGCGCGCGGACAAGTACATGGAAGTTCTCCGTTCCCAGAGATACCTTGGAAACACGCACGTCATGGAGGCAGAAGCCTTTGATCAGCTCATAAGTGCCTTCTTAAGGGCAAGGGAAAAGGGCTTTACCAAGTGTACGCTGATCAACGTTACCAATACGCAGGGTTATGCGATCGAAGACCTGGACAAAAAGCTTGACAATGTCCTGAGAGACACGGACTACGTGGGTCTTACGGCAGCAGGAACCATACAGGTACTTCTGGCGAATTCCGGACCTGCTGACGCGGAGTTCGCGATCAAGCGTCTTCAGAACGCCGGTTTTGAGTGTTATCGCGAGGAGGAGGCAGTATGACTGGAGCAATCTGGTTTATCCTGATCTTGATCATAAATACGATCATATGCGTCCTGTTTGTGGTATGGGGGCATTTTCAGCAGCTTCGTGATGAGGAAGCAAAGCAAAAGCATGCGCTTATGAGTATGCAGGGATATTATATCCAGGCGGGGATCATGTTTCTTTGTCCCGTTGTCGGACCTTTGTTTTTCATTACGGCTCAGATCATCTATGCCTATTTCTTCCGGAACGGGCCGGATCTGGCTGACGTTATTTTTGGCAAGGACAAGGTGAAGGCGCCGAGAAAAGCGGAAGAGGAAGTGGAGAGAAACCGCGTGCCCCTGGAGGAGGCGCTTGCCGTATCTGACAGGCAGAGCGTCCGGAGTCTGATGCTGGACGTGGTCCGCGGAGACGTAAGCAAATCCCTGGCTTCCATTAATCTCGCCCTGAACAGTGAAGATTCTGAGACGTCCCACTATGCGGCAACGGTCATGAGAGATTCCCTAAATGACTTCCGGCAGACCAGCCAATACAAATATCTTGCCTTCAAGGAGGATTACGTTGCGCCTGAAGTGAAGGCCTGTGAACTGATCGAATACATGAATGACATTCTGACGCAGGACGTATTCCCTGAGATGGAACAAAGGGAATTCGTGAACAAGATGGATGAAGCCTGCAATTTCCTGTATTCTGACGAGGAATACCGCGAGAAGATCCTTCCGCAGTACGTGGAATGGGTTGGACTCCTGCAATTAAAGCTGCGTAATTACGACAGGGTGAAATATTGGTGCAACGCATCGAAGGAATTGTTCCCGAACGAGCTTTCAACGTATACCCTGCAGCTGAAACTATATTTTTGCATGGAGAACAGGGAAAGCTTTTTCCGGGTTATGGACGAGCTGAAGAAGGCGGACGTGGTCATCGACCGCGAGACGCTGGAATTGATCCGTATTTTCAACTAAGAGGAGAATCCGCTCATGTCAATGCAATTATTGACGCTGTTACAATTACTATACATTCTGGTCTTGTACATAGGGGTTGTGATCCTGATCCCTGCGGCAGTGTTTCATTCCAAATTTGAAGATCATCCTTTTTACGTAAGATATATGGCATATACGTGCATTGGTAATTTCTTCCTGATGAATTTGGTTTTTGTGCTGCAGCTTCTGAAGATCTCAAACAGGACCACGCTGATCCTTGGCGTTATCATTCCGGCGCTTCTCGGGATCGCGGCCTTCCATTGGCAGGAGTGGGTGAAGGCAACTCTCGTGACGGCGGGTGAAACTACGCACAACGTCATGGTGAATACCATGGGTTTCCGTCTTTTCTTTGTCCGCATCTTCCAAAACGTTGGACAGGCTTTTACCACGACGGTCAAGGCCATTGCGGAAAACCTGATCAACCGTTGGTTTGACTGGATCGGAACGATCGTCATCATCGCGGTCATATGCTGGCAGTATGGCGGACATCTATTCGAAGTGTTTGGATACACGACCTCTGACATGTTGGTGCACAACCAGTGGATCAACGCCATGGGAAACAATGACATCTTTACTTCAGGCGTTTATCCTTACGGATTTCACTGCATCATTTATTTCTTCCATGCAGTGTTTGGCATTAAGACTTACGTGCTTCTCCGGCTGTTTTCTTTGGTACAGACGCTGTTGATCCACATGACGCTGTTGTTCCTGCTTCGTCTTGTCTGCAAAACGGAATCCGCAGCCTACGTTGCTACCGGATTTTTCCTGCTTTTGAACATTTGGGGCGAGAACGCGTACGTCAGATATTACAGTACGTTGCCCCAGGAATACGGCATGATCTTTATTTTGCCGGCCATTTTCTTCCTGATCCTGTTCTTCCGGGGTCGCGAGGAGGAAGAGGGCACCAAGGGGATCAAGGTTGAAAGCACGAGAATGCTTAGACTCTTTTCCATCTGCGTCAGCATGACGCTGGCCGTGCATTTTTACGACACCATCGCATTGGGAATCCTTTGCGTGGCCATTGGCCTTGCTTTCTGCAGGGTGGTGTTTAAGAAGGAGAATATTGGCAGGATCATTTATGCCGGCGCGATCGGCCTTGTCATTGCCATTCTTCCCATGCTGATCGCTTACGTTGGCGGAACGCCCATGCAGGGTTCACTTAGATGGGGCATCAACGTCATAGAGGACAGGGGATATCAGGATGACCAGATCGACGTCATGCCGGACCAGAGCAGACTTTATGATGACAAGGGGCTTTGGGAACAGGCCGGAGCCGATTTTAGAAAACAGATCACAAACGTTGCGGCAGCAGTTACGGCAACGATCAATGACGCAGGACAGGGTACTTCAAAGGCAGGCGTTAAGATCGCCGGGAGCATTTTTCATACCATGCAGGCGTATCTTGCGGGGTACGTGTTTATCAGCAAACACTCTTCCTTTGGCGTGATCACGCTGATCCTGATCGTGGCCGGCATCGTTCTGGGAGTGATCACCTTGTTCAGGGATGAAAAAGAGCAGGGCAGAATGTTGCTTGCAGCTTCCGTCAACATGATTTTCTTCTCCCTCCTTTTGGTGGCAAGGGAATTGCACCTGCCGGTGCTGATGGATAAAAACCGTACGTCCATTTACGTCGCGTTTTTCCTTATCATCTTGCTGGGAATGATCATGGATTTCTTTATCGACTTGGGAATAGGTCTGATGGAAGGTGACATCCTTAAAAAGGTATCACCGGCGATCTTTGCAGTCGTATGCTTCGTGTTCCTTGGACTGGCAGGATGGGTCCGCCAGCCGGCGAAGATCGAAGCCTTCCAGAAAAACGGCGCGGTGATCTGTCTGACGAACATTTTGCGGGACAACGAACCGAAGACGTTCAACATTATCTCCGCAAACGACGAGATCCGCATGGCGGAGGAATATGGTTATCACTACGAGGCACACGAGCTTCTTTTGCAGAACATGGGCTTTAACGTAAACAATTATCTTGTTGTTCCTTCGTCAAGGGTTTACGTGTTCATAGAGAAGATTCCCGGGGACTACGATGCTCCTTATGAGGGAAGCGGACGTCCTCTTTCGAGGGAGAGCGCGTCAAAGCCGCTGCCCTTTGGATCGGGCATTGACGTGTATAAGGGTGAGAACCGTCACGTTGTCATGTCGAAGCTCTATTACTGGGCGCAGATCTTTGCCAGCATGTACGAGAACGAAATCTCCGTGTATTACGAGGATGATGAATTTGTATGCTATGAGATCAGACAGAGCGTGGACAGGCCTTTTGACATGTCATTTGATTACGGATATAACAATTAAGTTGTTTCATCACGGAAGGAAAAGGAAATGGTATCCAGAAGAAATTTTTATACAATTCTCACCCTGCTTTTGATCATGATCTTCATGTTCATGTTTTCGGGCGTGATCAAGCAGGAATTAAATGAATACGGTACCAATTCTTATGCGGAAGTGGAAGCGGATGAAAAGGCACTGAAGGAAGAGAGCAACGCTCTCAGCGAAAAGCTGGCCGTAAAGAACGGCGTTCGCGCGGATACGACGGCATATACCGCTGAGCTGGAGACGGGAGACTGGGAGAAGAGAGTCCTCTTTGTCACAAGGGATCCGTCGAATGAGGTTTCAAAGGTGGTTACTTCCTGGTGCAACTACATGAAGCGCCCTATGATCCGGAGCACTACCTTGACGGACCTGGATCTGGATCAGATTTCCAGACTTCCTGAGGTCATCATCTTAGACGGCGAGGCCATGGAGTGGACTCAGGAGACGGATGCGGCGCTTAGATTGGCACACGGCGGTGCCTGCGTGATCTTTGCCCGCATGCCAAGCGCAGAGGAAATGCGAAATAACCAGAGACTTCGCGAGATGATGGGAATCAAGACCGTCTCCCGCGAGGATCAGCACGTGGACGGATACAGACTGTTCCCCGGATTCCTTTTGGGAACGGAGGAAGAATACGTGGAAGGCCCCGGCAAGGAAGGCTGCCAGGATCTGGATCTGATGATCCCCTGGTACGTGACGGGAGAGGGCTCCAAAACCTACGTCATGGGCGTGGTGAAGGATGGTTCCAAGGAAAGCGAAGAGCTGCCCTCCATCGTCTGGAGACATGCCTTTGGATACGGTAAGGTCTTTTGCATCGGCGGTGATTTCATGACGAAGGAAACGGGAATCGGTTTCCTGACGGCATGCCTTGGGGAAAAAGATTCTTATGACGTTTATCCCGTGATCAACGCACAGAACCTTGTGCTTGCCAATTATGGCGGCGTTTCGAACGAGAACGCCGAGACGCTAAACCGTTTGTATGACCAGAAGCAGATCCCCTTGTTCCGCGACGTGGTCTGGCCCTCCATCATTTCCATGACGGAGCGTTCCGGAAACAAGCTTTCCCTGATGGTTTCTCCCCAGATGGATTATTCCGATGACGTGGAGCCGGAGGAAGGATTGCTCATTTATTACTTGAAGCTTTTGAATGAAGGTTATGGCGAAGCCGGCCTGTCCACGAAGCAGTTCTCATCGGTTTCCATCCGCGAAAAGCTTGGGAAGGACAGGGTTTACTGGGAGAAGGAAGCTGGCGAATACAGCCTGAGATCCCTGTATTTACACGACTTTACAAAATATGACGAGGCAAAGCAGTACGTGCCGGATTTGAGAACCATCGTGACGGATGCAACTGACGGCGAGCCGGTGTTTTACGTGGATGACAACGTAACCTGTCAGGAAACCACAAATCTGCTCATGACCCACAGGTTTTCCGAGGATATCAAGATGAAGGCCTTTGAGACGGCGCTTGGTTTCTCCAACGTGGTGATGGACATGTCCCTTGTATCCCATCCGCAGGGCGATGAAGACTACGCAAGCTTTTCCAGACAGACGGCAAGTAATTTCCTTACGTACTGGAAGCCCTATGCCGGATTTGACAAGACGACGCTTTCTGAGAGCGACCTGCGCATCCGCAGATTCTTCGCTCTGGATTACAGCGATCACAAGCAAGACAATGAGATCTCGCTTCACGTAGACGGGTTTGACGGCCAGGCATTCTTCATCCTGAAACTGAATCAGGGTGAGATCGATGAGGTGACGGGAGCGGAGGTTACGAACTTAAAGAATGGCTTTTTCCTGCTTGACGTTTCCCAGGAGGACGTCAAGATCAAGGTGCGTGAGAGACGCCTGTTTTATTATTGATAACCGTTGGGAATGGAGACAATATGAAGATTTGTATCGTTGCTGAAGGCTGCTACCCCTACGTGGTGGGCGGCGTATCCAGTTGGATCCATAGTTTGATCAAGGCTTTTCCCGAGCATGAGTTTGTGGTGCTTGCCATTTTGGCGAACCGCTCTTTTCGCGGGAAGTTTGCCTATGAGCTTCCGGAGAACCTTAGCCAGGTGCATGAGGTGTATCTGGAGGATTATGACTGGTGCAGTAAGAAGACGGACAGAAAACGCAGAAAACAATTGAGCAATGAGGAATATGAGGCAGTTTTGAGCCTTTTGATCAACCAGAACGTGAAGTGGAGCGTCTTGTTCAACCTGTTCCAAAAGAGGGAATTCTCACTGAATGAATTCCTGATGGGGCCGGAGTTCCTTAGGGCCGTGCGGGAATGCTATCAGATCAACTACCCGGAGGCAGTATTTTCGGATTTCCTGTGGACGATGAGATCCATTTACCTGCCGCTGTTCCTGGCACTGAGCACGGAGATCCCGAAGGCAGACCTGTATCACTGCGTTGCCACGGGTTATGCGGGCGTTCTCGGCGCCATGGCAAAGGAAAAATACGGTTGCGGGCTCCTGATTTCGGAACACGGCATCTACACCCGTGAGCGTGAGGAGGAACTGATCCGCGCAAAATGGGTTGCGGGAATTTATAAAAACGTTTGGATCGATCAGTTCAAGAAGATGTCAAGACTGGCTTACTCCAGCGCAGATCTTGTGACCAGTCTGTATGAACACGCGAGAAAGCTCCAGATCGAGCTGGGATGTAATGAAGAAATCACGATGGTTACGCCCAACGGCATCGACGAAAACCGTTTTGCGGCACCTTCGGGAGAGAGGGTTGCCGTTGAAGGCATGGTTCACGTGGGCGCCGTCCTGCGCGTTACGCCCATCAAGGACGTAAAGACGATGATACGCGCCTTTGCCTTTGCCAAGGAGCGCGTCCCCAACCTAAAGCTTTGGGTCATGGGACCGACGGAAGAGGATGAGAAATACGCAACCGAGTGTTACGAACTGGTAGAAACCATGGGTGTACAGGACGTGGCGTTCACGGGAAGGGTTGACGTTACGAAATACTTATGGCAGATGGACTTTACGATCCTCACCAGCATCAGTGAGGGACAGCCTCTCACGATCCTGGAGTCCTATGCGGCGCACAAGCCCGTGATCGCAACGGACGTTGGTAACTGCCGGGGCCTTATCTTTGGCGAGGATGACGGAATCGGACCTGCCGGCATCCTGACCCACGTCATGAACGTGGAGGAGATCACGGCGGCCATGGTAGAGCTTGCAACCAATCTGCAAAAGAGACTTGAGCTCGGTGAAAACGGGTACCGCAGAATGATGGGACGCTACAAGCTGACGGACATGCAGGGTACCTACCGGAATATCTACAATTACTTCGATCAGCAAACGAAATAAGCGCCTGCGGCGGGGATGCTGATTACCTGGAAAGGAAAAGAGAATGGCTGGAATAGGCATTAAGCTCAATAAAATATTTGGCAAGGAGACCGTTACCACGAACCTGATCGGTTTCGGATACAGTACCATGGTGACGGTGGCCCCCATGTTTGTGGTCATAGGCAACATTTTGCTGATGAGCTACTTTTTGCGATATGACGTGACGGGATACAAAGGCAGAAACCTGTTTGCCGCAACGATCCTGTACATTTTCATCTTTTCGCTTTTGGCGGCAGCTCCCTATAACGCAGTCATTTCCAGGTATTTGTCCGACGTGATCTATGACGAGACCTACGACGACATCCTGCCTTGCTATTACACGGGTCTTGCCGTCACCATTCTGACGGCCTGCCTCATGGGCATTCCCTTCAGCATTTGGGAGTGCGTGGTGGGAAAGGTGGCTTTGTACTACGTATTTACGGGGTTTTGCGGGTATATCGCGTTGGTGCTGGTCTTTTACTCCATGCTATACCTTTCCATCTGTAAGGATTATTCAAAGATTTCCATCTTTTTCTTCTGTGGGATGTTGGCGGCATTTCTTTTGTCGTTCCTGTTTGTCAAGGGCTTTCACTTTGAAGTGTCCTACGGCATGCTGCTTGCCCTGACCATCGGCTTTGCGCTGACTGCAATCATGGAGCTGGCTACCATACGCCGCTACTTCCACAGGAACAACAACAGCTACAAGAAGGTACTGGGATATTTCAAACGCTATTGGAAGCTGATCGTGATCAACTTCTGTTATACGCTGGGTCTGTACGTCCACAATTTCGTATTCTGGCACACGGAGCTTCGCATGGTGGTTGCCAACAGCTTTGTCATGGCTCCCGTATATGACGTGGCCACCTGTATCGCCATGTTTACGAACATTTCCGCGACGGTGATCTTTATCGCCAGGATCGAGATGCATTTCCATGACCGCTACAAAGCCTATTCCGAGGCCGTGACCGGCGGACGGTGGATGGACGTGCAAAACACGAAAAACCGCATGTTCCGGCAGCTTTCCTCGGAGCTGATGAACCTTGTACGGTTGCAGTTCATCATTTCCGTGGTGATCTTCCTGCTCATGCTGATCTTCTTGCCGAGGTTTGGATTTGCGGGACTTGTGCTTCAAATCTATCCTTCCCTGGCAGCAGGTTACTTTATCTTGTTTATCATGTATTCTGAGATCATACTTCTTTACTACTATAACGATCTGGACGGGGCAGTGATCACGTCGGCGGTATTCTGCCTGGTCACGTTCCTCGTTAGCATTTTTGCAACGCGCCTTACCCCCATCTGGTATGGGCTTGGGGTGATCGTTGGAAGCCTTACGGGCTTTGTTATCGCCTACCTGAGACTTCGGTGGGTGGAAAAGCATCTGGACGAGCACATTTTCTGCCGGGGAACGTTATTCCCGACAAAGCTTTCCAAGAAACCTTCCACGCTGGTTTATGACCGCAGAAACCCCAACGTAAACGGGGGCGTGGATGAGAAAATGATGAGCTAGTACGCATTGAGAGGTGATACTTCAGATGAAATGGTTTGACGCGATCGTGGACGTATGGTTTTATCTTGGACTCGTAATGGTGGGCGTTTCAACGCTTATGTTCGTCATTGCGTTTTTGAGGTATGCCCGGAAGAAAATGAGCGACGGATTTATGTTGATCTGGTTTGTGATCTCCATAATCGTCCTTGTGCTGGGCATCGTCCTGATCGTTAACGGATACAGCTCCGGGCTGGTCGTGGCCGTGCTTTCCACGGTCTGCGCGCTCTTACTGATCTTGATCTTCGTCGTCAGCAGTATGGTTTCCGAACTGATGATGAAGGTGAGGGAGCTGGCCATGCAGGTTGCACTTTTGAACCAGGAAAATGACAGTATGTTACAACAGATCAACAAACTGAAGGAGTCGGAGAAAGATGCCTAAAAACATCTTGTTTGTGATCAATACTTTGAGCAGGGCCGGCGCGGAGACTGCGTTACTTGAGCTTCTCCCCTGTTTCTTTGGCCCTGAGTGGAAAGTGGACTTATACGTGATCCTGGAACAGGGAGAGCTTGTGGATCTTGTTCCGAGACACGTTACGCTTCTAAACAAACGCTTTTCCAAGGAATCCGTCCTGACGGGGCGCGGGCGCGTGCGGATGTTTTTCACGGTCTGCCGGGCGCTCATCAGCAGGGGAACCATGTTTCGACTGTTCCCGTATCTTGTCTCTAGCGCGTTCCGCATGCTGAGACGGGGAGGATTGAAGGTGGATAAGCTTTGTTGGCGTGTCCTCTCGGACGGTGCGCCGAGGTTTTCCAAGGAGTATGATCTGGCCGTTGCCTACATTGAGGGCGGCTCCTCGTATTACGTTGCAGATCACGTAAATGCGAAGAAGAAGGCAGCATTCATTCACGTGGACTATGGAATGTCCGGATATGACAGAAAGCTGGACAAGGATTGCTTTTTGAAGATGGATCACGTGTTCCCAATCTCGGAGGAGACGCAAAAAAGCTTTTTGGAAGCGTATCCAGAATGTGAGGGAAAGACTTCCACGTTCCACAATATTGTCAATCAGGAAGTCATCCGCGAGAAGGCAATGCTTCCGGGGGGATTCACCGATGAGTATGACGGTGCCAGGATCCTTACGGTGGCAAGGCTGACAAAGCAAAAAGCATTTCCGACGGCCATTGACGCCATGAAGCTCCTAAAGGACGCAGGCGTGAAGGCGAGATGGTACGTGCTTGGGGAGGGCGACGAGCGAGGACGACTGGAGCAAAAGATCCGCCAGCTCGGTCTGGAGAAGGAGTTTATTTTGTTGGGCGCGGTAGGGAATCCTTATCCGTATTACGTTCAGGCTGACCTTTACGTGCATGCTACGGCTTATGAGGGGAAGAGCATTGCGATTCAAGAGGCGCAAACCCTTGCCTGTCCCATCATAACGTCCGATATAATAAGTAACAGACAACAGGTGGAGGACGGGGTGGACGGCCTCGTCATCGCACAAAAGCCAGAGGCGCTTGCAAAGGCCATTCAGGAGCTCCTGAATGATCATGAGAAGGCAAGACGCCTTGGGGAGAATGCGGCAAAACGCAAGTTCTCCTACGAAAAAGATTTGGAAGGACTATTTAGTTTAACGTCATCGAGGGAATAAAATGCAGAATTCAAAGCCTAAGGACTTGCTAATCATTATACCGGCGTATAATGAAGAGCAAAACATACTGGCTGTGTTGAAGGAGTTAAAGACGCCCGAGATCATGGACATTGCGGACGTATTAGTCATTAATGACGCATCCTCCGACGCAACAAACAGAATAGTGAAAAACGCGGGATTTACGCTGATCTCCAATATCTTTAACCTGGGATACGGGAGCACGATCCAGCTTGGCTATAAATATGCCATACGGCGAAAGTACAAGTACGTGATCCAGATGGACGCGGACGGACAGCATGATGCCTGTAACGTGGTGAAGCTGTATGACAGACTGAAGACGCCGAACCGGGAGGGAAAGTACCCGGACATCGTATTGGGGTCGCGCTTTATGGACGGAAGCAGTGAATTTGAAGTTTCCGCCGCAAAGCAGTTTGCGTTTATGATTTTTCGTTTTTTGATCAAGTTGTTCACGGGAAGAAGGATTGCAGATCCGACCACGGGCCTGCAGGGTCTCAGCAACCGTGCCGTGTTGTATTACTCAAAGTACGGCCGGTTTGATGACCGTTACCCGGACGCCAACATGATCATTTTGATGCTTCTCGTGGGATACCGCGTAGAAGAGATGCCTGCGGTCATGCACAATCGCGTTGGCGGGGAAAGCATGCATTCCGGCTTTAAGCCGATCGTTTACATGATACGGATGATCTTTTCCATTTTGGCCATTGTGTTCCGCATCAAGATCTTGCAAAAGAAAGCAGGAGAGAAGAGGGATGTTATCTTTTATTAAGGGACCGAAGTTCACGCCCGCAGATCCTGCAAAATCCGTGGATCCCGCGGATAATCCGGGGAGAGGCTGGTACCGCATCTATACCTACCGCCTGGAGGAGGAAACGTGGGAAGATCCGGTCCGGTATGCGGCAGAAAGCCTGGCGTTAGTATTATTTAACGTGGGCGCGTACAAGGATGAGGATCTGTCGTCCCAGGCCCTTGACAGAATGGACGGGATCCTGCAACGCTTTGAACAATTAGGCTTTGACCTGATCCTTAGAATATGTTACGACACGGAAGGAAAAGGGATGGTCAGGGAACCCTCCCTTTTTTCGCACGTCAAAAAACACGTAACGCAGATCGCACCGCTTCTGAAAGGGCATGCCGATTCCATTTACGTTTATCAGGGGCTGCTGATCGGAAGCTGGGGAGAGATGCATGACTCTAAGTTCTTGAGCGCGCAGTGCTTAAGGGAACTTATGGAATTGTTTCTGCGCGAGACGGAAGGGAAGGTACGGCTTGCCATCAGAAAGCCCGTTCAGTGGCGCCTGGCCTTTGCGGAGGGCGAGGAACGAGGCATGACTGGTTTCTTCAACGATGGTCTTTTGGGGTCGCCTTCACACCTTGGGACCTTTGGACCGGAAACTGCCGGAAGAATGACCTGGAAGGAAGCCTGGAGTCCGGAGGAAGAGGCGCGTTTTATGATGCCTTTCACGGCGCAGGTGCCATACGGCGGGGAGGTGATCGATGCCACCGTCCCGTTATCGGCGGAGCAGGTTGCGGGGGAGCTAAGGCGCCTTGGCACGTGCTATTTGAATTCCACCCATGACGCCGCATTGTTGACGAAATGGAAAGAGATGCCCTACGGCGGGCAGAGCTTATATGATTACGTTGGCCGCCGGTTGGGATACTGTTTTGACCTGCGGGAAGCGGACTGTAGGGTCAAAAAAGATGACCTGAGGATCACGCTAAAGATTGACAATCAGGGATTTGGAACGCTATATGACGATGCCGACGCCTGGGTGTTCACAAAGCGGAACGGACAGGCTTCTGATTTTGTGAAGCTGGGAAAGCTCGAGGGAAACCTTCGGGGATTGCCGTCTGGGTCCAAAATGGAGCTTCGCGGCTTGTTTTCGATGGAAGGCATCGCGGGACTTGATAAAGGGGAAGAGCTTTTCCTCTACGTCAGGATCCTTCGCAGAAGAGACGGGAAGATGATCTCTTTCGCGAGGGAAAGCCAAGACGGGTACTTATTGTTTGGCACGATAAAATAACTTGGGAGGTTCGCCTTGAAAAGAATCTGTTTTTTTTCAGGAGACGTGACAAGAAACGGCGGTACTGAACGCGTCGCTGTCACCATAGCGAATGAACTCGCGAAGGATCCGGAGACGGAGGTTTGCTTTTTGAGCCTTGTGGAGCAAAAGGAAGTGCCCTGCTACGAGATCTCTTCGAACGTATCGCGCCACGCACTCGGCAAGAAGTGGCTGACGCCGGGCCCTGCCTACCTTCCGCTGATCCCGAAACTGCGAAGGTTTTTGAAAGAGCACCGGATCGATCTGATCATTGACATAGACATTGTGCTGGACGTACTCTCCGTGCCTGCGGCGAAGGGATTAAACGTTAAGGTCATTTCCTGGGAACATTCAAACTGTGCGTTTGAATTGTCGGAGGGGTGGTATCGCAGGATCATTCTCAATCATTTTACAAAAAAGACGGATGCCATTGTCACGCTGACGCCGGGAGACGCGAAGGCGTTTCAAAAGCATTTTGGAAGGCAGGACCGGATCGTCGCCATTGCAAATCCGGCCACGATGACAGACATGGCAAGGCGTGAGCGGCAAAACTGGCTGATCACCGCAGCAAGGCTTGTCCCGGAAAAGGGATATGACCTGCTAATGCAGGTGGCGAAGATGGTCCTTTCGAAACGCAGGGACTGGAAGTGGATCCTTTGCGGTGAAGGGTCGGAGAGGGCCGCGCTGGAAGCATTCCGCGAAAAGGAAGGTCTGCAGGGGCAGTTGGAATTGGTTGGATACGTTCCCAAGGTGGAAGATTATCTGGCGCAGGCAAAGATTTTTGTACTGACGTCCAGGGCAGAAGGCTTTCCCATGTGCCTTTTGGAAGCCGGGGCCTGCGGCTTGCCTGCAGTGAGTTTTGACGTTCCCACGGGACCGTCTGATATCATTCATGACGGCGTAAACGGATGGCTGATCGAGCCGTTTGACTGCGAATCCATGGCGGAAAAGCTCTTACTGCTCATGGAAGATGAGGAATTGCTTACGGAAATGGCGGAAAAAGCGCCGGAAGGCATAAGACCGTTCCTGTTGCCGAAGGTCATGGAGCAGTGGAATGCCTTGCTAGGACAGCTTTTGGAGTGAGATTTCGATGCGTGCTAAAAACATAGGGAAAAACAGTTTTGTCAGCGTCTTTGCGCAGGCGCTGATCATTCTGGCCGGTTTTTTTAGCCAGAGAGTCATAAATCTAAAGCTTGGCACGGAGCTGGTGGGCTTAAACGGGGTTGCGTCCAACGTGATCGCCATCTTTTCCGTCACGGAGCTGGGCTTGTCGACTGCCATTGTGTTTCACTTATACCGGGCAATGGCGGAAGGAGCGGAAAAAAAGCAGGCTGCACTGATGAACCTGTACCGTAAGGCCTATTACGTCGTGGCCGGGGCGATCGCCATTTTGGGCTTTTCTTTTCTGCCCTTTGTGCATTTGTTTTTGCGTGAGAATCACTTCTCCCTGTCCTATGTCCGTTTGATCTACGGACTGTGGCTGGTAAAGACGATCCTGGGATATCTGTTATCCTACAAGCGATCCATTGTGATCGCGGATCAGAGGGAATACGTAGCGAGCCTCGCGACCATGGTTGTCTCGATCCTGAATTACGTTTCCGTGATCGTGATCGTCATGATCTGGGGAAATTACGAGTGGGCCTTGGGAATTGGCATCATGTTCGAGGCCATTGTGAATATTGGTTTGGCAATCTATGTGGACAAGACCTGGCCATACTTGAAAAAATACCGTAAGGAAAAGGTGGATGGGGGGCTTGTGAGTTCCGTGTTTGCGGACGTAAGGAACCTCTTTGTCACGAGGATCGCGCAAAAGCTCCTTGGCTGCACGGATAATTTGATCACGTCGAGCTTTATCAGCTTGAGCGTCGTGGGATTTTATTCCAATTACTGCCTGATCACGCAGTCCTTGATCAACGTCATGCAGGCGCTTTCCGGAGCACTGCAGCCCACGATTGGCAACCTGATCGTGGAAGGGGACAAAAAGCGCGACGGGGATCTGTTGCAGACCTTTACGTTTGTGTATTTTCTGTTGGGCGCCGTCATTCTGAGCGGCGTGACGGCATTGGCTTCGCTCTTTGTCGGAGGGATCTGGCTGGGAGAGGAGTTCGTGCTCCCAAGCGTGACGGTGATGCTGATTGCCTTCAATTGTCTGCTTTACGTACTGGTCTTGCCGGTTGGAACGTTCGTCAGCGCCGGTGGTCTTTTCCAACCGGAGAAACGGGTCGCAATGACGGCGGCCATAGTGAATCTGGTCCTTTCGCTGGCGTTGGTCCGGCCCATGGGACTCAACGGCGTGCTTCTCGGAACGCTTGTGGCTTACGTGATCTTGTTTCTGGGAAAGTCGTTTGCCTTTTATCATTTTTACATGGAAAAATCCATGGGAAGCTATGTGCTACAGATGGCTCAATACATGGTACTGTCCGTAGGAGAGGCACTGCTATGCGCGTTCTTGACGGGAAAGATCTGTCAGGGCTTTTCCATTTTAAGTTTTATCCTGGCAGGCATGCTTTGCGTTGCGTTGCCGTCAGGCATCAATCTTCTTTTGTATTTTAGAAGTGCCCGTTTTCAGGCGTCCCTCCGCTTTTTGGAGAAATACTTGAAACGGGAGTGATAACCATTGTTTACGGGATGATCGGGGAATTGTCATGAGTAAGATGCTGGTATCCATCATAATTCCAGTCTATAAAACTGAAAAATATTTGGCTCAGTGCGTGCAGAGCGCGCTCACCCAGCATTATCCCGCAACGGAGATCATTCTGGTGGACGACGGCTCGCCGGACCGTTGTCCGGAGATTGTTGACTTTTACGCGCAGAAGTATGAGCGGGTGATCGCGATCCATCAGGAAAACCAGGGGCAGGGCATTGCGCGAAACACGGGCATCCTGGAGGCGCAGGGCGAGTACGTCTTTATGATGGACTCGGACGACTGTCTGGACGGGCCGGAGGCCATCGCCAATCTTGCTGAGGAAGCGATGCGAAGCGGCGCGGACGTGATCGTGGGCAACTACCGGAAATTCATGGACGGAATCATCTGGGACGTGAACCGGCACCATTTGGAAAAGGAGGATGATCCGGACACGGAAGATTTCCGCTTTGACGGATTTTATCGCTTCGGACACCTGGCATATAACTGGGGCAAGCTTTACCGTAGGGAATTCCTGCTGGAAAACGACGTGTGGAGCATGGATTACCCTTACACCCAGGATAAGGCGTTCAACATCCTTTGCTATGCGTGCCGTCCGAAGTACTCCTTTATCGATGAGAGCGTTTATTTATACAGGGTTCGGGATGAATCCATTACGTTTCAGTATAAGCCGGATTTCAGCGAGATATGGGTCGCCATTGCGGAGGATTTCCATCTGGAGCTGGAGGACAGGGGACTCGAGGATCACTATCAGGACATTACGGCGTTTCACGTCTTCTTCGGAAGTTTTTTCCTGGTGAAACAGGAGCTCATGGCCAAGAATGGCATATGGAAGGCGAAGACGGCGCTCCGGGATTACGGAAGGAATCTTTTTGTGAGAAAGAGATTCCGGGAATTAGCGGGAGGAGCTTACGTTAAGCAGCTTCACTGCCTGCCGTGGAAATTTGTGATCCGGGTGGCGTCCATGCTGTTTTCCGCACGCGGGTATTTCCTGTTTACCCTGGGAATTGTTCTTCTGAGGGCCCTAAACATTGACAGGCGCATTACGGAAAAACGAAACCGTGAAGAAAAACAATCCAGATGGAAAAAGCGGAAAAAAGTAGCGCCCGGCAATATCGTTTCCAAAGAGGCCGAATGCCTGTGCCTTCTCTTGAGAAGAGCATTGACGGGGGAGGAGGCAAGCCGGCGTGAAAAAGAGCTTCTGGAACGGGTAAAAATGGAGGAAGTGATTTCCATTGCCCGGGAGCATAAGGTGCTGCCTATGCTGTGGGACGTGCTTGAGGAGCTCTTTGAAGAAAAAGATCCAAAGCTTTTGGAGTCGGCACGCCCGGCGACGGAAAGCGTTGTAAAACAAAGCTACCGGCTCCTGTTTTTGACAAAGGAGCTAACGGAAGCCATCCGGGCGAAGAACGTGCCGGTGGTTGCACTGAAGGGATGTGGCGTGGCGGCTTATTATCCCGTGCCGGAATATCGTAAGTCAGGTGACGTGGACCTCCTGTTCAAAAGCGTGGAGGACGCGCAGGCGGCGGGAAAAATCTTGGAAGGCATGCATTACGAACTAAAGGAAGAACAGCATGCGAACCATCACTTGGTCTATCAGGGTAAGGAAGAGATCGACGTGGAGCTTCACGCCATGCTTGCGGAGCCCTTTGATGATGAGAGGATCAATGAGAGAATGGAAGAACTCCTTCCCACCTATCTGGAGGAAGCGGGGGAGACCGAGGTCATGGGTTTGTCCATACCGACGACCTCTGAACCGTTGCAGGCATTGGAACTCCTTCTTCACATGCTCCAGCATTTCCTTCGCGCCGGCTTTGGATTAAAGCTTCTGGCGGATTGGGTGGTTTTCTGGAATCAGGTGGATGACGAAGAAACCGCGGCCCGGTTCCGCAAACTGGCGGAGGAATGCGGCGTTACGGGCTTTGCGAAGGCGGTCACGCTGATCTGTGAAAAGTATCTGGGCCTTACCCAAAACCATATCTACGGAAATGGCTTGGAAGCGGAGTTTTCGAAGGGTTACGTCGAACAGTTCCTAATGGAAGTGGTCAGCGCGGAGGAATTCGGAAAGGCGGACAAGAACCGCATGGTGGCGCTCCGGGATCGCAGCATCTTGGGCTATGCGAAGGAATTCCACTATCAGATGAAGATGAACCACGCAAAGGAGAGCAAGCATGTCTGGAAGTGGCCGTGGCTTTGGTACAAGACCTTTGTTACGTTCCTCCGGAATAACAAAAAGCTTGGACGAGGGAGTCTTCGCAGCATTCTAAAGAGTGCGGGAGAACGCGCTGGCGTTGTTGAAGAGATGAGACTATTCAAATAAACTGAGGCAGGTGATTACGTGAAGATCAATGAGAGTTATGAGCTGAGAAAGATCGGAGAACATTACGTCGTGGCACGCCGCGGGGAGAAGCAGGGCATCGTGTTTGCCTTGAATGAGACGGGAGCACTTCTCTGGGAAGGGATCCTCGAGGGCTTGTCCAAGGAGGCACTTCACAAAAAGCTTTGCCAGGAATATGAAGCGGATCCGGACGAGGAGCAGATGATCCTTACGGACATGGAAGAGTTCTTGGAGCAACTGGATAAACTGGGTGTCTTGGTTAATGATTGACGGAGGGTCAAAAAATGGACCGAATCTTGTTGGTGGATGATGACAGCGAAGTTCTTTACGTCAATGGTGAATTCTTAAAGGGAAAGGGATATCAGGTGAAAACGGCGCAGTCGGCGCAGGAGGCAATTGGCATGTTGCCTGATTTTATGCCGCACTGCATTGTCCTCGACGTGATGATGCCCGGCATGGATGGTTTTGAAGCCATGAAGCAGATCCGGATGATCACGCAGGTGCCGGTATTGTTCCTGACGGGCAGAACGGAGGAGGCAGACCGCATTCAGGGCCTTGTCACCGGGGCCGTGGATTATATCGTGAAGCCCTGCAGTCTGGAAGAACTGTCCCTGCGCATTCAGGTACACATCACCAGATACCGCGGCGTCACCGGACAGACGGGCATTCTTGAGTTCCCGCCCCTTCGCATAGAGCTCTTAAATCACCGCGTGTTCTGTAGCGGCGAAGAAATCCTGTTGTCCAATAAGGAATATGAGCTCCTGGTATGTCTGGCGCGCAATAACCGTAAGGTCATGACCTTCGAGGAGATCGGCAAGGAGCTTCTGGGAGGCTACATTGACGCTGACCGCAGGAACATTATGATGAATGCCAGCAGGCTGAGAAAAAAGATGGAAGGCTTTGTCGGTCTGGAAAACATGATCGAGACCGTGTGGGGAAAAGGGTATTGCTTTAAGGGATGACGGAAGGAAGCGCGGAGCATGGAAAAAAAGCGATATACAAAACCGCAGACAATTTCCAGGGAGGACTTGGAGAAAGCCTTGTTGCTGGCGAATGAGGAATTGTCGCGGGCAAATGAAAAATTAAACCAACAGGAGCGGGAACGCATGGAACTGTTCCGGAATCTCTCCCACGACCTTCGCGCGCCGATGACGGCCCTCGTCAGTGCCCTTGGACTCCTTCGCGAAAAGAAGGACATGGAGGAGGAAGAGTATCAGGAACTCATTAATCTTATGAGCAGGCGCCTGAGAAGCCTGAACTCCATGCTGGATGAGATCTTTTTGCTCGGAAGAATGGAGAATCCGGAGCAGAGACTGGAGCTGGAGACCATAAACGCCGTGGCCATGCTGGAGGAATTCTTTTATTCCTGCGACGCGGACGTGAAATACGCGGAAAGGCGATTGGACCTACGTCTGCCAGAGGACCTGTCCTGCATGGTCCGCGTGGATCCCGAGAAAATGGTCAGGGTGCTTGACAATCTGTTCACCAATGCCTTAAGATATTCCAGGCCAGGTGATGAGATCACGCTCTCAGCTGAGGTGCGCGACGGTAAGCTGATCATCTGCGTAAGCGACACGGGAGTGGGAATCCTGCCGGAGGATCTGCCCCACGTGTTTGAGCGTTCCTACCGGGCGGACAGGTCCAGAACGCCGGGGGACGGCGGGCACGGACTTGGTCTTGCCATAGCAAAGAGCATTATGGAAAAACACGGGGGAAAAATTTGGGTAACAAGCGTGCCTGAAAAGGGAAGTCAGTTCTTTCTAGAAATACCAATGCTGGTGGGGGATTCGTAACAAATCTGTTAGAATGCTTGCGGTTTTCAAAGGGCTATGGTAGGATGATGTCATGAGATAAGGAGAGGAACATCTTCTTAGAATTAGACCTAAAAAAATAGTAGATTGATACAGGAGGAAAAGAAGAGAAAATGAAAAATTACGTTAAGCCCGTAATTGTTGCAAATGATGAGATTGCAGAAAGCGTATACATGGCAAGTGGTGACGGAAGCAACTGGTCTTCCGATTGCTGGACCATTAAAGTAAATGGAGAGCAGAAGTGGGCAGGAGACTCTCACGTGTTTGAGCTTCGTGCAGATCACAGCAGTGATTACGTGCATATTTCCGGTTGCACCGTTGTTACCGTAACCTTCTCCGCACCCCTGAGTGCAAACGGTTCCAGAGCTGAGTTCCCTTACGTGATCAATGGTAACACCATGATCGTTACGCGTGAGCTCCTTGGAGATTCCTATAAGTCTGGTGACAACTACACCTTCAAGGTATGGGCTTCCACCGGTGATCAGGCTACGACTGAAGCAATCAGCATTACTAACCTGACCATTTCCTGCAGACATGATGTAAACGTTCAGGGTGGAATCGACTAAATAAAAGCTTAGTCCCTAAATAGACATCAAAGCATGGTTGCAAATGCGGCCATGCTTTTCTTTTTGCTTTTTTACGCCGCTCGCAATTGAATTCTGCATGGAATCATGGTACTCTTATAACAAGAATGCGTTACGTTTATGCTCGATAAGCATTTTGAGATCACAAAGGGAACAAGGGATGAAAGAGCGAATTGCGTTTTATTGGAAGCGGGTCAAGGAAGGGCGTCTGAAGGAAATGTGGCGTCAGACCATATGGATCTACGGATATGGGAAGAAACACTGGCTCGCCATGATCATATATACTGCCATGGGCGTGGTGGGGACTTTGGTGTCCCTGGGCCTGGGCTTTGCGTCGAGGGATCTGGTCAACATCATTACGGGTCATCAGCCGGGAAAACTGGTACAGACCTTTTGCATCATGATTGGACTTGGGATCGGAAGCACGATCATGAATCAGATCACTTCTTATATTTCCGCGTGGGTTGGCATGCGGGTGGATGCGGAGATCAAGTCGGACATTTTTGAAAAAATCCTGATCACGGATTGGGAATCCCTGTCCAATTATCATACGGGCGACCTGCTCACGAGATGGAGCTCGGACGCCTCCGCCATATCCAACGGCGTTTTGAACTTTGTGCCCAATGCCATTATCTATCTGTTCCGTTTTATCAGCGCGTTTGCAGTCGTGGTCGTGAACGACGTAAGCTTTGCAGTCTTTGCCTTTATGGGAATGCCGGTCAGCCTGATCCTGTCAAAGACCTTGATGAACCGCATGGTGAACAACAATCAAAGAAGCGCCGCCATGGGGGCAAAGATGTCGGGCTTTAACCAGGAGGCATTTTCCAACATCCAGACAATCAAGGCATTTGACCTGATCGGACTGTACGTAAAGCGGTTAAAGCAGCTCCAAAAGGATTACATCAGCATGCGGCTGGATTTCCAGAAAATGTCCATCTGGACTTCGATCCTGATGTCCACGGTAGGTCTTTTGATTTCTTATGCGGCATACGGATGGGGAATCTACCGCGTATGGAGCGGAGCCATCGATTACGGTACCATGACAATGTTCCTGGGGCTTTCCGGCACGCTGACGGGAACGCTGCACAACCTGACGTCTCTTGTGCCGGGAGCCATTGGACTCACCACTTCCGCAGGAAGACTGATGGACATCGTGGAGATGCCGAGAGAGGACGACGGAAAAAGGGAAGAGGTTCAGAAATTCCTGGAAGAGAATCTGGATCACGGCATCGGACTTACCATCGATCATTTGGATTATGCCTATAAAAATGGCACGGCGGTCTTCAAGGATGCGTCCATGGAGGCCAGACCGCATGAGATCGTTGGCCTTGTGGGACCTTCCGGAGAAGGAAAGACGACCATGATGCGTCTGCTGCTTTCCCTGGTACCCGCACAGGGCGGAGAGGCTTATTTCTGGGCAGGCGAACAAAAAGAAAAGAGAGGCTTCAACCTCTCTCCGGCGACCAGACAGTTATTTTCTTACGTTCCGCAGGGGAACACCATGTTTTCGGGTACCATCGCGCAGAACATGCGTAACGTAAAGGAAGACGCAACGGACGAAGAAATCATCGAAGTACTCAAGCAGGCATGCGCATGGAGCTTTGTGGAAAAGCTTCCGGAAGGGATCAACAGCCAGATCAAGGAGCGTGGCGGCGGATTTTCCGAGGGACAGGCGCAGCGCCTTGCCATTGCCAGGGCATTGCTTAGGGATACGCCGATCCTCTTGTTGGATGAGGCAACTTCCGCCCTGGACGTTATGACGGAAAGACAAGTCCTTCGGAACATTATGGGCGGGGCCCGTCCGAAGACCTGCATTGTCACGACGCACAGGCCCACCGTGCTAAGCATGTGTAAGCGGGTTTACGCAATCCGCAACAAGCAATGTACGATATTAAATGATGTTGAGATTAAAGAGATGATCGATAATTTCTAGATCTGATCGATCGCGGATTTCATAACCCGCGCGGCATTTGGATCCTTGGTGCACTCCAGGCGGAAGCCATGAATGAGACTGCTTAAGCTGATTGCCGCATCAATGTTTTGTTGCATCATGGAAGCCGTCCAGTTGGGCGTGATCATCCGTTTTGCAAGAGAGAGCGCCAGCGCATCGGAAGCGAGACCGGATACCTTGTCATAAGGTGCTTGATTTAAGAACGTAACGCCTCCTAAGGGGAATTCTCCCGGAGTGGAGATGCCGGAGGTGCCACACCAGGGCAGACCGTAGCAGACGGCCTGTCCTTCTTTTATGCCAAGAAGATTTAGGTCGCCGTTGATCCAAGGAGTTCCAAAGGTGTCCTGCCAAAGCTGGACGTGGGTGGATTTCCCGGCACCGGAATGCCCGGAGAAAAGCCAGGCCTTACCCTGATAAAGAAGGGAGGCGGAATGCATGACGCAAAGGCCTCTCGCCTGTGCCAGGATCAGGAAAGGAAAACGAAGGGCGGAAAAGAGTTCTTCCATGCAGGCGGAGGTTCCGTCATTCGTACCGTAAACGAAAGCCTCGCGGCCGTCCTTCGTACAGCTGATCTCATAGACGCAGCGGCCAAGAAGCGGCAGGATCACGAAGGAATCCTTCGTTTCCATGATCAGCACCTCCTCACTGCGGACGAGAACCTGGCCGTTTTGCTTTGTGAGAGGGTGGTGGGAACAGAAAGTGACTGTTTGATCCGCGCCCGTCGTGGCTGAAGTGCAAGCCGTAACGGAAGGGATTACGTCAGGCTGGGCGGCCGATGGCGCATCTTCCAGAGTGGAAAATGGTACAAAATAACGCTCAAACAAAGCATCCGGGATGTGAAGCTCCATGGTTAGGGGACCGATTTTGACCTTGCGTGCGGGCGTACCGTTTTCAGGTTCATGCCACGCGGCCTCAAAAAATCCGTGCTGTTGAAGCGTTCCCAGAAAAGCGTTCAAGTCTGCTTCCAAAATGGGACGGTCTTCCTCGGTGGCCTCATATTCGCGCATCAAAACGCGAAGGGCTTCCTCACTGTCACCACCTTGCGCCAAGGTGTCCCAGATGAGCTTTCCCACCTCATTGGTGGCAAGGCCTTTTTCATGGTCCATGATGCCTTGACCGATGGGCAGGAGATGGTAAGTCCCGTTTATTTCATAGCAATGGATTGTTTTTTTTACGTGTGGTCTGTCACTCATATTGACTGGGCTCCTTTGTGCTGATAAAAACATGATAGCATTTTTTGGATAAAAATGCTATCATTCTATATAGAAAACCGCAGGAAATGCATTTGGGGAGTATGAAAGCCGTGGCAGTGCAAAATCTGGAGAAGCTGATCAATGAAAAAGAATTGGTGCAGATCACGCCGGAAGGGTACAGCATGTATCCTTTGATGGTTCCCGGGCGGGATCAGGTCGTCATCAAAAAAACGGATCCCGAAAGGATCCGTCGCGGACAGGTCTGGCTTTATCGCCGGCCAAGCGGCATGTTGGTGCTCCACCGCGTGTGGAAGGTGTGTAAGCACGGCGTTTACATGGTGGGAGATAACCAAACGCAAGTCGAGGGACCGCTTCCGCGGGAGGCCTGTATCGGCATGGTCGTCACCTTCATCCGGAAGGGAAAAAGCTTTGGTTCCGGGAACGTACTCTACGTGATCCTGTCGCGGGGATGGCTTGTACTTCGCCCATTCCGCATGGTCATCATGAAGCCCCTTGCCGCCGTGAAGCGGGTAGTGAAGGGAAAACGTAAAGGATAAGCCAAACGCAAAGGGTAAGAGTAAACATAAAGGATAAGTGCAAACGTCAAGCAAAAATGCCTGGCTCCATGCATTGAGGCAGTAAGTTGGAAGAAATCTTAACGGGGACGCTGAACGCGTCCCTTTAAGTTTGTCAGAACTTCGTCGGGTACGTAGAGCTTTCCAAGACCGGTGCCGAGATCAATGTTGGGCTTGTTGGAGCCGTGGAAATCGGAGCCGCCGCTGATGAGCAGGTCATGCTTTTCGGCAAGGCGCCGGATCTGGCGTTCCTCTGAAGAGGAGTAGGTGCTGTAGATGGCTTCAATGCCGACGAGGCCTGCGCTCTTTAAGTCTGCCGTCAGGGCGTCCAGTCTTGCGTCGGACATGCGATACAAAATGGGGTGGGCCAGGATCGGCAGTCCGCCAGCGGTTAGCACCAATTCCACTGCCTTCCGAGGCGAGATTTTTTCGCGCGGCACGTAGGCGGGACGGCGGCTTCCGAGATAGCGGTCAAAGGCTTCCTGATTACTTTTTACGTAGCCAAGATCCTTTAAGTGCCTGGCAAAGTGAGCCCTGGTGAGAATGCAGTCCGAATACTTTTCCAGCAATTCCTCGTAGATCACGGGGAGACCCAGTTCCTGCAATTTTAGGCACATTTTCTGGTTGCGGACGTCACGGGAATTCACGAAATCCGTTAAATACTCACGAAAGGTGGGATTGGTCGGGTCTATGAACAGGCCGACAATATGAACCTCCGTGCCCTTGTCATCCGTGGATAGTTCGATCCCGGGGATGATCTCGGGAACGGCGTTTGCGGACTTTTCGTCAGCAGTGCCTTCAGATACTTGATCAGAAAGCTTTTTCCGAAGGCGATCGGCGTATTCCATGGCCTCCGCCAGGCCGTCCGTGGTGTCGTGGTCCGTCAGGGCAAAGGCGGAGAGGCCTTTTTTTATGGCGTAATCAACCAATTCCGTTGGGGTCAGGGTTCCGTCGGAACGGACGGAATGTACGTGAAGATCGATCATGTGGCGCTCCTTTCCGGTAAATAAAAATATTGGGAGAAAAAAGCCCCGCGGGCAAGTGCTTGCGGGGCTTTTGCATTTAATCTTCGTCATCTTCCTTCTGGGCAGTAAAGACGGTGCGCTTACGGGCCATCTCGTCGTTTGCCAGATACTCGTCGTAGGTCGTGATCTTATCGATGAGGCTGCCGTCAGGCAGGATCTCCATGATGCGGTTCGCCGTGGTCTGCACGAACTGATGGTCATGGCAGGAGAACAGGGCAACGCCGGGGAACTTGATGAGGCCGTTGTTCAGTGCCGTGATGCTTTCCATGTCAAGGTGGTTCGTGGGCTCATCCAGGAGCAGGCAGTTTGCGCCGCTGATCATCATCTTGGAGAGAAGGCAGCGAACCTTCTCGCCTCCGGAGAGGATCTTTACCTTTTTCACGCCATCTTCGCCGGCAAAGAGCATTCTGCCGAGGAAGCCGCGGACGTAGGTTACGTCCTTGATGGGAGAGTAGCCGGTCAGCCAGTCCGTGATGGTCAGGTCATTGTCAAATTCAGCGGTGCTGTCCTTGGGGAAGTAGGCTTGAGAGGTGGTAACGCCCCATTTATAAGTGCCCTCGTCGGGCTCAATTTCTCCGGTAAGGATCTGGAAGAGCGTGGTCTTTGCAAGCTCATTGCTGCCAACAAACGCGATCTTATCCTCGCGGCCCATGACGAAGGAGATATCGTTCAAAACCTTTTCGCCGTTGACGGTCTTGGAGAGATGCTCCACGGTGAGTACCTCGTTGCCGATCTCTCTGTCAGGACGGAAGTCAATGTAAGGATACTTACGGCTGGAGGGCTTGATCTCGTCGAGCTCGATCTTCTCCAAAGCACGCTTTCTGGAAGTTGCCTGCTTGGATTTGGAAGCGTTCGCGGAGAAACGGGAGATGAACTCCTGCAATTCCTTGATCTTTTCTTCCTTTTTCTTGTTGGCTTCCTTCATCTGCTTGATGAGGAGCTGGCTGGACTCATACCAGAAATCGTAGTTGCCGGCATAGAGCTGGATCTTGCCGTAGTCAATGTCTGCGGTGTGGGTGCAGACCTTATTGAGGAAATAACGGTCGTGGCTGACCACGATGACGGTATTTTCAAAATCGATCAGGAAATCCTCGAGCCATGCGATGGCGTCGAGATCCAAGTGGTTGGTAGGCTCGTCGAGGAGCAGGATGTCGGGGTTGCCGAAGAGTGCCTTCGCAAGCAGAACCTTCACCTTCAGGCTGCCGTCCAAGTCGCGCATGGTGGAATAATGGTACTCCGTGTCAATGCCAAGGCCGTTTAAAAGCATGGCAGCGTTGGATTCCGCCTCCCAGCCGTCCATCTCGGCGAATTCGCCCTCAAGTTCGCTGGCGCGGATGCCGTCCTCTTCGGAGAAATCTTCCTTTGCGTAAATGGCATCCTTTTCCTTCATCACTTCATAGAGACGCTGGTTGCCCATGATGACGGTGTCCATTACCTGATATTCGTCATACTTAAAATGGTCCTGCTCCAAGACGGAGAGACGCTGGCCGGGGGTGATCACGATGTCGCCCTTGGTGGTCTCAAGATCGCCGGAGAGGATCTTCAAGAAGGTGGACTTGCCTGCGCCGTTGGCGCCGATGAGGCCATAGCAGTTCCCTTCCGTAAATTTAATGTTCACGTCCTCAAAGAGGGCCTTTTTGCCTACGCGGTAGGTCACGTTGTTTGCACTGATCATGTAGAACTCCTTTTTCCTTTCCTTGTTAAATCATCCGATTTTAAACCTTCACTTTCAAAAGTATACCATAATATGTCAGTTTTGCAAGAGACAAAGCAGATTGAATTCTTGCCGCGGGAAATTTATAATAAATTTAATTGATTTCGTAACCTTTTTCAAAGAACGACGAGTATAGATGCGAAGGCGCCTTGGAAAGAACGGTGCACGGGATCGCGAGCCATGGCATGCGGGATCCGGCACGGGAAAGGGAAATGGACACATGACTGATAAAGAAATAGTTGAGATGTACTGGCAGCGTGACGAGGCTGCGATCAGTGAGACCAGAAATCAGTATCACCGATATCTGTCCAAGATCGCGTATCAGTTTTTGTTTAATGAAGAAGACGTTGAGGAATGCGTCAGCGATACGTACCTGGCCGCATGGAATTCCATGCCGGAGCATCGGCCGGAGGTATTGTCGGCATATCTGGGAAAGCTGGTGCGCAGAATCTCCATCGACTTGATCCGCAAAAAGAACAGACAGAAGAGAAAGTCTTCCGAATATGACCTGTCGCTGGAGGAGCTCGGAGACGTTTTCTCTGACGGAAACACGCCGGAGACGGCGTTTGACGTGGCGGAGTTAGGCCGGGTGATCGGAGATTTCTTGCGCACGCTAAAGCCGGAGGTGAGGACGATCTTCATCGGAAGATACTATTATCTTGATCCCGTCAGGGAGGTCGCAAGATACAACGGCGTCAGCGTTGCCAAGGCAAAAACCGTTTTGCACCGCACGCGAAAGCAACTCAAGGAATATTTGGAAAAGGAAGGGTATGAAGTATGAATAGAGCAGACGTTTTGGAAGCGTTTGGATTATTAGACGACGATCTCATTAATGAAACCCGGGAAAAGCGGGATGCCGTAAATCAGGCAAAGGGAATTCATGCGTTAAAGCGGTTAGGGATCGCGCCGCTTGCTGCGTGCCTCGCGCTGATCATCGGCACTATAACCGTATGCGCTGCGATCAAGCTTACCGGCATACTGAAGGTGCAGGAGGGAACTGCGTATTCCGAAAATGACGTTATTTATCAATTTCAGATCGATGAAAGCTATAAAAAAGTGCCCATGAGCAAGATCACGGGAAAAGCAGCGCGGTATTTGGAAAACTATAAAAAGAATCCCGGCGCCGCAGCAGATCCGGCGATCAAGTCGCACAAGGTTCTGAACGAGCTGATGCAAAAATTTAGTTTTGATTCCGTAAAAGATGCTGCCGGGTTTATCGGTTATCAGGGCTTGAATCTTGCACCACTTAAGTCTACGGGAGACAAGGCATTCGTGATTCTGTCAGCGGAGGATGAGAAGAAACTGAAACTATGTAGCGTGGAAATCGTAACGGGAAATATTGTTGATGAGGAAAAGGTATATGGCCCGCTCGTGATGAGCCAAGCATTCCTTCATACGGAGAATTCGGGTTTTACTCCGGGTATCACGGGCGGGGTGTTGAACAGGAATATTGACTCCGATGATTATGATTTTGAGGCTGAAATGTCAGAGTCTGATCCTAAGTACAGCGGTTCATTCCTTATCATTAAAGACGGGGAAAACGCGGAGATCCAAACGGAAGTGGTCATTGAAAATGACAGGGAATTCCAGGTGGTCACCGCAAGTACGACAACGCCTGTGCCCAGAAAGTTTAATGAAAACATGGAGCCGCTAGAGTACGTTTCCCGGACCAGTTATCAAAAAAGCATCATCTATTTGGAGGATGGAGTGATTTATCTGCTGACGGTCGTATTTGATGAGGAGGAATCGGATGAAGTGGAGGAGATCATCCGGAAATGGATGGGAAGCTTCTAGGACGAGCCCTTGAAGTAATAAGGAAGAAGATGCTGGTTGTAAGCGCTTACGCTGAAAAAGTCGAAATAAAAGCTAAATTTAAAAGATTTTGGTTGTTTTTTCTGCCGTTTGTGTTATTATGATTATGTGCGCTCTAACGAGAGGGCATGCAAAAGTACAGTTTATAAGGGAATCCCGTCCCATTTCGGGAGTCTCTCATATTCAAATTTATATTCTAGGAGGAAGAAACAAATGGCAAAAAAGTGGGTCTATATGTTTAGCGAAGGCGACATGACCATGCGTAATCTTCTTGGCGGTAAGGGTGCAAACCTGGCTGAGATGACCGGCATCGGACTTCCCGTACCCCAGGGCTTCACGATCACGACGGAAGCTTGTACCCAGTACTATGAGGACGGACGCAAAATCAACGACGAGATCATGGGTCAGACCATGGAATACGTTGCAAAGATGGAGGAGCTGAACGGCAAGAAGTTCGGTGATCTGAAGAACCCCCTGTTAGTATCCGTTCGTTCCGGCGCAAGAGCATCCATGCCCGGCATGATGGACACCATTCTGAACTTGGGCTTGAATGATGAGGTAGTTGCAGCTATGATCGCTGGCAACCCTGATCCCGCATTTGAGCGTTTCGTATATGATTCCTACAGACGTTTCATCCAGATGTTCTCCGACGTTGTTATGGAGGTTGGTAAGAAGTACTTCGAGAAGCTCATCGACGAGATGAAGGCTGAGAAGGGTGTTCAGTTCGACGTTGACCTGAACGCTGCAGATTTGAAGAAGCTGGCTGAGCAGTTCAAGGCTGAGTACAAGAATCAGCTTGGCAAGGACTTCCCTTCCGATCCCGTAGAGCAGTTGAAGCTCGCCATCGAGGCTGTATTCCGTTCTTGGGACAACCCTCGTGCAAACGTATATCGTCGTGACAACGACATCCCTTATTCCTGGGGTACTGCAGTAAACGTAATGCCCATGGTATTTGGTAACCTGAACAACGAGTCCGGTACCGGCGTTGCATTTACCCGTGATCCTGCAACCGGCGAGAAGAAGCTTATGGGTGAGTTCCTGAAGAACGCACAGGGCGAGGACGTTGTAGCAGGCGTTCGTACTCCCATGCCCATCGCTCAGATGGAGCAGGAGTTCCCTGAAGCATACGCTGAGTTCATCAAGGTTTGTGAGACCCTGGAGAACCATTATCATGACATGCAGGACATGGAGTTCACCGTAGAGAACAGAAAGCTCTACATGCTCCAGTGTCGTAACGGTAAGAGAACCGCTCAGGCTGCTCTTCAGATCGCTTGCGACCTCGTTGACGAGGGACACAAGACCGAGGCTGAGGCTGTTGCAATGATCGATCCTCGTAACCTTGACACCCTGCTTCATCCTCAGTTCGACGCAGCTGCACTGAAGGCTGCTAAGCCTCTTGGCAAGGGCCTTGGCGCATCTCCCGGAGCTGCAACCGGTAAGGTTGTATTCACCGCTGATGACGCAGTAGTTTGGAAAGAGAAGGGCGAGAAGGTTGTTCTGGTTCGTCTGGAGACCTCCCCTGAAGACATCACCGGCATGAAGGCTGCTCAGGGTATCCTGACCGTTCGTGGCGGTATGACCTCTCATGCAGCCGTTGTTGCTCGTGGCATGGGTACCTGCTGTGTATCCGGTTGTGGCGACATCAACATGGATGAAGAGAACAAGAAGTTCACCCTTGCTGGTGAGACCTTCGTTGAGGGAGACTGGATCTCCATCGATGGTACCACCGGTAACATCTACAAGGGCCAGATCGCTACCGTTGATGCTTCCATCGCTGGTACCTTCGGCCGCGTAATGGCATGGGCAGACAAGTATCGTAAGCTTAAGGTTCGTACCAACGCAGATACCCCTCGTGACGCTAAGAAGGCTCGTGAGCTGGGTGCTGAGGGTATCGGCCTTTGCCGTACCGAGCACATGTTCTTCGAGGAAGACAGAATTGCTGCATTCCGCGAGATGATCTGTGCTGACACCGTTGAAGAGAGAGAAGCAGCCCTTGAGAAGATCCTGCCTTATCAGCAGGGCGACTTCAAGGCACTGTACGAGGCTCTTGAGGGCAATCCCGTATGTATCAGATTCCTTGATCCGCCTCTGCATGAGTTCGTTCCTACCGAGGAAGAGGACATCAAGAAGCTGGCTGATGCTCAGGGCAAGTCCGTTGAGGCTATTAAGGCTATCATCTCCAGCCTCCATGAGTTCAACCCCATGATGGGCCACAGAGGATGCCGTCTTGCAGTTACCTATCCTGAAATCGCTAAGATGCAGACCAAGGCAGTTATCCGTGCTGCAATCGAAGTTAAGAAGGCACATGCTGACTGGAACGTAGTTCCTGAGATCATGATCCCTCTTGTATGCGAAGTGAAGGAGCTGAAGTTCGTTAAGAAGGTTGTTGTTGAGACCGCTGATGCTGAAATCGCAGCTGCAGGCGTTGACCTGAAGTACGAAGTAGGTACCATGATCGAGATTCCTCGTGCAGCTCTTACCGCTGACGAGATCGCTAAGGAAGCTGACTTCTTCTGCTTCGGTACCAACGACCTGACCCAGATGTGCTTTGGCTTCTCCCGTGACGACGCAGGCAAGTTCCTTGGTGCTTACTATGACACCAAGATCTTCGAGAACGATCCCTTCGCTAAGTTGGATCAGACCGGCGTTGGCAAGCTGATGGAGATGACCATGAAGCTTGGCAAGCCCGCTAATCCCAACCTGCACGTTGGTATCTGCGGCGAGCACGGCGGAGATCCTTCTTCCGTTGAGTTCTGCCACAAGATCGGTCTTGATTACGTATCCTGCTCACCTTTCCGCGTTCCTATCGCAAGATTGGCAGCAGCACAGGCAGCTATCGCTGAGATGAAGTAATCTAATCATTCTAAAGCAAACATTGAGCCCTCAAGGAGAAATCTCCTTGGGGGCTTTTCTTTTGTATGGAGAGATTGTGGGTGGGAAAGAGGAAGGAATGCTAAGGAATTCTGCCCACAAAAAAAGGGCGAGATTGTGGTATCTGTGGGCTTAGCGGGGGGATTTTCTAGATGTTTCTTGTAGGGAAAAGAAGAGGGGAAAAGAATATTTACGAAGGATCAATTGCGTGCTGGCACAGTTTGCCCAGTTCTACGAGACCTACGACGTTGATCCTGAAAGTCCCTTCTACGTGCCGGAGAAATCAAGACTCCCCGTCTTCTAAAAATTTCGCACGAAAAAAGAACCACCGGAGGTCCGATGGTTCTTTTTCTATGCAATCGTTTATTTCAGATCCTTCATGGCACAGTGATCCATGTCGTCGAAATCCTGGTTTTCCCCAACCATGCCCCAGATGAAGGTGTACGCCTGGGTACCACACCCGGAGTGGATCGACCAGCTAGGGGAGATCACGGCCTGCTCATTGCGCATGATGATATGTCTCGTCTCCTGAGGCTCGCCCATGTAGTGCATGACCAAAGCGTCCTCTGGCATGTCAAAGTACAGATAAACCTCCATGCGTCTGTCATGGGTATGGCAGGGCATCGTATTCCAAACGCTGCCGGGCTCAAGCTTTGTCATGCCCATTTCCAGCTGACAGCTCTCCACCTGACCAGGAAGAATGTACTTACAGATGGTGCGGTGATTGGAAGCCTCGAGGGAGCCGAGCTCCACCTTGTTGCAATCCTTTACGATCACGACGCCTTCCTCGGGAACGCCATTGGGCTTAATCAAAACGGTGGGGCAGGTTCTGTGGGCGGGCGCGCTGTTTAAGTAGAATTTAGCGGGCTTGGAGGCATCCTTGCTGGCGAAGGAGATTTCCTGGGAACCCATGCCGATATACATGCCTTCCTTGTAACCTACGTTCCATACCTTTCCGTCGATGGTGATGGTGCCCTCGCCGCCAATGTTGATCACGCCAAGCTCGCGGCGCTCACAGAAGTATTTTGCACGAAGCTCATCGCCGGCGGTCAGCTTCAGAGACTCCTTTACGGGCACGGCGCTGCCGGTGATGATCCTGTCGATGTGGCTGTAAACCAGCTTGATCACGTCAGGCTGAAAGAGATCGTCAATCAGGAATTCCTCGCGAAGTCTTTCGGTGGTGTAGTATTTCACGTCCTTGGGGGATGAAGCAGTTCTTAATTCCATGTCATGTACTCCTTTCCGGGTTATCTTTCTTAAATCGTCTTTAAGTCAAAACCAAAGTATCTCACTGCGTTATTGTAGCTGATGTCCTTTACGATCTCGCCAAGAATCTCATAATCCTCAGGGAACTCACCGTTTTCCACCCAAGTGCCGAGGAGGTTACAGAGGATCCTGCGGAAGTAATCATGACGAGTGTAGGAGAGGAAGCTTCTGGAGTCCGTCAGCATGCCCACAAAGCCGGAAAGGTTTCCAAGATTTGCGAGGGAGATCATCTGGTCCTGCATGCCCGTCTTATGATCATTAAACCACCAAGCGCTACCCTGCTGGATCTTGGCAACGGCCGTGCTGTCCTGGAAGCATCCGAGGATGGTGCCGATGGTCTGGTTGTCATTAGGGTTCAGGCTGTAAAGAATGGTCTTTGGAAGCTCATTCGTTGCATTCAGCGCATTTAAGTAATCCGTGATCTCGGCAGCAGGCGCATAATTGTTGATGCAGTCATATCCGGTATCGGGACCGAGCTCGTTAAAGCGGAGAGTGTTATTGTCACGCTTACAGCCATAATGAAGTTGCATCACCCAATTTCTCTTTGCATATTCCCTTCCGACGAACAACATGAATGCAGTCTTGAACTGAAGCTCTTCCTGTCTGGTAACGGTCTCGCCCTTTACTCTCTTTGCGAAGATGGCCTCCACCGTCTCGGCGGATGCGGGAGAGTAGTACACGTATTCAATGCCGTGATCGGATACGCTGCAGCCTCTTTCTTGGAAGAAATCCATGCGGAGCGTTAAGGCCTTGCAGAGCGCCGCAAAGCTGTCGATCTTCACGCCGGATACCTTTTCAAGGCTTGCAAGATAAGCAAGATAGGTGGGCTTTTCCAGGTTCATGGCCTTGTCGGGTCTCCATGCCGGAAGCACCTGTACGTCAAAGCTTTCATCCTCGGCGATCTTCTTATGACATTCAAGGTCATCAATGGGATCGTCCGTGGTGCAGATCAGGGTAACGCCGGAGGAGCGGATGATGTTACGCACGCTCATGGAAGGCTCCGCAAGCTTTTTGTTGCAAAGCTCCCACACCTCTTCAGCGGTGTTCTTGTTCAATACGCCCTGATAACCAAAATACTTTCTAAGCTCCAAATGGCTCCAGTGGAAGAGGGGATTGCCGATGGCCTTTCCAAGACATTCCGCCCACTTTAAGAATTTCTCCTTATCGGGAGCATTGCCGGTAACGTAATACTCGTCCACGCCGCAGGAACGCATGAAACGCCATTTGTAATGGTCGCCGCCAAGCCAAACCTGCGTAATGTTTTCAAACTGGCGATCCTCCCAGATCTCTTTCTGATTGATGTGACAGTGATAGTCCAATACGGGCACGTTCGCCGCATACTCAAAATACAATTTCCTTGCCACTTCATTTGACAGGATAAAATCCTTATCCATAAAAGCCTTCACTTATTTTTCCTCCTTAAGATTATTAATATCTTTTATGCTTTTTATAACATTCAATCGTTCTGACCTTGTAAATTCCTCCCAAGCATGCTTAACGCCCACGCAAAATTGTTCCATGCCCCAGCCCCTCAACCTCTAGGGCGTCGTCGCACGCTTGATCAGCTTTCCGGAGAACACGGATTCCGTTGGCATTTCCTGGCCGGACAGCACTCCGATGAGCGTTTGCACCAGCTGATGCGTCAGGTTTTCCAAACGGTTGTCGACACTGGTAAGCTCAGGCATGCAACATGCGGTGAGCATGGAATTGTTATATCCGATCACGGCGAGATCCTCAGGGATCCGGAGACCGTTTTGCTGCGCGTACTTGATCGCACCGATGGCCAGAGGGTCATCAGAGGCGATGACGCCATGGAAGCGGGTGCCGCGGTCAGCGATGCCCTGGATGAAGTCCGTGATGGCTTCGATCTGGTCCGTGCGACCGTCATAATAATGTACGTAGGGAGCATAATCTGCAAGCTTGTAGCTCTTCATGGCCGCCTTGTAACCGCTGAGTTTCTTGGTACCGCTGTAGGAATTGGAATCGTAGAGGTAGAGAATGTCATCGATGCCGGCGCGGATCAGGCTTGAGGTTGCCTCAAACATGGAAGCGTAGTCATTGCAGAGCGTACAGTATACGTTGGGATAACTATAGGAAGCATTTAACAACATGACGGGAACCTGCTTGGAAGCTTCCCGGATGATCTCGTTTTCCTCATCTACGCTAGATACGTAGTGGGAGCCGACAAGGATCAGACTGTCCACCTTTTTAGAAAGAATGAGTCTGATGTAGCTTTGGCGGTCTGCAAGATCATATCCCGTACAACAAAGCAGGGATTCATAGCCATTGGCATGAAGCTCTTGCTCCAAATAATAAACGGCCTTCGCAAGATACAGGTCGGAGGAATCCGCGCAAAGAATGCCGACCGTGCGAAGACTGTGCAATCCCATGCCGCGGGCATAGGCATTTGGAGTGTAATCATATTTCTCGATCACCTTCATAACTTTTTCCCTGGTGGAAGCCTTTACGCTGTCGCTTCCATTTAAAACGCGGGAAACGGTGGCAATGGATACGCCTGCTTTTTTTGAAATGTCATAAATTGTAAGTGCCATAAGTGTTTCGCTCTCCTTATGTGACGCTTTTTTTCTTACATTTGTTTGTAAGCAGTTACAAAACTCGCTATTATTATAACGCATACCTCATGGAAAATCAATATAAACAAAGTCAAAAAAATAATAATTTTTCCTATTGACTTCTGCGTACATAAGTGTAAAAATAATAGCTGTAAACGCTTACATAAAAGAAGCCTAAAAATGGCGCACGGAAGCGGAAAGGTGAGAGAGAAAATGGAACGTATTTGCAGAAAAATGACTGGGAAAAAAGAAAGAGAGATCAAGGTATTGCAATTTGGCGAAGGCAATTTCCTTCGCGCATTTGTAGATTACATGATCGACATTGCGAATGAGAGTGGAGATTTTGACGGTGACGTAGTGATCGTAAAGCCTATTGAATTTGGAAGCCTGGAGCGCTTCCATCAGCAGGAATGCCAGTATACGGTTCAGCTTCGCGGCATCGCTGACGGCGAGGCAAAGCGCATCAACCGTGTCGTTAAAAGCGTTGCTGACGCAGTGGACTGCTATACGGAATATGAGAAGTATTCCGCACTCGCAAAGCTCGATACGCTGAGATTTGTTGTCTCCAATACCACGGAGGCCGGCATCGTGTATGACGAGAAGGATAAGTTTGAAAACTGTCCCCCCACGTCTTATCCCGGAAAGCTTTGCAAATTCCTCTATGAAAGATATAAGGCATTTAACGGTGCAATGGACAAGGGCCTTATCATGTTGCCCGTGGAGCTCATCGACGACAACGGCATTCATTTAAAGGAATGCGTGCTGAATCAGGTTAGCAACTGGAACCTGGGAGCAGACTTCAGAAGATGGGTGGAGCAGGCCTGCATTTTCACCTCAACCCTGGTGGACCGCATCGTAACGGGCTATCCCAAGGACGAGGCTGCGAAGCTCTGTGAGGAGTTTGGCTATCAGGATGACCTGATCGTTACCGGTGAGCCCTTTGCCCTTTGGGTCATCGAGAGCGAAAAGGACATCAGCGAGGAACTCCCGCTTCCGAAGGCTGGCCTTCCCGTGATCTACACGGATAATCAGAAGCCTTACAAGCAAAGGAAGGTAAGGATCTTAAACGGTGCCCACACCTCCTTCGTCCTTGCTTCCTATCTCTGTGGAAATGACATTGTCCTTGAATCCATGAAGGACGAGATGATCTTAAATTATATTAAGGAAACCATTTTCGATGAGGTGATCCCGACCCTGACGCTTCCCAAGGAGGACCTGGAATCCTTTGCACAGGCGGTGCTCACGAGATTTAACAATCCTTACGTAAAGCATGCGCTCCTTTCCATTTCGTTAAATTCCGTGTCCAAATGGCGTGCGAGATGTATGCCGAGCTTCCTCGGCTATGTGGAGAAGAAGGGTAGCCTTCCCAAGCACCTGACCTTCTCTCTGGCAGCACTGCTGGCATTCTATACGGGCTCCGAGATCCGTGACAAGGCTCTGATCGGCCATCGCGGCGATCAGGAATATCAGATCCTGGACGATGCGGCCGTTCTGGAATTTTTTGCTGCCAACAGCGGAAAGGAAGCAGGCGAGTACGCAAAGGCCGTTCTCTCCAATGAAAGCTTCTGGGGTCAGGATCTGACCCAGGTTCCCGGCACATTGAAAGCGGTTTCCGACTATCTGCGCAGGATCAGAACGAATGGCATGAGAAAGGCAGTGGAGGAGCTGGGTTAATGAAGGAATTTATTAGGATTCATGAAGGGGATAACGTGGTTGTTGCCCTGAAGGATCTGGCGCCCGGAACGGAGATCCGCCTGGAGGATGGCAGGATCGTAAAGGTCACGCAGGAGATTCCCGCGGGACATAAGATGGCCATCCAAAGCATTGAAAAGGGCGGAGACGTCATGAAATATGGCGCACGCATCGGAAATGCAGCGGAGCCGATCGAGGCCGGACAATGGGTTCACGTACATAATCTAAAGACGGCGCTGGGCGATCTTTTGGAGTATGCCTACGAACCCATGGCGAATTTACCCGGAGAGGGCGGGAAGCCCCAGGATGCAGGCGAAGAGCTTACGTTTCAAGGCTTCCTTCGTGAGGATGGCACTGTCGGCGTTCGCAACGAGATCTGGATCATTCCCACCGTGGGCTGCGTTAACAACGTGGCGACGGCCCTGGCGAAGAAAGTAAACGCTTACGTGCACGGCAGCGTGGAAGAGGTCATTGCCTTCCCGCACCCCTACGGCTGTTCCCAGATGGGAGATGATCAGGAAAACACGAGAAACGTTCTCTCGGATCTCATCCATCATCCCAACGCAGGCGGCGTTTTGGTGCTGGGCCTCGGATGTGAGAACTGCAACATTCCCGTATTAAAACCCTATCTCGGGGAATATGACGAAAAGAGAGTGCGCTTCCTGGTGTGCCAGGAGGTGGAAGATGAGATGGAGGAGGGCGAGAAGCTTCTTCGCGAACTCATCGATCAGGCGGCTTTATTGGAGCGTCAGCCCCTGCCGGCATCCAAGCTGATCATCGGCATGAAGTGCGGCGGAAGCGATGGCTTTTCCGGGATTACGGCAAATCCTCTTGTCGGAAGATTTTCAGATCTTCTGATCGCAAGGGGCGGCACGACGATCCTCACGGAGGTGCCGGAGATGTTTGGTGCGGAGACCATACTCATGAACCGCTGTGCCAACCGCGAACTTTTTGACCAGACCGTCTGCCTCATCAATGACTTTAAGAATTACTACAAGGAAAACCATCAGACCATATATGAGAATCCTTCGCCCGGCAATAAGAAGGGCGGTATCTCGACGCTGGAGGATAAATCATTAGGTTGTACGCAGAAATCCGGCAGCGCTCCCGTGGAAGGCGTTTTGGCATATGGACAGCGCGTTACCACGCCCGGACTGAATCTTCTTTCCGCACCTGGAAATGACCTTGTGGCGGCCACGGCCCTCGCGGCAAGCGGTGCCCAGATCGTCCTGTTTACGACCGGACGCGGCACGCCCTTTGCCTCACCCGTCCCCACCATAAAGATTTCGAGCAACTCGAATCTGGCGGAAAGAAAAAAGAACTGGATCGATTTCAACGCAGGTACCCTGTTAGAGGATGCGGAGCTTTCCGAGCAAGGCACAAACCTGCTAAACTATGTCCTTGAGGTTGCCTCCGGCAAGAAGGTTCGCAGCGAGCTGGCCGGCTTCCACGACATGGCAATCTTCAAGCAAGGCGTGACCCTGTAACCAAGGGTAAGAGTAGGGATAAGGAAAGACTCGGGGGCCTGCCCGGGAGCGTCCTTCCGCTAGGCTTTTCTACCTGGAAAGACGCTCCCGGACATCCCCCTCGAGGTTACCGAAATCTTACGTTGCCAACGCTACAACATGTCAACAAAACAAGCTATATAGATCACATGCGTTGCGTTGAACCCGCGAAACAGCAGATTATTGCAACGGGGTAAGCCATTTCGAATGACTCCCCGGGCTGCGTATACACTCGAGGGGCCATTTCGAATGACTCCCCGGGCTGCCTATAACCCCGAGACATATAAAAGGAGGAACACAAAATGAGCTTTGTAAACAAGTTTTCACTGGAAGGAAAGATCGCCCTCGTGACGGGCGCATCCTACGGCATCGGCTTTGCCATCGCATCCGCGTATGCGGAGGCCGGCGCAACCATCTGCTTCAATGACATCAATCAGGAGCTGGTGGACAAAGGCCTTGCGGCATATGAAGAGAAAGGCATCAAGGCACATGGCTACGTCTGCGACGTGACGGATGAAAAGCAGGTACAGGCCTTGGTGGCAAAGATTGAGGAAGAGGTCGGCGTGATCGACGTTCTTGTAAACAACGCCGGCATTATCAAGAGAATCCCCATGATCGAGATGAGCGCGGAAGACTTCCGCAAGGTCATCGACGTAGACCTGAACGCACCCTTTATCGTATCTAAGGCAGTGCTGCCCTCCATGATCAAAAAGGGTCACGGCAAGATCATTAACATTTGCTCCATGATGTCGGAGCTTGGCCGCGAGACCGTGTCCGCATACGCGGCAGCCAAGGGCGGTTTGAAAATGCTTACACGCAATATTTGTTCTGAGTATGGCCAATACAACATTCAGTGTAACGGAATCGGACCCGGTTACATTGAAACGCCCCAGACGGCACCTCTTCGCGAGATTCAGCCGGATGGCTCAAGACATCCCTTCGATCAATTCATCTGCGCAAAGACGCCTGCGAACAGATGGCTGAAAACTGAAGAATTACAAGGTCCTGCAGTGTTCCTGGCATCTGACGCGTCTGATGCCGTAAACGGACACATCCTCTACGTGGACGGCGGAATCCTTGCTTACATTGGCAAACAGCCCGGCTAAAAAACAGCCATCACGCCGCAACAAAAAGTAGGCAAAATGCGTGAATCGATTTACCTTCAGACCCCATAAACATTCTTTTGAAAATCACGTTTTTTTCTTGTAAAAGGGAAAGAAACGTGATATTCTTGAGATATGAATGAAAACGCTTACATTAAATGTAAAAACATTAACTCGACGAAGAAAATGGAAGCGATTTTGAAGAAGGGAGACGGAGGATGGGACCGCACATAAGCGTGGAACAATATCGCGGCATAGATCTGTTTTTCCTTGCGCTCATCACCTTTGTCTCGGAGCTTCTCATCACCTTTGCCGCGAGCAGGTGGTTTCCTGACCAGCTATATACCGTTTCGGCGGTGGCGGCCATCACGGCGATCGTCATGGTTCGCTGGAAGGGCTACGCCGCGATCCAAGCCTTGACCGGAGGCGTGGCGATCTGCATTGGCCTCGGCGCGGAGCCGAAGCAATGGGTGATCTACTGCATCGGAAATCTGTTTTCACTGGGCGCACTGTTATTCCTGAAAAAATGCGGCGAAGGTAAGATACGTACAAACGCCGTGTGGACCATCGTATACGGCGCATTGACCTTGCTGATGATGCAGACGGGAAGGACAATCCTGGCCCTGATCTTCGGAGGCACGCTTCGCGAAGCCCTTGCATTTTACGCGACGGATTCCCTGTCCTACGTCTTTACGGCAGTGATCCTTTGGATCGCCGGCAGGCAGGATGGAATCTTAGAAGACCAAAAAGAATACCTGGCACGCCTGCATGCCGAGATGGAAGCAGGGAGAGAGGAGATTCAATGAACTCTAAAGCTGCGGATTATTTGATTTATGACGAAGAAGCAAAAGTATATAAAGAGAATCCCGAGCAAGTGGTAAGGGATGACGTGGAGAAGCATTACTGGCTTCACGTAGGCAGGACCATAATAAAGGATTGGCGCCTTTATCTCATGCTGTTGCCGATGCTTCTCGTATTCTTGTTTTGGCGTTATTTCCCCATGTACGAGTTGCTCGGATGCTTTAAGCGATATGATGAGATTCTTCCCGTATCCGAGAGACTTTTCACGGGTTTCTCGTATTTTAAACAGCTCCTGGTCGGCGGAGACAAGCTTTCCCTGGAGTTCTGGAGGGCACTTCGAAACACGTTCCTCCTTTCCTTCTACGGACTTTGCTTTGGCTTCCCGATGCCCATCATCCTTGCATTATTCTTCAACGAGGTTCGCTCCGACGTAACGAGAAGCGTGTTCCAGGTAATGACGTATCTGCCGAAGTTCATGTCAACGGTTGTCATGACCTCCCTGACCATCATGTTGGTCAAGGGCGCATCCTCCATGAACGGCATGGGCGTCGTATCCCAGGCACTGGTTTCCCTTGGACTTATCAGCAATGACGTGGGAGCCGCAGGTCTCTTAAATCAGCCCGGTCTTTTCCGTGCGATCTATCAGATCACCGGAATCTGGGAGGGAGCAGGATATGACAGCATCGTTTTCTTCGCGGCGATCATCGCGATCTCCCCTACGAGCTACGAGGCGGCGCAGATCGACGGCGCGGGCAAGATGGCCCAGATGAAGTACGTGGTTCTGCCCAGCATTCTTTCCACCGTGGTCATCATGTTGATCACGAGGATCGGACATCTTCTCAGCGTTGGATACGAGAAGGTCCTCCTTCTTTACAATCTGAATACGTACGTAACGGCAGACGTTGTTTCCACGTTCGCACAGAGATACGGAATTCTTTCGAACAATAAGGGAATCGCGTCAGCGGCAGAGATGATGAATAATCTGATCGGCATGCTTCTTGTGATCGGTGCCAACACCATTGCCCGCAAGGCCTCCAATACGTCGCTCTACTAAATGGCATTAGCATCCTTCCGTAAAAAATACTGGGGGTAACAATGAAAAGAAAACTTGAAATCTCAGAATTGATTTTTAAGATCATCAGCTATACGCTGCTTGCCGTGTTCTCACTGGCATGTCTGTACCCGTTCGTCTATGCGATCTCATCGGCGCTTTCAGGCTATGACGCGGTGATGGACGGTACGGTGGTTCTGTTCCCAAAGGACATACAGTTCGAAGCCTTCTCCAGAATGTTTAATGACAACCTGTTTTGGAATTCCTACTCCAACACGCTGTTCCTTGCATTCTACGGAACACTTTGGGCACTTGGCGTTGCGATCCTTGGCGGTTATGCCCTTTCCAAGAAAAGATTATTGTTCCGCAAGACCTTCAATTTTTTCCTGGTATTCACCATGTGGTTTTCTGCAGGACTGGTTCCCCAGTATCTGAATTACCTGGCAACCCAGAGAGTCTTTTCCAAGGTCGGCATCAACGATGACAAATGGCTCGTGGTGATCGCCATGGGTATGGCAGCGATGAACGTGATCCTTCTTAGAAATGCCTTCGAGGGCGTTCCTTCGGAGATCGAGGAGGCGGCCATCGTGGACGGCGCAACGGAGCTTCAGGTCCTTGGAAAGGTATACATACCCATGACGAAGTCCACCATCGCGACGGTAGCACTTTTCTTCGCCATCTCCAGATGGAACGGATATTATTGGGCGAGACAGATGATCAGGGATTCCAACGAGCATCCGCTGCAGGTTTTCATCAGACTTAAGCTTGAGGAGTTCCAGGATCCCGAGCAGATGGCCGGTTGGAGAGAGGCATACGCCTCCGATTCCGTGATCTATGCTTTGATCGTATGTTCCGTGATCCCGATCCTGATCATTTATCCCTTCATCCAAAAGTATTTTGCGAAGGGTACCAATTCAGGCGGCGTGAAGGAATAAAATTTTAACAATGGTTGTTCGCCGGACAAAAGGAGAGAAAGCCCGGATAACAATAGAAAAAGGTAACAATTTTGGGTAACAAAAACTAAAGGAGGAAATTATGAAAAGACGAGTTCTCAAAAGACTTATGGCAGTTTGTACTGCTGCGCTGGTCACGCTGAGTGCCTGCGGCAACAGTGCGATCGACGATGCCATTAAGAGCGCTGAAAGCTCTAATCAGGCATCTTCCGCGGAAAGCTCCGCAGTAGCATCCAGCTCTGAGGTGGGAGATCCCGGACAGCCTGAAGTTGAGCTCCTTAGCTTCAAGGAAGGCACCGTGCTCAGAATGGCATGTGGTTACAACAATGCAAAGACGGGTCTGCGCTTTGACGCAGACGTAGCCAAGGATGGCGTGACCCTCGCTGACGGCGTGACCTATCACACCGGCGACTTCAAGCCGACTTGGGTGGAAGTACAGAAGATCCTTGGATTTACCATCGAAGATAAGTACGAGGGTGATAAGGATACGGATAACTACACGAAGTGGACTGCAGACGCAGGTACCCTCGCATCCGTTGACATGTTCTCCGGAAGTGCCTCTCAGCTTCAGGAGGGCGGTGCGGCAGGACAGGTAGTTAACATCGCTGAATATCTTGACCTGATGCCTAACCTCAAGGCATTCCTTGCAGACAAGCCCATTGTCCGCATGGCACTGACTGGTTCCGTAGAGGGAGACGACGCAGGTGCAATTTATGCTTCACCTTATTTTGACGGACTGGATGACATCGAGAAGATGCCTCTGATGCGTGCAGACTGGGTAGTAACCCTGCTTGACGGCGACGGAGAGTTTACCGCAGCCTCCAGCGACAAGACTGCAAAGCCCGTATATCAGCCTTACATGCCTACCAGCGGCAAGGTTGACGTTGACGTAGTTAAGGCTGACGCATCCGGCGTTGAGAAGATCAGCAAGGATTATGACGCAGCCGGAAACATTATCGCTAACATGAACGCTAAGGGTTCCATGACCGGCGTAGAAGCAGTTAACATGCTTCGTGAGTATATCGACAAGGCTTACAACGGATATTATGGCACCAACAGATCTAACCTGTTCATCGGCCAGAACGCAGCTTGGGACGCAGACGAGATGGTAGCACTTCTTCGTTGCGTAGTTGCGAACTCCGCAACCCTGAATGGCAACGGCACGAAGGTACAGGGCCTGTTCTCCCGTGAGGAGGCTAACAACTCCCGCCGTGCAGACATTTACAGGATCGCAGGCATTCTCTTTGGCGTAAGAGGTCTTGAGTCCCGCCAGGATTTCCTGTACTTCGACAAGGATGGCAAGCTTCATGATGCAAGAAGTGAGGAAGCTACCTACGCAGCACTCCTTCGCATGAACGACATGGTGAAGGAAGGCCTCATCTCCGCAGACTTTGTTGCATCCTCCTCCGACATCGGAACGAAGAGCGACAACTATCTGAAGGATGACTTCGGATTCATGAGCTATGACTACAACCAGACCCAGACCATCTTCAACGAGAATGGCACCCTGCAGGATGGCGAGAAGTACATGGCAGTCATGATCCCCGTTGCAAGATGGAATGACGGCACCGGCGAGAAGTTCATGAGATTTACCGAATCCTGGAGATCCGCTAAGCCCGGTGGATGGGCAATTTCCAAGCCCGGTGTTGGCAATGATCAGGATAAGCTCTACGCAGCACTGAAGCTCATCGATTATGCATACAGCGAGGAAGGCCACATCCTGATGAGCTATGGTCCCGCAGCATTCCGTGATGATGCAAACACCTTTGATTTCTACGGTGAGCAGATGCCTCACGTTTCCGCTAAGAACTATGAAGACCTGTGGAAGCTGGCAAAGGGTAACTACACCAACTACGCACGTCAGTACCTTGGTTCTACCCTTTCCTTCAACAAGACCCAGGCATTCGAGATGGAGTGCACCACGGCCGTTGGTAAGGAAGGCTTAAAGAACGTGACCACCGCCATTTCCTTCGGCCTGATCAAGCATCCTGAGCTGACCCTGAACTCCAACATGTGGTATACCATCGTTCCTACCGTGCTTCCTACCTCTGAGACCGACAACGACACCCTGAAGGGTTACACCGAGCTGAGCGGAAGCTTCTCCACCAACAAGCTGGAGAACAACGTGCTTCTGAACGTGATCATCCGCGGTACCACCGCTGAGAACAGCTCCGCATCCGGCGTTGCAGCAGATCAGGCAGCCAGCACCATCATGAACGATTGGCACGGCAAGCAGTATCTTGCAATCAAGCAGCAGGCGTGGGAGAGCCTTAGGGACTACGCAGCAGAAAATTTCAAATAAGTGAGTGAAGGACTCGGGGCTAGCCGCCGCATTCTCGCTCTGGCACACAGGCCTGAGGCGGGAACGCGGTGGCTTCCCCTCGAGGTACTTCAAACTCCATGTTTTAAATTCACTTCTAACGGCGTAGTCACTAACGCTCAAGAAGAAAAACAAAAAGAAGAACAATTTGCGGTCTCTGATATGGAGAATAGAATATGTACAAAAAGCAGATGGTGTTTCAAAAAGTTTTATGTTTAATAACATTGATCGTGGGGGGGCTGGTTTTTTTATACTCCCTTGGGATTATGACGGATCTGTTTGACAGTCTGTATTCAACGATGAGAAAAAAAGACCTGACGCAGACCACCGTGCCGGGTTCATACGTGTATTATGAGATGCAGGGCTTTAACCAGTTGTTTGTAAAGCTCGCCATTGGTTTGATCTTAGTGACGTTGGTATTGTTTCTTACGAATACCAACGTGAGAAGAAAATATTACGTTGGAAATTATTTTGCGATCCTGCTCAACGTTGCCTATGGCATTGGATTTTCCGTTTGGGCGCATACGCAGATTGAATTTTATAAAGCAAAGTTTTTGCAGATCGATTTTGTTGCATTGAAGGAGCATGCGGAAACCTGGGATACGCTTTACACGGAGTCTACCTTCTGGTTTGACGTGCACTATGTACTCTTTGGCATTGTTCTTGTTTTGGACGTGCTTCTCCTGGCGAATCTTCTTTGGAAGAGGAGTCTTATGAAGGGCGAGAAGCAGCTGATCGGCAAGGGAAAGGAGGCAGCGGCATGAGTGAAATGGCCTCTAAGGCTCTTAGTAATGCGGATGATGCTTACGTCAAGGTTGACAGAATGCGTTATGAAAAGAATAAGGCAAGCTCCAATCTGGCCATCCTCGCAATTTTGTTCAACGCCCTGTTTTTTGTAGAGATCTACCGGTCTGACGTCGGCACTTGGTACTATACCATCCTGATCGGTGTTTCCATCGTTTACAATCTGCTTTTCATGATGATCGTCTTTTTGATCTCTGAGGGCAGTAAGAACTATAAGGTGCAGTATTCATGGATCGCCATCCTCATGGGCGTTTTGCAGCTGGCCAGACTTGCGGTATACCCTAGAATGGCATATGCGGCAACGACGCAGGCGACGGGTGAGGTCGTGAACGTGATGTCGAAGGCACAGTTCATCCGCGTGGTGATCTTCCTGATACTTTCCGGTCTGTGCCTGTTTCTTTCAGGAGGGGTCGGCATTGTAAAGCATACGGCCCTAAAAAAGCATTTGGAGGCCATGCAGGAGACGAAGTAAGCATGTTCTCAAGGCAAGAGAAGGAGAAGACGATACATGGCTCAATTATCGTTGCGACACATAGATAAAATTTATGACAATAAGGTGCAGGCGGTATACGACTTTGACATGGACGTAAAGGACGGCGAGTTCATCGTCCTGGTGGGCCCCTCGGGCTGCGGTAAGTCGACGACGCTTCGCATGATCGCAGGTCTTGAGGACATCACGAAGGGTCAGCTTTTGCTGGACGGCAAGGACATCACTTCGGCGCCCCCCAAGGACAGGGACATGGCAATGGTGTTCCAGAACTATGCACTTTATGGTCACATGACCGTATACGAGAACATGGCGTTCTCCTTAACGCTTCGCAAGGAGGATCCCAACGTCATTCATAAAAAGGTGCTCGCGGCAGCGGAGATCTTGGACCTCACCTCACAGCTGAATAAGAAACCTTCCCAGCTTTCCGGAGGACAGAGACAGCGTGTGGCCATGGGACGTTCCATCGTGCGCAGCCCGAAGCTTTTCTTGTTCGACGAACCGCTTTCCAATCTGGATGCCAAGCTTAGAAGCTCCACGAGAAGAGAAATCCTGCTTTTACATAAAAGGCTGAAGGCGACCATGCTCTACGTGACCCATGACCAGACGGAGGCACTGACGCTGGCGGACAGGATCGTCTGCATGTCCATGGGAAGAGTGCAGCAGATCGGAACGCCGCTTGAGCTTTATGACACTCCCGCAAATCTCTTCGTGGCAAGCTTTATCGGGCTTCCTCCGATGAATTTCTTCCAGGTGGAGGTTGGCGGAGACCATCTTTACAACGCGCATTTCACTGCAACCATGACGCCGGAGCAAAAGCAGCTCCTGCAAAATTACCAGGGGAAGCACGTGACCATGGGCGTTCGCCCTGAGAACGTTACGGAGAACGGAACGATCCCCGTGACGGTAAGTGACAATGAGAATCTTGGAATGAACACGCTGGTTCACGGAAGACTCGGCGAGGGCGGCGCGGACAGCCGCATTACCTGTAAGTTCAAGGGCTGGTGTGATTACAAAAAAGGCGACGTGGTCAAGGTAGCCTTTCAGAAGATGCATTTCTTTGACCTAGAGACGGGGAACCGTATCGTGAAGGCATAAGGGGGAACTTATGAAAGAATTTTTCCGTAAAAGAATGGTGGCGCTGAAACGAAAACCGCAGACCATTGCATTTCTCGTGCTTGTGATCACGTTCCTGATTTATTCCCTGAACCTGCGCAACGTTTCCGACACGACGGCGCAGATCAATACCACGGGAATGGGACTGACCGGATTTGCCACGATGCTGTTTTCCATGCTGTCCCTTCTTACGTTTTTGAATTCCTTCCCGCACAGGAAAAGGGTGAACGTGCCCATGCTGGTCCTTTTTTTCATCATGCAGGGGATCATTATTTTCTGTGATTATTATTATCTTTCAAAGATCGAGTGGAGAATTGCAGCGGAAATCTCTGCGGGGAATGACTTAGTTGCGTGGCTTGTAAAAAACGCATACGTCTACAAGGCATATAACATGCTGAATACCCACGTGATCTGCGTGATCGTGACCATTGCACTGGTCGTATTATTGCCGGTTTACTCCAAGCTCCTTAAAAAGATCAATACTTCCATCGACGTGGAAGGAAACGAGGGCATGGGAGAGATCGAGATCGCGGATGAAAAGTAGGGCGGGAGAGCCAATGGCGTCAAATAAACAAGAAGAAAAAAGTGCCATCGATTATTATAAACTTAAGACTAAGGCAGTGGATGACCTGGTGAATGCCAACGCATCCAACTCCCCAAAGGTCAGTCGGGAGGAAATCGCAAAGTATTCCGGAAGAAGCGCAAAGCGCTTTGCCATTCCGAAACCGCTGAAGATCTGTTTCATCAAGTTCTGGTTTTCGGCTGCCATCTGTTTTTTCTTTGTCTGGGGTCTTGGCGGATACGTAAGCAGCCTCCTGGATCAGCTTTTCGTGGTCGGTATCGCCTTGGGTCTTTCCACGGATCTTTTGGTCAATAACGTGCTCCGTTTCATGGAGGTGACCAAAGGGGAAAATGATGCGTGGATGCTATTTCACAAGAAGAATTACGTCAGCTTTTTGCTGAACGTTTTCTATGGTTTTGTGATCATCTTTTTTGTATATACCATCTATAACGCGGTGAATCTTGCCGCCATGCAGGTCACGGGAAACGAGGACACTTTGTTTTTGTCGGTGGAGCCCATCATGTTTGGGCTGTTCTGCCTTGCGGTCGACCTAATGTTTCTTGGCATGAAAAGGATGTTTCAAAAGATTTTGGAGGACGCGAAAAAAGCGGCTGGAGGCAGGGCGGCGTAGAACGCGAAGTGCCTGCATTGGGATCAAAGGAGAGGGAATATGGCTTACCTTACGTTAAAAAATCTAAATAAGATTTACCCCAACGGTTTCCATGCCGTACATAATTTTAACCTCGAGATCGAAAAGGGTGAATTTATCGTATTTGTCGGATCCTCAGGATGTGGAAAATCTACGACCCTTCGCATGATCGCGGGACTTGAGGAGATCAGCAGCGGAGAGTTTTTGATCAACGGGAAGCGCGCCAACGAGCTTGGCCCCAGACAGAGGGAAGTGGCAATGGTATTCCAGAGCTATGCGCTGTATCCCCAGATGACGGTATATGATAATCTCGCCTTCAGCCTTACGCTGCAGGGCGTGGATGAGGACGTGATCGAAAAGAAGGTAGAAAAGACGGCGAAGATCCTTGGACTTACGGAGTATCTTGACCGCCTTCCGAGAGCGCTTTCCGGCGGACAGAGACAGAGAGTCGCCGTGGGCCGCGCCATCATAAGAAAGGTGGGCATTTTCCTGATGGACGAGCCCCTTTCTAACCTTGACGCAAAGCAGCGCGTGACCATGCGTTCCGAGATCACCCAGATCCACAAGGAGATCGGTGCCACCACCATTTACGTAACCCATGACCAGACGGAGGCCATGACCATGGCGGACAGGATCGTTGTCATGAAGGACGGTTACGTACAGCAGGTAGGTACGCCCCATGATCTCTACTTTGATCCCGCCAACATATTTGTCGCAGGCTTTATCGGTGAGCCGCCCATGAACTTTGTAAAGGGTACCGTGGAAAAGGGAAGGGTTGCCTTCGGGGACCAGAGCATCGACGTGACGAAAAAGCTTGGTGACCGCGCCGGCGAATGGGAAGGAAAGAAGCTGATCCTGGGCTTCCGTCCCGAGGCCATTGTCCTGGGAGAGCAGGAGAATTGTCATCACCTGCACTGCGACGTGGAACTGACGGAAATGCTCGGCGACGTGACTAACGTATATATCTTGGTTGGCAATGAGCAGGCGATCCTCAAGGTGGATCCCCATGACGCGGCGACCCTTGGCAGTGAGACCAAGTTTTCGATTCCGTATAAGAGCCTGTATCTCTTTGACGGGGAAACGGAAATGGCTATCAAGTAATGGAGAAAATTGCTTCCGTAAAGGATGAATCATTTCGTGAGTACGTATTAAACGCATCGCCCCTTCGGGTACTGTTTACGGTATGCGGTCCCCTGGCGCTGTATCAGGCGATGCAACAGATATTTAAGATCATGGACACGCTGATGGCTGCCCACGTTGGTAGCAGCGCCGTGTCGGCGATCTCCAGCCTGACGCAGGTCACCGCCATGGTGACGGCCTTGGGAAGCGGACTGGCCGTCGGCGGTTGCATACGCATTTCGGAGAGCTATGGCCAGGGAGATTATGAGATGGTAAGGCGCCGCACCACCACGCTTTATGCGGGCACGGTCATTCTCGGGGTGCTTGTGGCGGCGATCCTGATTCCTTTTGCAACTCCCTTTTTAAGATTGTTAAAAACGCCGGAGGAGCTGATCGCGGTTGGCGTTGGATATTTTCGCATTGAGATCTTAAGTCTTGTTCTTTACTTCTTTAACACGGTCTATATTGCCATCGAAAGAAGCAGGGGACATGCCAAGAAGATTCTTTGCGTGAATCTTGCAGTCGTCGTGATCAAGCTGGGACTTTCGGCTATTTTTGTCTATGTATTTCAGTGGGGCGTCATCATGATCTCCGTGGCGAGTCTGATCTCCCACGCCGCGCTGACGGCTTACGTGCTCATCTCCATGCCGGGGGATGAGGGAGCCTTTCGCTTTTCCTTTTCGCAGATCAGCTTCGATAGGAAAACCGTGGCGCCGGTGCTGCAGCTTTCCTATCCGGTGGCGGCGGAGAAGATCCTGTTTGCGGCCGGAAAGGTGATCGTCAATGCCATGTCGGGACTCTACGGTGCATTGACGGTAGGGGCACTTGGCATCTCAAATAACATCGGCGGCTTTACCACAAACCTGCACGCCGGGACCATGGACGGTGCCTCCTCCCTGATCAGTCAGAACAGGGGCGCCGGAGAGTATAAGAGGACGAGAAAGCTTTTTTGGTGGCTGATGATCATAGACGTAAGTATCGGCGTGATCGGATGGATCTGCATTTACGGAACCCTTCCGTGGCTTGCAGAGCTTTTTGCGCGCTCGAAGAATCAATTCGATCCCGTCTTTTGCAACATGATCGTGCAGATCCACAGATACGAGATGATGGGCTACGTTACCCTTGGGATTAATTCTGCGGTCAATGCGCTGCTTTTGGGCTATGGCTACGCGAGGCTTGCCATGATCCTCAACGTGGCAAGGGTATTCGTGTTCCGCGTTCCCGTGCTTTGGGCCCTGCAAAGATTTACGACGATGGGAGCGGAGGCCACCGGCGTCACCATGATGGTCAGCAACGTCGCAACGGGCGTGGCGTCCATTATCGTCATGTTTCCGGTGCTTCGCAGGATCAAACGATTATCAAGGGAGCATGAATAGGCATGCCCTTACAAGGAGGACCGACATGCGCATTGCTTATGCAGGAGACAGCACGGTCGCATTTAATAAATTTGACAGTTATCCGCAGACGGGGCTTTCCCAAGGCCTTACGCTCTATCTGAAGGATGAGATTTGGCTTCGCAGCTTTGGCGTCAACGGCAGGAGCACGAAGTCCTTTATCGACGAGGGACGGCTTCAAAAGATTGATGAGTTCCTTGCCAAGGGGGACCTTTTTTTGATACAATTTGGTCATAATGATGAAAAGGCTGAGGACCCGTCGCGTTATGCGGCGCCCTTTGGTGCATATCAGGAGAATTTAAGCAAAATGATCGGGGTGACCAGGCGCCATGAGGCATACCCCGTGCTGATCACGCCGGTGGCGAGAAGACGGTTTGACGTGACGGGTACGTTTCTTGGCGGAAGCCATGGGGATTATCCCAGGGCCATGAAGGAGCTTGCCCTTAGGGAAAACGTGCCCTGCATCGATCTGAATGCGTTGAGTGAAGCGTATTTGGAGAACATGGGTGACGTCGCGTCGAGGACCATGTACGTTTTCCCAAAGGATAATACGCACCTTACGCATTACGGTGCGGTCATCTATGCGGGAATGATCGCAAATGGACTGAGGGATTTAGGGGAACCATATTGCGCGGTCCTTTTGTAAGAACATGGCATCTCGGGTGAAAAAAGTTTCCGAAGAGTAAGGAAGAGAAGATAAGAATGACGGAGAGAACTGACAGGCAGATCCAGGAATACATTGAATATCTCTTGAGCAATTCCGATGCTGAGCATCCCATGTGGAACAAGGAGCTAGTGCGCAGCGGGAAGAGCAATCACTGGAATTACATTGACGGCTGCATGATCACGGCCATTTTGTCCCTCTATGAGATCACCGGGGAAGAAAGGTATTATGACTTCGCGAAGAAATTCGTGGATGCCTTTGTCATGGAGGACGGCAGCATCCGTACCTATGACGTGAAGGAGTATAATCTTGACAACGTGAACACGGCCAGCAATCTGTTCCTCTTTTACAAAAAGTCAGGGGAAGAGAAGTATAAGAAGGCCTTGGACCTTGTGCGGACGCAGTTAGACGGCATGCCCCGCACCAAGGAGGGGAGCTTCTGGCATAAGGCCATTTATCCCAATCAGGTATGGCTTGACGGCCTTTACATGGCGGAGCCCTTTTACATGAGATATGAGACCACGTTCTGCAAGATGGAGAAGTGCAGCGACGTTCTTTTGCAGTTCCAAAACGTGGAGAAGCATTTGAAGGATCCCAAGACGGGCCTTTATTATCATGGCTATGATGAGAGCAGGGAGATGTACTGGGCTGATCCTGAAACGGGCTGCAGTCCGAACTTTTGGCTACGTGCCCTGGGCTGGTTTAGCTTAGCGCTGGTGGAGACCGTCCAGGCGACGGATGAAACCCTGTATTATGAAAAGCGTTATTTCCAAAAGCTTCTGGAAGATCTGGTGGATGCCCTCCGCCCTTATCAGGATGAGAGTGGCATGTTTTATCAGGTGGTGAATAGGAAGGATGCGGAGGGAAATTATCTTGAGACCTCAGGAACGGCGCTGATCGCCTACGCCATCCTCAAGGCCGTGAGACTTGGATATTTAATGCCGCGCTACCGCGAGATGGGTGAACGGGCCTTTCAGGGCATTGTGGACCGTTATCTGTCCGAGAATCCTGACGGCACCTTAAAGCTCTCCGGCATCTGCCTGGTGGCGGGACTTGGCGGAAAGACCCACAGGGACGGGTCATTGGCATATTATTTCAGCGAGCCCGTGGTGGAAAATGAGGCAAAGGGCGTGGCACCCTTCCTTTTGGCATACACGGAAATGCTGCGTTTAAAATAAATGGCCTGGAAAGGATGCTGCCATGGATTTAAGTCATGATTTTACGGTCACGGACGTATTTTGCAGAAGTGTGACCATTGAAAGGGTAAATGACCATAGATATTATGCGCAAGAGGAATGCACGGTTTTCGTAGACGGAAAGGAATGGCTTCGGACTGACCTCAACGTCATTTCCATAGAGGGCCTGCTTCCTGACGTGGAATATGAGATCGCCTTAGACGGCGGTCCGGCGAAGCGCGTTCGCACAAAGTGGGAGAGCTTTCTTTTAAACGTTAGGGATTTTGGTGCGGCAGGGGATGGAAATACGTTGGACACCGCCGCAATCCAGGCGGCCATCGCCGCGTGTCCCGAGGAGGGAACGGTCTATCTTCCCAAGGGAACCTATCTGTCCGGACCCTTGTTCATGAAAAGCAGGATGACGCTTTGGATCGGTGAGGGGGCAGTGCTTCTCGGCGATCCCGCCAGGGTGCATTATCCAAAGCTTCCAGGCGTCGTAAGACATATGCAGGATAATAAAAAGGAATACATGATCGCTTCCTGGGAGGGGAATCCTTTGGGGGCTTTCGCCTCACTGATCACGGGCATTGGCATACGCGACGTGGACGTCATTGGGAGCGGTACCATAGACGGTAATGCGGACCGGGGAGATTGGTGGGAGAACGTGCGCGAAAAGCGCGGCGCATGGAGACCGAGGACCATTTTCTTCTCCCATTGTGAGAACGTTCGCATGCAATCCCTGACCATCAGGAATTCACCCTCATGGACGATCCATCCCTATTACTGTGATCACGTAAGGCTCCTTAGCCTTAAGATCCAGAATCCGGAGGATGCGCCGAATACGGACGGATTAGATCCGGAGAGCTGCGAGGATCTTTGGCTTCTCGGCAGCAGGATCTCCGTGGGCGACGACTGCGTTGCCATTAAGAGCGGCAAGCTTTATGCGGCCACCTATCATTACAAAAAGACCAAGGGGATCCGGATCCGCAACTGCCTTTTCGAGAAAGGACATGGCTCCGTCACGGTGGGCTCGGAGATTGCCGGCGGCGTGGAGGACGTGCACGTTTCGCAGTGTATTTTCAAGGGAACGGACAGGGGCGTTCGCATCAAGAGCAGAAGGGGACGCGGCGAAAGATCCGTGATCACTGACATCGTATTTGAGAACATAAGGATGGAGCGCGTGCTCATGCCGGTGACGGCGAACATGTTCTATTTTTGTGACCCGGACGGTCATTCGGAGTACGTTCAGGGGCAGTATTTCATGCCGGTGGATTATCGAACCCCCAAGATCGGGAACCTCACCGTCAGGGATTGTGTCTGCACGGACGTGAATGCCAGCTTCGTCTGCGCCTACGGACTGCCGGAAGCACCCATTGAGAGCATTACGCTGGAGAACGTTGAGGCCAGCTTTTTGCCTGAGGGAGAGCGCGTGCCGACCCGTCCGATCATGATGGATAATTTTGATAAGATGGCGGGAATGAGCCTGTTCGTGAAGAACGTAAAGAAATTGACCTGCAAAAACGTGACCGTGACGGGTGACGCCATCCGGGAACCTGAGATAATCAATGTTGAGAAAAAGGACGCGGAAGGCTTAAGCGTTCAGTCAAAGCCTTCCCGCCTTGAAGAAAGGTGAATGCCGTGCAACTAGGGATCCGACTTCATGACGTAAAAAAAGCACCCATCGAAGAGAGGGTAGCCATAGCGAAGGAGCAGGGCTTTGCCTGTGCTCACGTCGCACTTTCCAAGCTTATCAGCGAGTATCCGACGGATGACGGGGCGCTGACGCCTGGCTTTGCGTGCCATCTGAAAAGAGTCTTTCAGAAAAATGACATGGACATGGCGGTGCTTGGATGTTATCTGAATCTCGCAACGCCGAATGAGGAAGCGCTAAAGAGAAACCAAGACCGCTACTATGCGCATCTGCGCTTTGCATCCCTTTGCGGTGCAGGTGTTGTGGGCACGGAGACCGGGGCGGTCAATGAAGCCTATCGCTTCGAAGAGGCAAATCATTCCGAGGAGGCGCTAAAGCTCTTTATCAAAAATTTGACGCCAGTGGTCAGACGGGCGGAGAGCATGGGCGTGATCCTGGCCATAGAACCTGTTTTTAAGCATATTGTCTGGAATCCGGCACGTGCAAGAGCCGTACTGGATTCCGTATCCTCCTCCAACCTTCAGATTATTTTTGATCCCGTAAACCTGTTGGATCTTAGCAATTATGAGCAGAGGGAGGAGATATTTGCGGAGGCCATGGAGGTGCTTGGCTCCGACATAGCCATGATCCATCTCAAGGACTTTGTCATCAAGGATGGAAAGATGGAGTCCGTTGCCGCCGGCACCGGAATGATGAACTATGAGAAAATCTTAAAGTTTATCAAGGAGCGCAAGCCCTATGTCCACGTGACGCTGGAGAACACGACGCCGGAGAACGCGGTCTGGTCAAGAAAATATATACAAGAGATTTGGGAGAGGTCATAAGCCTCTCCTTGCTTTTTATTTTTTGCTCCGATATAATGTGACCTAGGCATTCTAAATGGCGTATTGATTAGTAGGAGGTTCAAGTGACCGTACTTAAGGTTTCAAAGGAAAATAAAGAGGGATACTATCCTAGCCTGTCGGCGGCAGTGGCAGCCCTTGACCAAGGGGTTCAAAAAGCGAAGGACCCGGAACAGGCATTGATCTTGGTGGAGCCAGGGATCTATGAGGAGGTCGTGGAGATTAGGCGCCCCCGCGTAAAGATCAAGGGACTGGAGGGACCGAAAAAGACGATCCTTCAGTTTGGCAATTACGCGAACATGCCCATGGCAGACGGAAAAAAGCGCGGTACCTTTCGCAGCTATGTCTTATTGCTGGACGGTGACCAAAACTCCTTGGAGGGGCTTACGATCCGCAATACGGCTTACCCAAGGAGCGAGGTGGCGCAGGCCCTGGCTCTCTATGCGGACGGAGACGGCATCCGCGTTAAGAACTGTCATCTGGAAAGCTATCAGGACACGCTTTTTACGGGACCCTTGCCCCCGACGCCCATGACGCCGGACGGGTTTGTGGGACCCAAGGAGCATGACGAGCGGAGGATGGGAAGGCAGATTTATGAGGATTGTATCATAAAGGGGGACGTGGATTTTATTTTTGGCAGTGCCATGGCACTGTTTCGAAATTGCAGCGTTTACTCGCGCAATGCTTTTTCGGAGGCGGATCAGGCACCGGAAAGTGGCATCTTGGGATACGTGACGGCGGCTTCCACCCCGGAGGGGTGCCCCGCAGGCTACGTATTTGACCATTGCAGGCTTCTTAGCGAAGGATGCCCTAAGGGAAGCGTTTATCTCGGGAGACCCTGGAGGGATTTTGCAAAGACGGTTTTCCTAAACTGTGAGATAGGAGAGCATATTCATCCCCAGGGCTTTCATGATTGGGGAAAGCAGGGGGCCCGGGAAACCATTCTCTATGGGGAGTATCAATGCCATGGGCCTGGGGCACGTACGGAAGGAAGGGCAACCTTTGTAAGGAGCCTTACCAGGGAGCAGGCCCTTTTGCAGCTTGCCGCATTCGCTGATCTGGAGGAGGAAGAAGAGCATGAGCGTGAATTATAAAATGATCATTCAATATGACGGAAGTCGTTATTATGGCTGGGAGCATCAGCCAGGGCAGGAACTGACGATCCAGGGGAAGCTTGAGAGCGTATGGTCTTTGATGGTTGGCGAGCCCGTGGAGGTCATCGGCGCGGGAAGAACCGATGCCGGAGTGCACGCCAGCGGCATGGTCGCAAACGCTAAATTTGACGTGGATAAGTATTTGAATCATGGTATCATGCTTAAGCCGGATGACGTATATGAAGTGGTTGAGGTTTCGTGAGAAATGTTTTTTCATGGACTGCGTTCTGGTTGTGTGGTATAATTAGGACGCAGTTTTGAAACGAGGTTAGCAATAAAATGTTTACAGTAGATGAAATAATTTATAATATGCATCATTTTGAAGAAGAGAATTTCGAGAGATTTGATGAAATATATGCTGAAGTAAGCTCAGGTGAATTCACTTTAGAGAAGTATTTAGCTAGTGAAATTACAGTTTTACTGAATAGTGATAACCTTTAATTCATGAGGATACAAATGATAAATCAGAGGTTACAAAAGTATATTGAGGATCATTCTTTTTGTTCAGAAAACATTTTCAAGGATTGGGAGTCCTTTCTTGATATTGTTTATTCTGAAGGCGAACGTATTTCATCTATTCTATGGTGGGATTACTGTACAGAGTCTCAACACATTGAATCAGTAGGAGGCGGTGGATACAGAGATCCTGAGAATAATGATTATATATATGCTGAGACTCAATTATTTGAAGACGGATTAGAAACAAAAACGCTAGATGAAATAAAAGAATATATCAATCAGAAGAGGAAAACAGGTATTCAATATGGTGACCAATATAGAAGTCATAATTTAGTACCTTCTTTTTATCTGACTGATAGATAAGAAAATTTTGGTTTTCTAGGGATTAACTTTCAGTTTTATAGACGATAACAAATCGCAGTTTGTAGGGCTAAAGTGGACCATGGGGACGGGGTTAGTGGTCCAAAATAATGCCCCACTGACCTCGTCCTCAGAGCTTATAGCCTACCGTTTTGAAAGCAACAAAATAGGCGAGAATTCGGGAAATTGTTGCTTCCGTAGGCGAGACGGAATGCAGAAGGCAACAAAATAGGCTGAAAACCTAGAAATTGTTGCTTCCGTAGGCGAAAATAGAAAGAAGAAGGCAACAAAATAGGCTGAAAACTGTGAAATTGTTGCTTCCGTAGGCGAAAATAGAAAGAAGAAGGCAACAAAATAGGCTGAAAACTGTGAAATTGTTGCTTCCGTAGGCGAAAATAGAAAGTAGAAGGCAACAAAATAGGCTGAAAACCTAGAAATTGTTGCTTCCATAGGCGAACGAGGAAGAACAAACGGTGGAATGTTATCTTGGAATTGAACTAAGTCGCTGCGCGACGGCCTGCCAAGGCTAAAGTGCAGCGACTTAGTTCAATCGGAATATAATCATACTATAGGGGACGGATAATAATGAAAATACAATATAAAGACATTCATGATTTTTCAGAAAAGGAATTGGAAGAACTATTTCTTTCGGTAGATTGGTCTTCCGGGCATTTTCCGGAAAAACTTGTTGTAGCCATGAAGAATTTCAAAACGGTTTTTTCGGCGTGGGATGGAGAGAAACTTGTAGGAATGATTTGCGTGATGGATGATGGTATTATGAACGCGTATGTTCATTACCTCCTTGTTGACCCGGCTTATCATGGCAATACAATAGGAAGAACACTTGTTGAAATGGTGAAAAATCATTATAAGGATTATCTGCGGGTGGCAGTAATTGCTTATGATGATGAGGCACATTTTTATGAGAATTGCGGATTTAAAATGAGCGAGGATGCTTCACCGATGTTTATAACATCATTATGGACATAAAGGATATTTAAATTTCAGTATAAACGGTTAAGCAAATCGGTGTTTGGCGAGGTTGTCAAAATTGAAAAATCGGAGGTTGCCAAACTT